>CALFLJ010000227.1 GCA_937880335.1 uncultured Succinatimonas sp.
GCCGAAAAGGACTGTAAAAAGATTAAAATCTACTCACAACTTAATTTGAGGTTATGAGTAGTCACAAAAAAATTTTTAATCAATAAAAAGGTAAAAAAAAACATGTGTTTTGATATCCTTTATATATTAACTTTTGGAAATAGATAATATATTTTCTATTTATTATAGAAAATTAAATATTTAGAACAGAGTTATAATTATAAAAATTATTACAAATAAAAAAATTTATTTTTCTAAACTTAAATATCTATAAATATAAAAAGCCTTACAACTAAACTTAAATTTATATTTCTTAGGATATTAGTTCTTTAACCTGTAATTAAATAAAGGAGAGTTGCTTTTTTTCTTTGTAAGATTTTAGCAACTAATATATATGGATAAAATCAACACCTGCTATGGCTTTATTGATGCAAATATCATGAAGCGCTTATCAAAAATAAAATTATTAGCATTTGATGTAGACGGTACTATTACAGAAGGTGGCGTTTACTTAGATAACACAGGATTGGAATTCAAAAAATTCTACACAAAAGATGGCTATGGACTACATCATCTAAATAAAAGTGGGGTGTACTGCGCCGCTATCACAGGTCGTAAAGCTGAACTTACATCTCGTCGCATGCAGGAAATTGGTATAGAACTACTTATACAAGGAGAGTGGGACAAAAAAACAGCATTAACAAAGCTTTGTAACAAACTTTCAATAGATCTTGAAAATACAGTTACAATTGGTGACGACTTAAATGATTTGTCAATGTTTAAAATTGCAGGTGTTACAGCATGCCCAGCAGATGCCCATCCTTACATTTTAAAAATTTCTGATCTAATAATGACAAAAAAAGGTGGTTTTGGAGCAGTTCGTGAACTATGCGATCTTATTATGATGGCTCAAGGAAAATTAAACCTAGATGGAGGTCCTATTGAATGACTGTTACATTAAAGTCATTTATTATCGCAATATTACTTCTGATCTTATCTGTAATCGTTTATCGATTTGCACAAGTACAAAATGATAAAGTAGAACAAGATCTTTCCTATCTCCCCACTTTTAAAGCATTTGGGGTTAATGGAGCTATATATAATAAAAAAGGATCGTTAAACCACACAGTTAACTCTATAACACTTGAATATTACGACAAGAAAAAATTATTAAATTTAGAAAAACCTCTTATTGAAAGTTATAAATATAATACAAATGGTAGTGTTGAAAAATGGTTACTTTCTGGAGATATAGGGAATGCTGTAATTGGAAAGAACGCAAAAATATCAGGTCATGTAAATCTATATCCTGGTTTTTCTCATCCTCAAATCAAGATAATTAATGCTAATTACCTCATTTATGACTTTAAAAAGGATATAGTAACATCAAAAGATCGCGTAACCATAGAAGGACATAACTGGGTAAATACAGGTATAAACTTTAAAGCAGACTTACGCAACAACATCATAAGTTATAAAGGTAGTCCAAATGTCACATATTATCCGCAATAGCATTCAAACTTTATTTTTTATGCTTATGTTAAGCTCTGAACAATCTTATGCCCTAAAATCAGATAACTCACAACCGATAAATGTAATATCTGATGAACAATATGCTGATCTTAAAAAGAATTTAGCTGTATTTTCAGGAAATGTTGAAGCTACACAGGGATCAATATTGGTTAAAGCTGATAAAGCAGAAATAACAAGAAACAATAATGGTTCTTTAAAAAGCATAAAAACTTTTGGACATCCAACAACATTTAAGCAAGAACAAGATGACGGAAAGATAATACATTCTCAATCATCTAGTATTGAATTTTATCCAGATCGTAACCTTGTGATATTAATTGGAAGAGCAACAATTTGGCAAAACAACTCCCACGTAGATGGGGAACGTATCGAGTACAATACGGTCACACAAAAGTTAAAGGCCAGCAATGAAAATAGCCAAGGCGGAAGAGTTAGAAGTACTTTTATTCCACAGGAATTAAGCAATAAACAAAAATGAGCGAATTAAAAGCAATCCATTTACAAAAAACATATAAAAAAAGAAACGTTGTACAAGATGTTAGTTTAAGTGTAAGCAGTGGCTCTATTGTAGGTCTTTTAGGTCCAAATGGTGCAGGAAAAACTACATCATTTTACATGATTACAGGTATTGTTTCGATTGATAACGGCCAAGTCATGTTAGATGACCAAGATATAACAACACTGCCGATGCATGAGCGCGCCCGCGCTGGTTTAGGATATTTACCACAAGAAAACTCTATTTTTAGAAAGCTTACTGTTTATGAAAATATTATGGGGGTTTTAGAACTTATCCCTAATATGTCCAAAATAGAAAGAAAAAATAAGGTTAATGAACTATTAGAGGAATTTAGTGTAGGACATCTTTCAAAAAGCCTTGGAATGTCTTTATCTGGCGGAGAGAGACGACGTGTTGAAATTGCCAGAGCATTAGCGTCAAATCCAAAATTCATTTTATTAGATGAACCTTTTGCAGGTGTAGATCCAATTTCGGTATCTGAGATTAAAAATATTATTCTACACTTAAGAAACAGGGGGATTGGTATTCTTATTACAGATCACAACGTTAGGGAAACTCTAGATGTTTGTGAAAAGGCGTATATAGTTAATGCAGGACAAATAATAGCAAGTGGTTCGTCAAACGAGATCTTAGCAAACGACAAAGTAAAGAATGTCTACTTAGGTGAAAACTTCTCTTTATAACAAAGGATTTTAATCATGGCTTTGATAAAAAATATTCTTCAGTTGAACGTTGCACAAACGCAAACTTTAGCCATGACACCTCAATTACAACAAGCTATTCGTCTTTTGCAATTATCTAGTCTTGAACTAACAAGCCTGTGATGAAAATCCATTACTTGAAATTGATGAAAAGCAAAATTATCTTCAGGAAGAATCATACGAAAATCTTATATCAAGCGAGCAAACAAATGAAGATTTTGATCCTTTTGATAATGATAGCTCAATTAAACATAACGATATTGATGGTTTAGATGGATTAAGACAATTTGATGATAATGGTAATATAAAAAATATTAACTTAGAAAATGATATAAATTTACCTACAGTAAATGAAATAACAAAAGATTCAGATGATCACATTTCATCAGAAAACTTTTCAGCTCAAATTAGACAAGGAAAGTCACTATCGATTGATAATGATGATATTTATGAAGGTGAAACAGTAGAAGACTTAAATTCTCATCTAATATGGCAGTTAGAACTTTCTCCTCTTACAGGAATGGATAAAGATATAGCAATCAATATAATTGATGGTATTGATGAGTCGGGATACCTAACAGAAAGCATTGAAGAAATTTTTAGTAATTTAAAAGAAAAATCATATCCTGAACTTACCTTAGATGAGGTTAATGCTGTATTAAAACTAGTACAGCACTATGATCCCTTAGGTGTTGGAGCGAGAAATGTACAAGAATGCTTACTTATTCAATTAAATGCCCTGTCTGATACCAAAGAAAAAAAACTAGCAAAAAAAATCATTGAAAATGATATAAAAGCACTATCAAATAAGGATTATCGTGGTCTAAAAAAAAAATACAGTATCGATGAACAAAGGTTAAAAAAGGCAATAGATTTAATTTTATCATTAAATCCAAGGCCTGGTAATGTGGCAATAAAGCAAAAGTCTGACTTTGTAATACCTGATGTCATAGTTATAAAGAACAAAGATAATACCTATAGTGTAGAGTTAAATTCATCTGCTATACCTTCAGTAAGAATAAATGAAGGATATAGTCGTCTTGTTAATTTTGCAAAAGATGATAGAGAAAGACTTTTTTTCAAAACAAATCTACAAGAAGCTAATTGGTTTTTGCAAAGTATTGCCAAAAGAAATGAAACTCTTCTAAAAGTTGCTTCTTGCATTGTAAAGCATCAACAAGAATTTATGGATAAAGGTGCAAGTGCTATGCACCCTATGGTTTTAAATGACGTTGCAACAGAAATTGAAATGCATGAGTCTACTATATCTCGCATAACTACAGAGAAATATATAAATACACCAAAAGGCACATTTGAGTTGAAATATTTCTTTTCATCTAGCGTTAACACCGATGATGGAGGAATAACTTCGTCAACGGCTATTAGGGCAAAAATAAAAGAAATGATAAATAAAGAAAATCCTAAAAAACCATTTTCTGATAATAAAATAGCACAAATATTAAATACACAAGGAATTATGGTTGCAAGACGTACAATAGCAAAATATAGAGAAAGCCTTGGTATAGCATCATCATCCCAAAGAAAAAAATTAATTTAAAAAATAATTGAGATTTTTCTCGCATTTTTAAATATTTATATAAAAATAATTATTATTTTACTGTTAACTTTTCATAAAATTGCCTATTATTAAATCAGAAGTTACAAATTTTTTTTTGTTAATGTAACTTTGTTATCCATCACCAAGATTGGATTAAGGACGTTAATATGCAAATCAATATCCAAGGCGTAGGCATTACTTTAACAGATGCTCTAAAAGATTATGTAAATGATAAATTTAAGAGATTAGAAAGAAAATCAGAGCTTGTTACATCTATTTCTGTTACATTAACAGTAGAAAACCTAACTCAGATTGCAAAAGCTGATTTAGCCGTAACTGGCGGTAATCTCCATGCCGAGGCGGAAGATTCAAGTATGTATCCGGCAATCGATGCCTTAATAGATAAAGTAGATCGTCAGCTAGTTAAATTCAAAGAAAAACTAAAACAAGAATAACGTCTAGTAATATATTTTTAAACAGTGCCCTGCTATTGCAGGGCATTTTAAATTTATATAATAGAAAAAAAATAATAAAAATGTTGATCCTTCCTGAAACAATTATACTATCTCCTCTTCTTTGCTTTAGCAAAAAAAGACTTTTTGAAGAAGTTGCAGATTATGCTAGCTGTATACTAAAAAAAAATGCCCAGGAGTTAATTAATTCATTAAATGAAAGAGAAAAATCCGGGACAACAGTTTTCTTCGATGGCATAGCATTTCCTCACGCAATGCTCACTGACATAGACAAAAGTATTGGGGTTTTATCAATATTAGATACCCCTATTACATTTAATTCTATTGATGCAGATCAACTTGATGTTGACATTTCTTATACTTTTTTCTTTTCTCAAAACGAAAAATACGACAAAATAGAAAAGCTTTTGATGGATTTTAGTAGTCTTTTGGCAAATAATGATCTTTTAAATTCTCTTAGACTTTGTCGAAGTGAAAAACAAAAAATTTCATCTATTTTAAATAAAATAGATTTATCATTAAGCAAAAATATTAATCAAAACTAAAAGTCCAAAAAGTGGACTCGGAGTTTTATCATGACCATTGCTGTAGAGCTTATTGTAGTTTCAGGACGTTCTGGTTCTGGGAAAACTGTTGCTTTAAGAGCGCTAGAAGATCTTGGTTTTTATTGTATTGATAACCTTCCTGTAATTTACATAGAAGATCTAATAGAGAAAGCTAAAAAAAATTATCCAAAACTAGCAGTATCAATTGATATTAGAAATCTACCAATAAACAACGATATACAAAAATTGACATCTACTTATCATAAAGTAATGTCTGACCCTCAAATACATACTTCAATAATATTCCTTGACGCAGAAGATCAAACCTTAATTAGAAGGTACTCAGAAACAAGGCGGATTCACCCCCTATCTCAAAAAGAGCTATCTTTAGATGAGGCTGTAAGCAAAGAAACTCAATTACTATCATCTATTTCATCTGTAGCAGATTTACGAATAAATACAACTAATTTATCTGTACATGATTTATCTTCAGAAATAACAATACTTATAAATGGACGCCCAGAAAAAGAATTAATGATAATATTCGAGTCTTTTGGATTCAAAGATGGCATCGCATCTGATGCAGACTTTGTATTTGACTGTCGCTTCTTACCAAATCCATACTGGGAAAAAAATTTAAGAAAATATAATGGTCTTGATGAACCAGTAAAAGAATTTTTTAAATGCCATAGCGAAGTTGATAAATATATAAAGCAACTAGACACTTTACTTATGTACTGGATGCCGAATATAGAAAAAAGTAATAGATCTTATCTAACAGTAGCTTTAGGATGTACAGGTGGTTTTCACAGAAGTGTCTATATAGCTCAAGCACTCAATGATAATTTCCTAGCAAGAGGGATAAAAACACAAGTAAGGCATAGATCTTTACTTAAAGCAAAACAACAAAAAATTTCTTAATAAAGTAAAGGAAACTATACAAGTTCAAAATACTAGAAAATCTAATTAATTTGACACAAATAACATCTTTAAAAAAGAGATAAAAAATTTTTCTAACATTCAAATCTTTATGATATTTATCATATAAAATAATAACGTTTGCATTAGGTAGCAAGAAATAAAAAATAAAATTAAATTTGAGAAACTCTTTTTTGTTTAATCTCATAAAATATTTTTTAAAGGTGACATTAGTCACAAAAACTTGTCAGACAACCTAATAAAATATAAACAAAATTAATCTTAATAAAGATAAATCTGTTTACACAAATTCGAGCATTAAGCTCTTTTTTTAGGTTTAGCACCTGGAGAAATTAAGATGAAAGCTGTTGTTTTACACAAAAAATTAGACATTCGTTACGAAGATGTTCCTGATGCAACAATCAAGGATCCAAAAGAAGTCATCGTTAAGATGCTTGCTGGTGGTATTTGTGGTTCTGATCAGCATTACTATTCATTTGGTGCTAATGGTTCTGCAATCGTTGTTCGTGAGCCTTTAGTATTAGGACATGAGGGCTGCGGTATTGTTGAAGAAGTTGGTTCTGGTGTAACAAAAGTAAAGAAAGGAGATCTCGTAGTATTACGTCCAGCCCGTCCTTGCTTTGATTGCTATTACTGCAACCGTCATGAATATACCTATTGCGAAAACATGAAGCACCTAGGTTCAGCTGCAACCATGCCACATGTAACAGGTTTATTCTCAGAATACTGTACCGTTCACGAAGTACAATGTGGTGTTGTTAAGAATTTAACCCCTGCTGTTGGTGCTTTTGCTGAGCCTTTAGGCATTGCCTACAGTGGAATTTCATCCTGCGGAGGCAGTCTCTTAGGTAAAGATGTTGCTGTTATGGGTGCAGGTCCTATTGGTTGCTTATGCGCAGCTGCAGCTAAAACATGCGGAGCTAACTCCGTAACTGTTATCGATATCCGTCAACAGCCACTTGATATTGCTTTAAAGATGGGTGCAGATGTTATTTGCAACTCTAAAGACAATCCAGAGCAAATAGAGAAATGGTCTGAGCATAAGGGATCCTTCGATATTGGTATTGAAGCTACTGGTAATGGCTTTGCTGCTGTTCAGTTAATGAAATTAGTTCGTCCTACAGGTGTTATTTCTCAGGTTGGTATGTATGCTCAAGGCCATGAGGTTAAGGACTTTGGACCATTTGCTGTTAAGGGCTTAAAGTGGAACTCAGTATTCCGTTTCTACGACGAGTTTGGAGCTGTTTGCTCAGCTTTAGATCGTGGAATCATCGATCCTTTACCACTACTCTCAGCCTCTTTCGATGCAAGTAAGCCTGTAGAAGCTATGGAAGCTGCTTTGTCTCCTGAGACTATGAAAGTTCAGTTCACTTTCAATGGCTATGATGGTAAGTAATTAGCTTAGAAATAGATACTCTTGACAATAACTCGGATTTTCATATTTTATTTCATATGAGTAAGTCCGAGATTATAGCCCCCCACTAGTTGGGGGGCTATGTATTATAGAGCTTATTCTAACTCCCCACTAAATCCTTTAAAAAGGAGCTTAACCAATATAATATTCAGCTTCTCCATCATCTGCGATTCCATCTTTTATATACTTATAATTATCCTTGGGTAGTTCTACTCCAAAAGCTTTACATTTGATTTCATCAAAGTAATAGTCTTCTTTAAAGCTAGTCAGCATAATAGTATTTAAATCAGCTAACAGTCTGCTTGGCTGTTATAATTATCAAATCTAATTTTGGCTTTCTTAGCTTCATTTGATTTCTCATATGCTCTAATTCTGAATGATATGAGATTAGATATATAGCAGTAGCTAGAAGCAGGCATAGGAATATACATTTTAGAGTCCTATCATCAGATAAAAAAGATCGATAACCACCTTATTTAGGTTTCAAAGTACTGTTGGTTGTTATCAAACTCATCCCCCTTATCGATTTATATAATTGGCACTATCCTCATCTTCTCTTTCACCAGTTACTAAAGCTAAGTATTCAAGTAAGTTCTTAAACTACGATATACAAACAACATTGCACTTATAAATTGGTAATGGCACAATGAAAATGATCTTAAAAGATCATCTCAAAATCTATTTCATTACCATATGTTAATAGCATTAAATGAGGAAATATCATTATTAGTAATTTCCTTAAATTAAGTATTTAACTGTGTATCATTTTTTCGATGACAAAGGCTATCTTAAAGCTACGATTAAACTTGTTAAATACTTGTTTTAAAGCATCCCCAATAGCTATTTGATCAATAAACATGTCTATAGCCCAGGTAGCACCTACAAGTTTATTTTCAACTTTTAGAGAGTGAAATAGAATCTGTGTACCCCAATTTAAGTCTGATGCCATTTTATGACTTAAATTGGTTTTATTATGGCAAGAATCAAACGTAGCCCAGCAGCATTAAAAATAGCAGATCTAATCCTTAAAACTATGACATAAAAATGCCCAAGACATAAATGAGGCATTAAAGGATGTATTTGGCCCTTTATTTG
>CALFLJ010000228.1 GCA_937880335.1 uncultured Succinatimonas sp.
CCAGTCTCGCCTAAAGCTATAGTCCTAGGATCATTAAAGCATTTTAAAAGGTCATCATCGGTATAGTCAGGACATTCATCTAAATTTAAGGGATGAACACCTGCTGCCATAAAGATATTTTCAAAGCCTTCAGTCAGTTTTTGCTGTTTTGTAAATTCATCAGGAGTACATGCTACAGACAAAAAATGAGTAACTTTACAGTTATATGCACGCTTAATAATTTCTTTTAGGCTTGTACCCTGCTTATTTTGGTAGCTTAGCGAGCCTAAATGACAATGAGAATCAACTAAAAAAGTCATATTTAAAGTTTCTGATAAAAGTTGTTTGAGGTTTTAACGTATTCTAAAAACCATTTGTAAAATTTTTCTATTGAAGCATCAAAAGAAACTTCTATTTTGAAGTTAAAGAAACTGTTGAATTTATCCATGGTTGGATTGAAGTTTCCGCAATCTCCAAGTGGAGTTTTTATGTCTTCACGGATAAGTTTTTCTGAGGATAAACTCTCAAGCTTTTGGACGATACTTGATACTTTTTTCTTTTCTAAACTTGCGATATTAAAAATTTCTGAGCTCGAAAAAAGCCCAGTATCTGCCTCTGTGATTAAATTTAAACAGCGTATAAAATCATCTATATCCATAAAATCATGAAAGTTTTCACCATTATCGTAAAGATCAAAGCTTTCTTTTAAGCTGAGGCTTTTGGCTAGTTTATAAACTAAAGTATTAGGACGCATCATAGGCCCTATTATATTAAACAAACGTAACCCCACAGACTTTATACCGTATAAATTGGCATAGACAGATGCTAAATCTTCCATCATCTGCTTTGTTAGCGCATAAATTGATTTCGGCCTTACTAAATTCTTAAATAAGGTCTTTTGCCCTTAAGACAACGCAATCCCTCTAATATGGAGGTAAAACCATTTACATTGGCCTTTATAAATACTGATGGGGATAATGTAGCATCAACTGTTGAACTCAATGAGGCCAGATGAACTATTAAATCGAAATTACCATCTAAAATCATAGCCTCCATAGTAGGCATATCAGTAATATCAAACAGGTGGAACTCAAAATTACCGTTTTTTTTATATGAGCTTTTAGCTAAAGAAACACCATCAATTCCTAACTCTTGCAATCTGTCAATTTTTATTTTTGCATCGTAGGTAAAATCATTTAGATCATCAATACCTACTACATGGTAGCCTTTAGATAAAAAGTTCTTAACGGCAAACATGCCCAAAAATCCGGCAGCGCCTGTAACTAAAACCTTTTTACTCATGAAACAAGACCTCGTTATACTTTATTTTTGCTCTTTTGTTTGCTCTGGACTTATAAGTAAAGTATCACCATACATACGAGCATTTTTCAGTGATTTGAGCTTATTTAAATCCTCATGATCACGTAATGCACTGCGACCAATTATTCTAAAGTTATTCTTGCAATAATCCAAGTTTATATTTTCCTTATCGGATAATTTAAGATTCATATCTTTATTGTAAAGTTTCAATGTCCAAGGATTATTTATTCCCATATAGCAAAGATTAAAATTATTAGAATCCTCCATCTTTCTGTCCAAAGCCTCTCCGACTAAGCTATAACTTACAGAGGCATTAATCTCTGGCATGGCAAATCCTACAGTAAAAGTCATAACCAACATACCAACACCAAATGTTGCAACGCCCTCTGTTGCACTTGAACGAGAAACCTTAAATATGGCTAAGGCAGAAAAAAGCATTAAAAATAATAAAGAACTAATTACATAAATGCTCTTAAGGCATGGGAATTGCTCTTTAACATAAAAATAAGCAAAAAATAAAAGACCAAAAGGCAACATGCCTAAAGCAAATAAAATTTTTAAGACACGATCACGAGTTCCATACTTTTGATTGTAATAAACCATAAAGTAAGCAATCGTAGGAAGTGAAGCAAAAACATAGGTAACATTTTTACTGCTTGGAATTGAAATAATGATTAAAGTTGCCAATGGCATTGCGATGGCAAATAAAGGACTTAATGCTATTTTGCGCTTTTCAGATAAAAATATTTTAACCCCTGCATAAGCTGCACTTATCCCTAAAGGCAAAGATAAGATCCAAAAAGCAATAAAATAATAAGCTATACCCTGAGATGATCCTAAACCGCTTAAACCTATAAGCCTTGCATAAGGTTCGTAGATAAACATTCTAAAAGAGTAGTCAACACCTGCCTCAGATAATGTCAAACTCACCCAGATGAAATAGAAAATAGCAATAATATAAAAATACCTAGGAGGTAATATCAGAAAATACAGTTTTAGTTTCTTTAATGTAAATAAAACTAAAAATAAGGTAAAAAGAGGTATTAAAAGCCCTAAAAGCCCGTTGGTGAAAATAGATAAAAAGATTAAAAGCGGAATTGCTATATTTCCAGTTTCAATTTTCTGATCAGGATCTTCTATGATCTCATCTGTTCTACTTTTGATGAAACAGGTTGATGCAACGACAAGTAGAGCAAACAAGACAATTGGTTGGGCTAATAATGTCGCCGTGAGCATAAAAGGCATGGAAATAATTATAATGGTAGTTTTATAGCGATAATTGCGTTGCAACATGCTACCAAAGGTCTGATCTAAAAGGTAAATAATCCCCATCAAAGAAAAAACATTCAAAAACAGCATGATGCTACTTGTAGGAAGGCCATCAAATAAAATAGCAATCATGCAAATCCACATATAAAAAGGTGGAGTCTGTGTATAGGGTTTTCCATCTTCAAAAAAAGAGAAAAAATGATTATTATCGATTGCATCTTGGGCTGCGGCTATATAATTAAGTTCATTTATAGGGCTTAATTCACGCAAAAAAACAGCAGGTAAGGTTGATGCAAATATAAACAGACATAAAATAAAAGTCTGTTTATTCCATTTAAGTTCCATTTATAGTTCCAAAATCCTTAACATATATTTTATAAATTATAACGCAAAGAAAATTTTTTAAGAAAAAGCTGCTATTTTTCTTAAAAAATCAGGGCTAAAAATGTGAAAATTCTTTTTTAATTCTAAGTTATCAATACTTTAAACAGGCTCATGGATGTAATTGATTGAAGGCATAAGAACCTATTTTAACATTTATTGCATACATATCTTTAAGAGCTTATTGTTACTTGTCTTATGATACTTGTTTTTAAGTCTGCACACTTAAACATAATGACAATACCCTTTAGAAAGTTATCATGCCAAGCAAAAAAAAAATCCCCTTACAAAAGCAAGAGGATATGGTGACCTAAGTAAGTTGAATAAATTTATTGTGATCACCTCATAAGAGGCAATCTTAAAATTCTTAGATTAAGCAGGTACTAAACCATGGGAAGATTACGATTAGTAGGAATACAAAGGTATATCCAATAAAGAATGGAATTTCACCCTTTGAAATCTCACCCATTGATAACTTAGTAACAGAAGATGCTGCAAACAGGTTAACTGCTACAGGTGGCGTCATGGTACCTATTACATTTGAAATAGATACAATTAAACCAAAGTGAATTACATTTATACCTAATGATTCTGCTACTGGCCATAATAGAGGTACTAAAAGTACGCATGTGGCTATACCCTCTAAGAAGGTACCAAAGATCAAGAGCACAAAAGCTACAATTAAGCAGTATGCTGTAGGACCTAAGCTCATGCTATTGATTAAATCAATTAACATGCGTGAAATACCTGCATAGGTAAACAACCAGGCAAATGCAGTTGAGGTTGCAATAATAAAGAGTACCATTGCAGAGCCCTTTCCTGATTCAATAATAATTGACATCAGATCATTGAATTTAATCTCGCGATAAACAAAGCAGCCTACTACAAAGGAATAAACTACAGCTACTGCAGCTGACTCAGTTGGTGTCATCAAGCCTGA
>CALFLJ010000229.1 GCA_937880335.1 uncultured Succinatimonas sp.
AGGCTCATACTCAGTAGCAATTGAGTTATTAGTAAGAACAATAAGAGATCTTACTGTCATAAGATTGTAAATAGCGAAACCAGCAATAACTAGTGTAAAAATGATCACTAGCATAAATGAGGTTGTAAGTCGTGCCTGTACGCCTGAACCCTTAACCATCAATCAGCCCCCTCGTATGTATTTTATTAAATTTGGATAATTACCAGCTCAAAGCTTAAAACTTGGGCCTTATTTATAAAATACGGCATTATACAATGTTATGATTAGAGCTTTTTATATCATTTATGACAATCTGCTTGATATTCTTACACTAAATCCTAATTATGAGTTTTCTTTTTATTATGATGTTAAAATTTTATTTCAAATAAAGTAATAAATTATTTTTAGACATGTTATCCGTATCATACAAATTTAAGGCTTTTCATGAGTATTAAAAGACCAAAATTACAGGACATTGCAAATATAGTGGGCGTTACTAAAATGACAGTCTCACGTTATTTTAATGATCCTAAAAGTGTAGCGCAAAAAACTCGAGATAAGATTTCAGCTGTAATTGACGAAAGTGGATTTATACCAAATAAAGTTCCTGCGATAATGTCTAAATCATCATCTCGCTCTATAGGTCTTATCATACCTTCATTTTCAAACCTGGTATTCTCAGATGTTATTGATGCAGTTGAAAAAACAGCTGCTGATGCAGGATACAGCGTGCTTCTTATGCATTCAAGTTATGATATAAATATTGAAGAGCAAAGAGTAGCCTCTCTTATTTCCTATCAGGTAGATGGAATTATCCTATCTGAGCCTGAGCATACTCCCTTGACTACAAAAAGACTTTTGAAATCGCAAATTCCTGTAGCTGAAATAATGTCAATACCAGAAAATCCAATCAATGTGGCTATAGGTATAAATCACAAACTTGTAACTTATGAGGCTACTAAGGCTTTGATAGAAAGTGGGCGACGTAATATAGCTTATTTTGGAGTGCGCCTTGACCGTCGTACCATTGATCGTCAAAAAGGTTATATGGAGGCTTTATCTGAGGCAAACCTGCCTGTTCATCTTTATCAAGCTCCTGTACACTCCACCTTCTCGGTTGGACGAGAACTTTTATCTCAAGCCTTAGATGATAAAGCCAATTTAGATGCAATTATCTGTACTAATGATGACGTGGCTGTAGGCGTATTAATTGCCTGCCAACACCATGGTATAAAAGTCCCTGAGGATTTATGTGTTTTAGGTTACAACGGACTTAGTTTTTGCGATGCCGCAATTCCAAAACTCTGTAGTATTGGCACTCCCCGCTATGAAATTGGACGGAAATCTGTTGAGGCCATATTGCATCAATTATCCCGAGACAAACTTACGCCAAATGTTGAATATGCACATTGTGTTTTAACTCAAGGTGGGTCTCTTTTAGAGAATGAGGCTAAAAAAATTGATGAGGCTATAAGAAAAGCTTGATTTAAGGCCTTAATTTTGGCAAAAAAAGGTTCTTCTGAGAAGCTTTAAAAGCTTACTTTACATATAATTTAAAAAGCTCTCAGAAAAAACCTATAAAATTAGCTTATACCTTAAAACTAAATTAGCAATCCTTTAGATATTTCTGCAAAGTAGCCCTGACTGCATGAGGCCCTTTAATTTCTTCTTTAAACATTGTCTCAATAACATCACCTAATCCTACACTGTAGAGGTCAACCCCAAACAAACTTGCATTTGAGAGTATAGGCTTTAGATTGTCAGAAACACTTTGAGGTTCTCCAAACTTAATCGCGCCCATAAGAGACTGTAATGATTTAGCCTGAGGATCAGAAGAAAGCTCAAAGCTTTTACCTTCATCATCTATGGCTAAAAGATAACGCAGCCACCCTGCTATCGCAAGAGGAAGAGCTACAAGCTCTTTTGCATCTAAATTAGCTCTCTTATAGTTTTTTAAGGTTTCACCAAAGCGTACTGGAACTTTAAGACTCGTATCGGTGGCAATACGCTGTGGAGTATCTGGTAAAAATCTATTAGTCAGACGTTTTTCGATAACCTCATCAATAAAAGCCTTTGGACTTAAAATCACAGGATCCTCAACTACCTTAAGGCCTTCTTTATAACCCAAACGTTTTACCAAGGCGACTAAATCCTTATCGTCCATCTCCTCACTTATAAGCTTATAACCTAGTAAACAGCCATAAACTGCTAATGAGGTATGTAAAGGATTTAGGCATGTTGTAACCTTCATGCGTTCACATAGGTCAACCTTGTCTGCAGTGGTAAATAAAACCCCGACTTTTTCTAAAGGTGGACGGCCATTGGGGAATTTGTCCTCAATCACCAGATATTGAGGTTTTTCTGCGTTAACAAAAGGAGCTATAAAGGTTCCTGATGAGGTTTTGATAGGCTCCATATTTTCAAGCCCCTTTTCCATAAGCATAGAGGCCACTCTTTCGTCAGGACGAGGCGTTATCTTGTCTATCATGGAGCAGGGGAAGGCTATTTTTTGCTCATCATTTAAATAAGCAATAAAGTCCTTATCTACAAAACCTCTCTTTAACCACTCATTTGCTACATTTAAAACGGCTTTTTTTACTAAAGTTCCGTTATGAGAGCAATTATCCATGGAAACTAATGAAAGAGGCAGAGCTCCAGCCTTAAAGCGCTCTAAAAGCAGAGCACATGTAAGTGACATGGCATGATGAACTTTTTTAGGACCATTCTCAAAGTCAGCTAAAACATTTGGCAGATAATTACCATTTATATCTACGAGCGCATATCCCTTTTCGGTAATTGTATAGGAAAGCATTTGTAAAGAAGGATTTCTAAAAGCACTCTTTACATAAGACTCATCAGATGGATAATCACCATTGATGCGGTAATTTCCAACTACAGATCCCAAAACTTCTGTTTCAACTGTAAAATCAGGTAACAAAGTTACGTTTACAATAAGATTGTCATGAGGCTTTGAGATTAAATCTATAGCCTCACCTTTAGATATGCTGATAGTTTCAATGCCACAATTTTGAAGGTTCTGATTTAATAATTCTTGTTGCAAAGAGGCAATAAAACCACGGAAAATATTACCAGCTCCCATGTGAAACCAAACAGGAGCTTTTATAGTATTTTCTAAAACCTCTTTTACATCATATAAAGGAAGCTTAACTTGAGCCTTTAAAAAGCTTTCTTTATCTTTAATTCCATCTAAAGTAACTTGCATAAAATCACCCTTGCAAACCTCCTTATAAAAGGAGGTTTAAATCTAGAATAAAATTTTTTAATTAGTAAATAAGAGGCTGCTCTACTGAGTTTATATTATCAGGATATGGCATGTGCTTTTCCTTACGAATAGCCTCCTCAAGTCCCTGAATATACACAGCACCTAAAGCTCTGTCGTAAAGTCCATAACCTGGTCTTCCAATCTCTCCCCAAATCTCACGACCGTGATCTGGACGAACTATGCCATTGAAACCAACCTCAACTAAGGCCTTTACAATCTCATAAAGATCTAAAGATCCCATAGATGATAAATGAGCTGACTCGTGAAACTTATGATCTCCTGTATGCTTAACATTACGAACATGAGCAAAGTGAATACGAGGGCCAATTAAAGGATTTCTAATAATCTTTGGAATATTATTATTTGGATTTGAGCCTAATGAGCCTGTACATAGTGAGAAACCATTATAAGGACTACTGTTCATCTGAGCTATTTTGACTAAATCATCCTCACATTTACAAATACGTGGAAGTCCAAAAAGATCATATGAAGGATCATCTGGGTGTACACCCATCTTTATATTGTACTTTTCACAGGTAGGCATAATGGCATCTAGGAAATACTTAAAGTTAGCTCTAAGATCATCTGCGGTCATCTCAGAGAACTTTTTAATCTCAGCTGTGATTTCATCTTTGCGATTTAATTCCCAGCCAGGCATTTCAAAACCATTTGAATTGCTGGCAATATATTCAAACATCTGCTCGCAACTTAAGCCTTCACAGATTTTGCCATCATAAGCCATAGCCTTTGAACCATCGGCAAGAGGCATAGCCAAATCAGTACGGGTCCAGTCAAAAACCGGCATAAAGTTATAACAAACGCAGTGAATACCGGCCTTACCTACAGACTCCAAAGATTTTATATAGTTTTCAATATACTTATCACGGGTAGGAGCTCCGTATTTAATATCCTCATGAACATTAATACTCTCAATACCTGAGAGCTTTAATCCTGCCTTTTCAACAATAGCCTTACGCTCAAGCACTTTATCTAAAGGCCAAACCTCTCCTGCTGGTAGTTCATGAAGAGCGGTAATAACCCCCTCCATTCCCGGAATCTGACGGATTTTATCTAAGGTAATATTGTCCTGATTAGGGCCATACCAACGGAAAGTCATGTGCATCATAATTGACAAACTCCTATACTAACTATCAAAATCTTAAATTTGGGCATTCAAAACCTAAAATTTTATAACTAGTATTCTAGTATCCAAGTTTACTTTTTACTAATTAATTTTTTAATTTTGTGATGGAGGTATAGAGTTATATGTTAAGGACAATTTTTTATATTTAGCTTTAATAATTTAAATTTTACCTCATAAAATTTAAGATATTTTTTTTACCTTAAGCAAAACGCCACCTATCTTGAATAAAAAAAGTTAAAAAAAACTTTTATTTATCAATAAATAAGAATTTTTTAATTTTTTTGGGCAAGATTATAAATTTTTCTAGCATTACATCTTGATTTGTGAAAAAATACACATGGCAAAAAAAGCCTCAGTTTAAACTTTGTATGATGCGTATTTTTAACGATACGCTCCCGTGCAGTATTCACCTGCCGCCATCTATATCAGTGTCTTACACTGTGAACGGGAGATTTTCTAATGATAACAGCCTGCCGTCTTGATGATGAAGACGAACTCACCTTAACACCAGTACAACCAGGAGATGCCCTCCCCTCTGACGTAATCTGGCTTGATGTTAATCAACCTGATGATGAGGAACGTGATTGGCTTGAAAAACTCTTTGTTGAAGATGTTCCAGAAGAGGATGAAATGGACGATATCGAGTCCTCATCACGTTTTAGAGTTGGACCTGATGGTGTTCATATTTTATCCTTGTTCCCTCAACGCTTAGCCAATGAGACCCGTGGCGTTAATATGTCCTTTACTATGCGTAAAAACCTACTCATCTCCTTCCGAGAAGAAGATGTTTCTATAGTACGTCTTTTACGTTATTACATTCGTCACAATAAAGTTAATATTAGGTCCTCTCTTGACATTCTTCTGGAATTGCAAGATTTAAAGGTTGATCAGCTCTCAGATTTAATCGAAGATGCCTATAGTACCTTGGATGATACAGCAGATCAGATTACCGATGAAAATCATGTAGAACAGACCTTAAAAGAACTTATAAATCAAGAGGAATTAAACTCACAAATTCTTCAAGCTCTGTACGATACACGTCGTGCTTTGCGATTTATCAAAAAGACTTTTGAGAGTATTTTAGATGATAGGCAAAATCGCAGTATTGACGAGGTGCTAAACGATATTGAATCTATTTTACCTCATACACAATTCTTAAGTAATAAGATTAACTTCCAGCTTGAATCTTCCATGGGATATACAAATCACAAGCAAAATAAGATCATTAAGATCTTCTCTGTGGCAGCCGTGGTCTTCATGCCGCCTACATGGATTGCTTCTGTATATGGAATGAACTTCCATAACATGCCTGAAATTAGCTGGAAATGGGGATACCCGCTTTCAATTGGCATGATGTTTATATCTGCCCTTCTAACCTATCTCTTCTTTAGAAAGAAAGGTTGGCTCTAACAAAAAAAGAAAAATGGTATCACCCCCGTTATTAAACACTTCAATAACGGGGGTTTATTCCCCCACGGCTTTTACATAAAACATACCAAAGCTTACGCAAAAAGTAATTTTAGTTTAAAGAATATTGTTAAGTGCCCAAGGATTTAGTCACTTAACAATTAAAAATTGGTTTGATTTCTCTAAATAAGAATACCTAGGGCCACATGACAAAAAATCTTAAAATAAAAATCCCAACCAACCTGTAAATAAGCTTAGATAACTTTAGAGAAAGCTATTGATGATTACAGCTATTGTGGTAACCGTAGAGTTTAAAAAAAATTAAAAGGCCTGTCTCCTTCAAGTTTAGGAAACAAGCCTTTAATTTATAGTATAACTTAAAAAATTAAGTAACAACTTCCCAGAGCATACTAAAGCTTTTACTTTATTTATGCATTAAATATGTACTTTCTTTAATACATATTCCTTTAAGGTCTCATAACAAGGTTTTAAGCTATCTGCACATGATGGCTTGTTTGCAACCTTCTCTAATGCTTCAGGTAAAGGAAGATTTATACCTAAAACCTCATCTACAACATCCTTAAACTTAGCAGGATGCGCTGTACCTAAGAATATGCCAACCTCGCCATCCTTTAAGTTGTTATATAACGTTTGATAGGCAATAGCGGCATGAGGTTCTAAAATATATCCGGTCTTCTTATACAAAGAACGCATAGTTTCTTTTGTTTCATCGTCAGTCATAGAACCAAAATCAAAGTCCTTTAAAGACCAACCGTTCATCTTTACTAAAGCCTCGACACGTGGCCAGTTATTAGGGCGTGAAATATCCATTGCATTTGATAAAGTTGCAACAGTTTCATGTGGCTCCCAGTTACCAGATGCTAAATAACGAGGGACAGTGTCGTTTGCATTGCAGGAGATTACGAAGCGAGACTTAAGGCCTAAGGTCTTGGCAATTAAACCTGCTGTGATATTACCAAAATTGCCACAAGGTACTGAAAAGACTACATTGTTGCGTTTATCCTTAGGTAGCTGAGAGACGGCCTCAAAATAATAGCAAACCTGAGCTAAAAGACGACTGATATTGATGGAATTAGCAGAATTTAAACCTACTGTTTCCTTAAACTCAGCATCATCAAAGGCTTTTTTGACTAAATCTTGGCACTCATCGAAAATACCTAAAACACGCACGGCTTTAATATTACCGCCTAATGTGGCAATTAACTTTTCCTGAAGATTTGAGATCTTGCCATCTGGATATAAAACAACAACATCAATACCTTTTTGCTCATAGAAAGCAGCAGCTACAGCTGCCCCTGTATCACCTGATGTCGCAGTTAAGATGGTAAGATTTTTGTCACCTCTAATTGAACCTAAAACGCGAGCCATAAAACGGGCACCAAAGTCTTTAAACGCTAAGGTTGGTCCGTGAAATAACTCTAAAGCATAGATATTGTCATCTGCTAAAGTTAAAGGGGCTTTAAAATTGAAAGCATCAGCAACAATACTATCAAGATTTGGAATCTCATCACCAATCAAATGTCTTAAAATCTTTTGTGATCTTGGAACTAAAGGAAGATCTAAAAGACTATCTATATCCTCAAGAGGAGCTATAGCATCAGGAAAAAATAAGCCCTGATCATGGCCTATGCCCTTTACTACAGCCTTAGAGAAACTTACGGCCTCATTGTGATCTTTAAGATTAAATAACTGCATAATCTACTTTACCTCAGCATAAGCGCCACGACGATCAAGTTTACAAACGTGACAGAAACCATCTTCATTAGCTATAAAATTGCGTTCTAAATAAACCTTCATTTCATTAGCTTTATCTAGATTTGTGAAGATTGAGAAAATTGAAGATCCAGATCCTGAAATACCTGTAGCAAGACTGCCTAAGGTATCTCCAAATTTACGAGCATCTTTAAAGCCTGGAATTAACTGCTCTCGATAAGGCTCGGCAATTACATCAGTTAAACACTTTGCAGCCAAAGTAGAATCGCCACAATGACAAGCATCAACAAAAGCTGCTAAATGACGTCCATATGTTACAACTGTCTGGCGAGGATAGCTCTCAGGCAAAATGCTTCTTGCAGCTGATGTGGAAACCTTTATACCAGGGAAACAGCTTACCCAATACCAGGAATCAAAATCGGGAATAGTTTTAGAGATTACCCCATTTTCACCGATAATAAGTTGTAAACCGCCAAAGTAGCAAGGAGCCACATTATCGTAGTGAATAGAACCTGAGATCTTACCTTCTAAAGCCCCCATAAGTTCTAATGCCCCTTTTTCTCCTAAGGCATTTTCGTGAATTGCCTCAAGTGCAACTACAGCTGCTACAACAGATGCCGCTGATGAACCTAAACCTGAACATACAGGCAAATTCTTGTGCAAGGTCATTTTTACATCTTTGGCTTTAAGACCTTTCTTCTCTAGGGCTTTAGCATACTGAACATAAGCCTCATAGACAATATTGCGTCTTGGATCTGATGGCAAGCGCGAGGCATATCGCCCCTCTGCATAAACTCTGCATCCCTGTCCTGCTTGACCTTCTGTTATATAGATTTCATCGCCTAAAATAGCGCCATTTATTGGTTTTAAAGCAGCGCCTAAAAGGTCAAATCCTACAGACAAATTAGCTGCTGATGCCGGGGCATAAGCACGATAAACTACACTCACCTTTTAATCCTCTCGTGACCAATTTTGCAAACGTAAGATATCTGCCAAGACACCTGCTGCAGTCACGGCTGTACCTGCGCCATAACCGCGAATAACCAGCGGAATTGGTTGGTAATATGCTGTAGTAAAGGCCAAAGCATTTTCACCACCTGATACCTTATAAAGAGGATCGGATTCACCACATGCTTTAACACCGCAGCTACACTCTCCGTTTTTACTGATAGTAGCTACGTAACGTAAAACCTGCTTATTAGCTTTAGCTTCATTTACGCGTGCAACAAAAGTCTCGTCTGCAAATTTAAGATTATCTAAAACCTCACGGGCAGTCTTTCCTTCTAAGAATTTGCGATCAACTGCACTTTCAACCTTAATATCAGATAACTCTAACTCATAACCACATTCACGAGCTAAAATTAAAACCTTTCGGGCAACGTCCATACCCTCAAGATCATCGCGAGGATTAGGCTCTGTAAAGCCTTTTTCATAAGCATCTAATGTAGCTTGAGATAAAGTATAACCTTGCTCAACTAATCCAAAAATATATGAAAGAGTTCCTGACATGATACCTGAGAACTCAATTAGGCTATCTCCTGCTGCAAGCTCATTTTGCAAGGTATTTATGACAGGTAAACCTGCACCTACGTTAGCCTCATAAAGGAATTTACGATGATTTTTACGGGCAGTTTCACGTAATGCTTTGTAATAATCAAAAGAGCAAGTATTAGCTTTCTTTGAAGGAGTTACAACGTGAGCACCTTTTTCCATAAATGAAGTATATGATAATGCAATTCTCTCACTTGAAGTGCAATCAACCACCACCGGATTTATAAGATGGCCTGACTTAATCAAGTTATCTAAGACATCCACATTAAATTCAGTTTCAATACCGTTCTTCTCTAAATCCTCCTTGTAGGTATCAAGATTTATACCTAAAGGATTTGATAAAAAGCGTTTTGAATTGGCAATGCCTACAACATTTATATCTAGGCCATGACGCTCTGCAATAGCAACTCCTTGACGGTTAATTTGTTTTAAGAGCTCACCGCCTACGCCACCTATACCAACTACAATAAGCTCAATTCTCTGTCGTGAATTAAAGAACGCTGTATGAGCGAAAGCTACAGCTTCAATAACTCTACTTTCCGAGATCACAGCTGAAATAGAACGCTCAGATGATCCCTGTGCAATGGCACGGATATTAACGTTAGCCTCAGCTAAAGACTTAAAGAAACGCCCTGAGATACCACGAACCATGCGCATTCCATCACCGACTACGGAAATAATGGCGCATTTATCTTTAACCTCAAGCGGATTTAAAAGTCCCTCTTTAAATTCAAGACTAAACTCATCAAAAATAGCCTTGCGAGCTTTTAATAAATCCGAGGTTGAAATACAGAAAGAAATTGAGTACTCAGAAGATGACTGAGTAATAAGAATGATTGATACTCCAGATCTTGAAACAGCGGTAAATAACCGTCCTGCAAGGCCAACCATACCCTTCATGCCAGGACCTGACATATTAATAAGTGAAACATTCTTAAGATCAGATATGCCCTTAATAGGAACGTTAGGATCGGTCTGCTTACTTATAAGAGTGCCAGGACCTTCTGGATTTTTTGTATTTTTTATAAGACATGGGATAGAAAAACGAGCAATAGGTGCAATGGTTCTTGGATGCAATACCTTAGCTCCAAAGTAAGATAATTCCATCGCCTCATCATAGGACATCTTTTTTAGTAAAACAGCATCAGGTACAGCTCTTGGGTCACAACTGTAGACACCATCCACATCAGTCCAGATCTCGCAGCACTGAGCTCCTACAATAGCTGCAAGGCAGGCTGCTGAATAATCAGAACCATTACGGCCTAAAAGAACTAGTTGACCACTTTCATTGCCACCACAAAAGCCTGACATAAGAGTAATGGCTTGAGGATCATGTTCTAAGGCTAAATAGCGGGCCTTTGACTTCTCAATATTTACAGAAGCTTCCATGATACCGCCTTCGGTAACTAAAACAGCTACAGGATCGATAACACGAACCTTCTTACCTAGGGCACGCAACAGCTCTGCCATAATTGCTATGGAGAAGGACTCACCACGGCTTTCAATAAAAGCCATAACAAGCTCAGGGCATTGACCTAATAAAAGAATACCCTCAATACGACGTTTGATAAGGGCCATGGTTACATTAAACTCATCTAAGACCTTATCTTTATCAAAATTAGGATGTTTTTCAGCGCAAGTGGTAATAATCGGCTCAACAATGGCTCTAATTTGGGCAAGTTCCTCTTTGCCGTCCTGACCACTAGCCCCTGCTTGGACAAGCGCAACGAGCAGGTTGGTGATTTTAGCTGGGGCAGACAAAACTAAAGCAGTTTCGCTCTGTGAGGCTGTCTTCAACGCAATATCCGCTACATTAAAAAAGCGCTCGGCATTAGCAACAGAGGTTCCGCCGAATTTAAGTACGCGCATAAAAGCTCCTGTTTGGCATATAAAAAATATAAAAGGCCTTTTAGACCTTAACAATTCTCAAAATAATTGTTCATTTTCACCAACATCAAGCAAGTTTGTCAAACAGATTTTATGCATTCATTTGTCAAAAGAGCCACTTTTTGCCGAAAACTCCATAGTCACACTTTATAACATCCTTTAATTTCAATTAGTTAAATACTTGGCACAAGCGTTGCTCTTTATAGTTTTAGCAATAATTTCTACAAATAAATTGCCCTAAAAAGTACCAATGATTTATCTTTAATTAAGGAAATTTAAGCATGTCCGACTTATATATAGAGAATTCCTTAAAAATCACTACACATCAAGTATCGTCAAACAGGATTACTGGCGACAAATCAATACCTAACAATGAGCTAAAAACTTTTTTCTCACAAACATTTTTTATAGAACAAACTATTCTTCAAAAAAAATCAGCTTGTGCTAAAGAAGATAAAAAAGTATCAATGCAAAATCAAATATCATCATACAATCATTTTTGTATAGAAGCTTTCCCCTACAAAAAAATAGAAAACGGGTTAAGATTATGTAAAAAAAAGAAAGAAAGTCACAAAAAAAATAATAGCAATGCACAAAAAAAGAGCTAAAGACAGAATTATTTAGTTTTTTTTTAAATTAAAAAAAAACTAAATATCCCTTATATAAGCCATTTATAAAGAAATTTTGTTAATTTCAAAAAAAATGAAAGCGTTTTCAAAAAAGCTTTCCCTTATGGCTGAAAAATATTGTAGAATAACCACAGTGTATGTACGAAATTTTCAAAGCAGATCAAAATTAGAACGTAAGAGAAAAATAAACTATACGACTATATAAGATCTGTTAAGTTACAATCTAACTTAAGTTAAAAGTGAGGAAAAACATCATGAGAAAGCCTGTTGTAATGGGAAACTGGAAACTTAACGGCACCAAGCAGTCTGTAACTGATTTAGTTAAGGCCTTTGTAGCCCCTGCAAATCAGACTGCAACTAAAGTAGATGTAGCAGTCTGCGCCCCTGCAGTTTTCATCGGCACTGTTGAGTTCAATGCCGCAGGCTCAAGACTTATGTGGGGTTCTGAGGATTGTGACGTTCACACCTCAGGTGCTTTCACTGGTGAAAACTCTCCTGTAATGCTCAAAGAGTTCGGCTGCACTTATGCTATCGTAGGCCACTCAGAGCGCCGTCAGTATCACAATGAGACTAATGAAGTTGTTGCCGCTAAATTTAAAGCTGCACAGGATAATGGTTTAATTCCTGTACTCTGCATAGGCGAATCTGAGGCTGAATACGACGCAGGCAAAACCATTGAAGTTTGCAAAGCAGAGTTACAAGCTGTAATCGATCTTTGTGGTATTGAAGCTTTCAACAATGCCATCATTGCTTATGAGCCAATTTGGGCTATCGGTACAGGTAAGACTGCAACCCCTGAAATTGCTCAAAATGTTCACCACGCTATCCGTGAGTTCTTAAAGTCTGCCAATGCTGAAGTTGCTCAAGGTGTTCGTATTCTTTACGGCGGCTCTTGCAATGCCAAGAATGCAGCTGGCTTATTCTGCCAAGCTGACATCGACGGCGGCTTAATCGGTGGTGCTTCATTAAAGGCAGAAGATTTTACTGCTATCATTGAAGCTGCTGCAGATAACGCCTAATTAAAACGTAAAACGGACAGAAAAAACATATGGCTAATATCAAAAAAATCGGTGTTCTTACCTCAGGCGGTGATGCTCCAGGAATGAATGCTGCAATTCGTGCGGTAACTCGTACCGCTTTGGATTACGGTTATGAAGTAGTAGGTGTACGTGACGGCTATGCAGGTCTTCACGAAGGCAACGTTATTCCTTTAACAAGTCACTCTGTATCCGACATGTTAAACCGTGGCGGTACTTTCTTAGGTACAGCCCGCTTCCCTGAGTTTAAAGAAGCTGCCATTCGCGAGGAGTGTGTAGAAACCATGCGTAAGCTTGGAATTGATGCTCTCGTAGTTGTAGGCGGAGATGGCTCTTTCATGGGTGCAAAACTCATATCTGAGTTAGGCTTTCCTTGCATTGGTCTTCCTGGCACTATTGATAACGATATCGCAGGTACCGATGCTACAATCGGTTTTGACACAGCTTTAAATACTGCTATTGAAGCTATTGATAAATTACGTGATACCTGTTCCTCACATAAACGTATTTCCGTAGTTGAGGTTATGGGACGTCACTGTGGTGACTTAGCAGTTTGTGCTTCCGTAGCTTGCGGTACTGAGGCTGTTTTAGTTCCAGAGGTTTCATGGAATAAAAACGACGTTTACGCCGATATTAAAGCCAGTATTGAACAAGGTAAGCGCCATGCCATTATTGTAGTTTGTGAAAACCAGACTGACGTTTATCAAATGGCCCGCGAATTAGAAATAACTACCGGTCTTGAAAGCCGTGCGACTGTTTTAGGTCACATTCAGCGTGGTGGCGCACCTACTGCAACAGATCGTGTATTAGCCTCTCGTATGGGTGCTTATGCAGTAGATCTTCTCCATGAAGGTCATTCAGGACGTTGCATCGGTGTAAAACGCGGTGAATTAGTTCACTACGATATTATCGACTGCATCACCAATATGAAACATAAGTTCATGCAGAGTACCTATGACTTAGCTCTGTCCCTTAAGTAAAAATTATGCAAACGGGAAGTTTCAAACTTCCCGTTTTTCATTATTCCTCTGTCAAAATTTATAAGAACTTTAAAGCTAGTTTATTTACAATTAAATAAAGATCGCAAATTTTATGCAATAGCATATGTTAGCTTTTGATTTTAAGATCTTTTCTTAATACAATCTCTTTAATAGCTAAGGAGATCGTTATGCGTTTTAAATATTTAGCTTTAGGCCTTCTAATTTCCATTTTTTCTGTTAGTGCCACAACCTTAGAATTACCTTTAAAACTTTCGGAAAAAACTTTTGATTTTAAATCTAATGGTTTGGAAATGAAGCTAAAAGTCCCGGCAAATATGCATGAGACTTATATAATGAATCCAGTCTTAGAAAGCTATACATATTCAACAGATGAAAATCGTCTTTCAATTAGTTTACAGCTTATAAATCCATCAGGTAAAACCTATCAAGAAATTATAGCCGGAAAATTCCAAGAACTTATATTAAAACCTTTTTCTGATAAGGAAAAACAGCTCTACGGTCAGGTTGATATAATTCGTGATGAACATAAAGGAATTGATAAAACTTTTGAATACAAAGGATTTTTAAAGAAGCCTCAGGATGGATTTACAACCGATCTCTACAGTATGATTCATGAAATGATCCTTTTAAGACATAAATCGATCATAAAGCTCAATTGTGTAGTTCAGGGCAGACAAAATGAGGTTAATATGACTCAGGAACTATTTAAATCAGTTGAGAATAGTTGTGATGAGATCTTAAATAGTTTAAAAGTTAAGGCAAAAAAATAATAAAATAAAAAGCCTTCATTATAAGAAGTTGTAAATTTGCTTTCAAACAACTTACTTTTACTTGAAGGCCCTTTTAATTATAAACCAAAACTTTGAGGGTAAATATAAAACAATGCATGAGCACTTGCACAAGCAAAAATACCTGCCAGGACATCGTCTACCATAATTCCAAGCCCCCCTCCTATCTTCTTATCAAAAAATGATATGGGCCAAGGCTTGAATATATCGTAAACTCTAAAAAGTACAAATGCTAAAAATACAAGAGAAATATTAGATGGGAAAAATAAAACACTTATAAACATTCCCACAAATTCATCAATTACAATCGACGAATTATCATGCATACCTAATGCTTTTTCAGCCTCAAGCGAAGCTTTCCATCCAATGAAAAAAGTCACGATAATTATAGCCAAAGCCACCTCATAACGAAGGTAGACTAATATCATGCATAAAGGAATAGCAGCTAAAGATCCAAAAGTTCCAGGAGCCTTAGGAACTAAACCTGAACCAAATCCAAGAGCAATTAAATGCCATATATTATGAAGATTTAATCTTTTTAATCGAGATCGATCATGCTTGTCGATTTTGTTTTCGCTCATCTCACAATCCTAAAACTTAGGGGCTATCATCCATTCAAAATCATCGCGTAAATTTAAATTAGACACTTCCTTGCTAGTCTTACAGGATGCCACTTGGGCAACTTCTACAAAATTTCCTGTCTTAACATCCATTCGACAAGGCACAACACGTACAAGATCATCTGAGTTTAAAAGGGAATTAAACTTCTCCTCTCCTATCTCTGAGAGCCACTCCTCCTTACTTAAAACACATTCCTCAGGATCCTCTCTATATTGCTCTAAATCAAGCATAGGCTCTAAGCCAACATATTGATAAAACACAGTAGCCATAAAATTTCCTATAGGCAAATGCCAAACTTTTAAATTAGATTGTAATTAATATTACTTTTATTAATAAATTAAGGTAATAGAAAATTAAAAAAGAGTTTAAATTTTTTTTAATTTTTAGGAAATCAAACAATTCTTCTCCGTGTTATAAAAAAATTTCTTTAAGTATTAACAAATAAAATAAATTTATGTTTAAGTTTTGTTTTTATTTGGGTACTTTTTTATGAATAAATTTGCCTCAAAAATCATGAGAATTGAGCTGCTAACTCATTATTTAGGAATGATAATGTTTTGATTTTATCTCCCCCAATATCAAATATCTTCATTGCTATCCTGGAGCTCATTTAACGGCATATTTTCTGTTTCTATTTCTAATCCTGAAGGGGTTATATTATCGATTATATGTCCTATATCTAAGGAAAATCCTTTACAGTACTGTAGAGAAAAAATGAATTTTTGCAAATCATCGTTTAAATAATCTTTTATCCCAGATAACGTTATAGATAGATTTTCGCTTGACTGGAAAATATCTTTTATAGACAACAGTTTTGAAAACTTAACCGGCTGCGATGAAATCAAAATAAAAAGTCTAAAGCTAGATTTATATTTGATAATATTTTCTATATCGTATGATGTTAATTGTATTTTTTTGTGTTTAATAGAAGATTTACACTGTACAAATAACTCAGCACCATAATCTTTTTCTATAGTCAAAACACCGTCTTTAATATGTTCTTTTGATTTTATTTCATATCCTAATTTTTGTAATACTTCAATCGCAAGATCTGCTGCATTTAACATTGCCACTATTCTATCTTGTCGTGACAGCGCACTTTCATTATTAGATGTCAAATCTAATTTAAGAGCTCCTTTCGACTCTATATATTCTAGGTTATCTTTAATTTTATCGGGTACTTCAAATATACTATCTTTAATCTTAGGATAGTCTGTTTCTAATAATTTTGTTAAAGAGCTAATTGAGATGTTTTTCTGTAAGATTAGATTTGTTAGTTTCATCATCTCAAAAAAGCCGATTTTTTTAATTCCATTAATAATCTCTTCGTTATAATCATTCTCAATCATTAGAAAATTTAAAAGCTTTTCTAGATTATTACTTGAAATTTGAGAAATATTATATATATCAGAAAGCTCTGACAATTTAACTCTTTCTATAGGGGCAGAATATTTTCCGTCTTTTTTTAACAAAAATGGAAAATAAAGCAGCATAGATTCTTTTATAATTTCTGCTTGTCCGTCAAATTTTCCCCATCCTGATTCTGAATAAAAATATTTACTCAAGTCTGCATCAGGATCATCATTTAGAATGTCTAATATACAGTCAAATGCAAGTTTTGAAATTCTCTCATCTATAAACGAGCAATTAATCAAGGTTAAAGTAAGAGAAGTTGGGGAATAATCATGTAAATAAGTATATCTACCTCCAAAACAAAAAAACTTAATATCAGGATGTCGAACTTTAAAGGACTCTGGTATACAAGTAGTAAGAATTGTTTTTCTTCTAAAATTAACAAAGTTTATGTTTAATGCATTAAGAAATCTCTTAAATAAGTCAAAATTAAATTCACAGCCAAGTTTATTTTTATAAAAAACATAATCTATTATCGAGTAATCATGAAAATAACTATCGTATTTACACGCCTCAACAAATCTCAGTCTCTGGTTCTCTGAAAAACATGCGATCAAATTTTTCGGAGCAAGATATTTTCCATTTTCATCCCTTATAAAGGCACATCCATTCACTACACTTAATAAACGATCTTTCTCATCATTATTATTTCTATATTTTAAAAATAAACGATAGCTTTTTATGAAAAAATCATCAGCACTAATCTGGCCTCGCTCTTTTTCTTCTTGCAATAATGTAATATCACCAGGGTCTATAAGTTGTAATTTATTTTCAAGAAATTCTAAGACCTCTTCTGAATAAAAATTTTTATCAAGGATAAGATAATTACAATTTTCGTTAGATTTATAGATCTGAACTGCC
>CALFLJ010000230.1 GCA_937880335.1 uncultured Succinatimonas sp.
CACTTTCAGGTTCAAGGTAGAAATGCATTTCTTTAGCACTAAGCTCTATTTTAAAGAAAAGCTTAGTGAAGGCTTCTTGGAAATCAGGCTCATTATCCATAGTCATTTGCCAAGATTGTTATTTCCCCTAATTCAATATTAATTGGGAATGACCTTTTTTGTCAAAAACTTAGCAATTTTCCCTTATAGAATTTAGTCAACCACAGATTTTGCGAAGACCTAAAAAAAAGGAATGATAAATCTCATTCCCTTTTCTATATGCTTTTAAACATTTTTATGCGGAATTTTTCCCATACGTGAACTTATACAATTTGGAGAGGCGTGATTAACATTGCCACCTGCAAATCCACAAGCACTTTGACACGATGCACAAGGAATATCTTTTAAAATATTTGCAGTAGCCTCATCCTCAGATACTAAGGGGCGCTTACGAATAAGACCAATTGCCATACCACCTACAAATAGGCAAAAAATTATAAAACTTGCAACATAAACCATAATATTCCCCTCTATTATTTTCTTTAATTATAGCTTATTTAGAGCTTTATAACCTGATAATGAGATCTTTTAACAGTTATTAAGTGACACTTATATAATGATTTTTAGTATTTATTTTGAATAATTAAAGCAAAAATTCGTACTCTTTGTCCTTTAAAGGTGATTTTTACACGCATAGATTTATTCAATGGCTTATAATAACTGCAAAAATTTTCTTAGACTTTTTAATTTTGCATCGGAATTGACATGCGTACTAGTAAATATTTAATTTCTACCCTTAAAGAAAACCCTGTTGAGGCATCTGTAGACAGTCATCGTTTAATGCTACGTGCAGGTATGATCCGTCAGGTAGCATCTGGCGTTTACACCTGGTTGCCAACTGGCATGAGAGTTTTATCTAAAGTTATGAATATTGTCCGTGAGGAAATGGATAGTACAGGAGCTTTAGAAATCGCCATGCCTATGGTACAACCTGCAGATTTGTGGAAGGAATCTGGACGTTACGAAAAATACGGTCCTGAATTATGTCGCTTTAAAGATAGAAAACAGAACGAATTTACCTTAGGACCTACCCACGAAGAAGTTGTAACTGATATTGCCCGTCGTGAGATCAAATCTATACGACAGCTTCCTTTATGCCTCTATCAGATGCAAAACAAATTCCGCGATGAAATTCGTCCCCGTTTTGGTGTAATGCGCGGTCGTGAATTCCTTATGAAAGACGCTTATTCTTTCCATATAACAAAGGAATCCTTAGATAAGACCTATCAGGATATGTACGATGCATATACACGCATATTTACCCGCATGGGACTTGAATTCCGTCCTGTTGAGGCTGATACAGGCTCTATTGGTGGTAACCATTCTCATGAATTCCAAGCCTTAGCCGACGCTGGTGAAGATATCATTGCTTGGTCAGACGGATCAAACTATGCTGCTAATATAGAAATGGCCGAGGCTTTAGCGCCTACATTTGATCGTGGAGAGGCAAAAGCACCTTTTTATGAGGTAGCAACACCTGGTTGCCATACTGTAGATGAGGCTGTAGCTAAAGTTGGTTGTAAGACTGAAGAAATGCTAAAGAGCCTTATAGTTCGCGGTCCTAAAAAGGAAGATGGAACATATGATCTTGTAATGCTCTGCTTATGTGGTAATCAGGAATTAAATGAAGTCAAAGCAGGGAAGATTCCTGGACTGTTAGATCCTATTGAGTTTGCAACTGAAGAGGAAATTGTTAAGTTTGTTGGCGCCTCAACTGGTTCTTTAGGTCCTGTAGGATTTAATGGTCGCATTATTGTAGATCGTACCGCAGAAAAAATGAGTAATTTTGCCTGTGGTGCAAATAAAGATGGCTTCCATTTAAATTCTGTAAACTGGGATCGTGATGTTCCTAACTATGAGGTATTTGATATTAGAAATGTCGAGGAAGGAGATCCAAGTCCTGATGGACATGGTACCTTACACTTGCGTCGTGGTATCGAAGTAGGTCAGGTCTTCATGTTAGGAACTAAGTATTCTGAGGCTATGGGTGCTACTATTACTGATGAAAATGGTAAAGATGTCCCTATGCTTATGGGCTGCTACGGAATTGGTGTTACACGTGCTATTGCAGCTGTTATCGAACAGCATCATGACGATCGCGGAATCATTTGGCCTGATAATATTGCTCCATTTAAAGTGGCAATTATTGCAATTCGTCCAAATTCATCTGAAAGAGTAAAAAATACTGCAGAAAAACTCTACAAAGAATTACAAGATCTTGGTATTGAAGTTTTATACGATGATCGTGACGAACGTCCTGGTGTTATGTTTGCTGATATGGAGCTTATGGGTATACCTCATATCATCACCATTGGTGATAAAGGCCTTAATGATGGCAATATAGAGTACAAATTAAGACGTACCGGCGAGAAAGAATTCATTAAAGCAGAAAATGCTTTAAATGAGATTCTAAGTAGAATTAAATAATTACTTAACAATACTAAAAGTGCCAGCTATTGCTGGCACTTTTTTTAAATTACCTCAAGCCTACCTTCAATAGCTCCGGCCTGCTCTAAGGCCTCAAGTACAGACATTAAATCCCCTGGAGCAAGTCCTACCTGATTTACAGCTCTAACCAAATCATCTAGAGTTGCACCAGTGTCAAACTTAAACATTTTTCCCTTTTTCTCTTGAATATTTATCTGTGAGTTAGGAACAATTGCTGTCTGACCATTTGAAAAACTATTAGGTTGTGAAACCTGTGGGTTTTCACTTACTGTTACAGTAAGGCCTCCATGAGTTACCGCTACAGGTTTCAGTTTTACATTACTACCGATAACAATTGTTCCTGTACGAGAGTTAACAACAATCTTAGCCGGACCTTCACCTAAATCTATATCTAAGTTTTCCAAACTAGCTAAAAATTCTACTCGACGAGACGGATTGCGCGGTGCATTAACTCTAATTGAAGTAGAATCAACTGCAAAAGCTGAGCCTTCTCCATAAAGGTCATTGATGGTATCTGAAACGTTTTTAGCAGTAGTAAAATCACTGCGGTTTAAATTAAAGGTTATGACGTCAGAGGACGCAAAATCATCAGGAACCTCTCTTTCAACTATGGCACCATTAGCAATTCTACCTACTGTCGGAGTATTGACAGTAACACGTGAACCATCAGCTCCCTCAACACCTAATCCGCCTACGACCAACGATCCTTGAGCTATGGCATATATATTTCCATCAACGCCACGCAACATAGATTGCAGTAAAGTACCTCCACGTAATGAGGTAGCCTCTCCAATTGCAGACACAGTCACATCAATAGTTTGTCCACGTTTTGAAAACGGGGGTAAGGTAGCATGAATTGCAACCGGGGCAACATCCTTAATCTTTAAGCTTGTTCCCTCTGAAATTTTTATTCCAAAATTATTGAGCATGGAGCGAAAACTTTGCTCAGTAAATTTACTATTTTTCTCACCAGTTCCTGCTAAACCTACAACCAGGCCATAACCTATAAGCTGGTTATCACGTATACCGCTTACAGTTGCAATATCTTTAAGGCGACTTGCTTGTGCAATATTGAAATTTATGGCAAAAAGAAACAAGCTAATAACTACTAATAAGTTTTTTTTTATCATAATCTCACCTTTAGAAGAAGATATTAAACATACTGTTGAAGAATTTACTTAACCAGCCTCGTTCCTGTGTTGACGCAAAATCTCCTGTGCCACCATATTGAATACGGGCGTTAGCAATACGCTGCGAAGAAACGGTATTATCTGAGGATATATCCTCAGGACGTATAATTCCAGTCACGCGCACATACTCATTACCGTTGTTTAACATCAGCCACTTTTCACCTTGAACCTGTAAATTTCCGTTGGCATATACTCTTACAACACTAACTGAAATTTGACCTTGCAAACTATTACTTTGACTTGCATCAGATGATCCGTCAAAATTGCTTGAATTGTTAAGGGAAACATTTGGTGTGTATTTACCAAGATGGACATCCTGTCCAAAGATATTAGCTCCACCAATGTTCAGACTATTATTTTTTTCAAGTGTAGTTCCTGCATTTTTGCTGGCACGAGTTGCTTCTTCCAAATTTACCGAGATAATATCTCCTACTCTGTGTGCACTTGTATCAGAATACATACCATTACTTGAGGTATAAGGATTGTATATACCTCCTGTTGGGACTACTGCAGCATAATCATCTTCAGGGAGAGCTGGAGCATACTGAGGATCATCAGGTTTTGGTTCCATTGCATCTAAGGCACATCCTTGTAGCAAAAAGATCTGGCCTATAATAACTGCCCATAATAAATTTTTCATTTTTCTCTCCCGGTAAGTTTTAATTATATTTTATACCGACTGAATAAGTGAGCCCATCATTGAATCTACTGTAGTTAAAACCTTAGAATTCATCTCATAAACTCTCTGAGCCTGAATTAAGTTAACTAATTCTTCAGTTACCTTTACATTTGAAGTCTCAAGCATGGACTGACGAATATGCCCCATACCATCCTCACCACCTATTCCCTGTTGAGGAGCTCCTGAGGCAGATGTTTCTAAAAATAAGTTATCTCCAATAGGTTCAAGACCACTTGGATTGATAAAGTCTGTTACTGTGATTTGACCTATATCTTGAGATTGATTTTGATTTGCTATTTGTACTGAAACCAAACCATCACGACCCACTGTCATAGAAATAGCATTTTCAGGAACCTGAATTTGAGGCAAAAGCGGGAACCCTTCACCAGAGGTCACAATAGTTCCTTCTTCATTTTTGGTAAACTGACCATTGCGAGTATAAGCAGTAGTTCCATCAGGTAACTCAATTTCAAAAAAACCGCGGCCTTGAATCATTAAATCAAAACTATTATCCGTAGTTTCAACGTCGCCCTGACCAAAATCTTTTTGTGTAGCTACAACTTTAGATCCTGCTCCAATCATTAAACCCTCAGGCAAATAACTGTCAGCTGCAGATCTGCCTCCTGGCTGATTAACCTTTTGGTATAAAAGATCTTCAAAAATAGCCCTACTCTTTTTAAATCCTATAGTAGAGGCGTTAGCTAAGTTGTTTGATGTTACAGAAATATTTGTCTGTTGTGCATCTAAGCCGGTTTTACTAATCCATAAAGCGGGAATCATGTTCTAATCCTCCATGACTCTTATTAGGTATAACTTAATAAACTATTTTGCTGCTGATCCATTTGGGACGCAGTTTCCATCATCTTAACTTGAGTATCGTATTGTCTTTGAATACGAATAAGACTTGTTAGTTCTTCAACAGGATTTACATTAGAAGCCTCAAGCATTCCACTTTCAAGCTCTACAGTGTCGTCAAAGGCTATAGCATTACCATCTCTACCTCTAAAAAGGCCATCATAACCTTTTTCAAGTTGCTTATAGTCAGGTTTAACGAGCTTTATCTGTTGAAACTCTTCCATAACATTTGCATCAGCACCTTGCGGTCGCCCTGAAATCACACCATCCTTTCCGATAGAAATATCCTCAAGTAATGGAGGTAAAACAATTTGAGAACCATCAATATCTAAAACATCCAAACCTGAAGTAGTTCTTAAAACACCATCGGAACCTACAGTAAGACTTCCAAAACGAGTATAAGCCTCCTGTCCATTTTTATCATTTACTGTCAGCATTCCGTCACCTTTTATGGCAACGTCTAAAGCTCTTTGGGTAGTTTGCATGTCACCGCCTGCCATGTTGTAGCCAGGGCGTTCTGTCATAGCAAAGGCACGAGTTGGATATGCATCAGCGAATACAGACATGGCTCGAGAGTTCTCATAGTCTGCTTTAAAGCCTACTGTAGCAGTATTTGCAAGGTTATTACTGCGTACAGCTAAACTGTGAAAATTCTCTTTTGCGCCTGACATTGAGACCCACAGTAAATTATCCATAAAATCCTCCGGGAAATTTTTATTCCTCTTACGGTATTTATTGCAATTACTGTGCCAGACTAAAGAATGACAAAACCCCGCAATGCGGGGTTTTTGATAAAAGAAATTAAATAGAAATTTGAGTTACATCCGAGAGCTTTACCTCACCATAACCTAATAAGTTCAGTTTTGTGTCAGAAGGTGTAGTTCCTAAAGTTACAGAACCGACTGTGGCATAGGTAGATACGGGTAAAGATACGTTAGATCCCTTTTGCATTCCGGTAGCTTCAATTGTATATTTGCCTGCAGGATATTTTTCCCCTGTTTCTGAATTCTTGCCATCCCAGGAAAAATCTAAAGCTCCCTGTCCTGAACTTGCAGTAAAACTTTCAACTACAGTACCCTTTTCATCTTTAATTGTAATAGTTAAGCTATCAGCTCCACTTCCAGCATCAATCTTGGCAACTATAGGATTCTCTCCATCAAAAAAAGCCTTTGAGCTTTTTACTAAAACTGAACGTCCTACTAAACTTGAGGCTGACAAAGCTGAGCTTGAAGAAATGGCATTAACAACATTATCCATACCTGATGTAATAGTATTTAAATTCTGAACTACTGACAACTGGGACATAGTGGTTACCATCTGAGAGTTATCTACAGGTGAGGTTGGATCCTGATTTGAAAGCTGAGTAGTTAAAAGTTCTAAGAAATCCTGCTGATTTAAGGTATTTCTTTGAGTTGCACTCTCTTTGGCTGAGGCCTGTTCAGAAGTTAAATAGGAGGAGGTTTTGCCAATGCTACTAAAATCAAAACTCATATTATTTCCCCCAGGAAAATCTTAAAGTGGCAATGTTTACCGTTTTACTTATTCTGTTCAAGAATATTCAAGATATGTGCCACATTAATATAATTTAGTTATCATTTTGAATTGCAAGGATAATTTATTAATTTTTTGTAAGATATATAAAAATTTTACTAAGGAAATTATTGCCGGCAAAAGGAATAAATTGCCACATAAAATTAAAACTAGACTCTTTGCAGGATCCATGACTATTTAAGGTCCAAGGATAGTCTTGTTATTATCAAGGATAAAAAAGGTTATTCCTTCTTTTGAATTCCCCTGGTAAAACAATCTACGAGAAAGGTCCTAAATTTTGAAAAAGCTTTTACAAATCTTTTGGTTAAAAAATAAAAAGGAATCTCTTCTAAAAGAAATTCCTTTATTAATAAAGAATAATAATAAAGTTAGCCCTGGCTTTGCCCCAGTTTTAAAGTTGCACTTAACATCGATTTGGCATTTTGAGCCACCTGAACTGCTGTTTGATAAGATCGATTAGCACTTATCATATCAGCCATTTCTTCAACAGGATTGACATTTGGTCTATATATATAACCATCCTTGTCAGCCATAGGGTGATTTGGATTATATTCAACAATAGCAGGAGCATCAGATTCTATTACTCCCTTCAAAGCTACTCCAACACCATAAGGCTCTCCAGATACAGGATCAACGCTCTCTCCTGTTGTTTGTTGTAAAGCTAAAGCCTCATCCATCGCTGCAGCAAAAAGAGGGCGTCTTGCTTTATAAGTTGTTTCAACTGAAGAACTTACAGATTCTGCATTTGCAAGGTTTGATGCAGTTGCATTTAAACGCACCGATTGGGCATTCATCGCCGTACCTGCAATATCTAAAATTCTAAACATACTCATAATCTATCTCCTCTCCCTTATGACGATGTTCTCAAAGCACTTTTTAGTTTATTTATACGGGAGTTTAAAAAAGTTAATGTAGCCTGATACTCAAGCGTATTATCTACATACTTCATACGCTCTGTTGAAACTTCAACTGTATTTCCATTTCCTGTATCAGGCTGATAAGGCAAACGATACTTTAAGGTAAGATTAGTTCTATCTGAACCTAAACTATCTAGATCAAAATGTTTTTCATTTGTCTTAACCATTTTGCCTATAGGTTTTGTTTTGATATTAGCCTCTCTTATAAAAGCTTCGTTAAAATCAATATCTCGCGCCTTAAAACCAGGTGTATCGGCATTAGCTAAATTGCCTGCTAAAACCTCTGCACGAGTATTTCTAACTTGCATAGTATATTGATGTACGCCAAAGGCTTTTTCAAAACTAATAGCCATATTTACCTTCTGTCAAAAAAATTGCGTTAGCCTCTACTTACAGAGACTAACGCAATTTATATGCCAAGATTTATATTTTAAACTATTAACCAAATCTGCTAGATTTAATGCGATATATAATTCCAGGATTACAACGCACCATTTCAAATTTATCAGAAACCCCTGTTAAAGATTCACTTGAACCTAAAATTAAATATCCACCAGGATTTAAACACATAGTAAGTTTTCGTAAAATTTCTGCCTTAATTTCATTATTAAAATAAATAAGAACATTACGACAGAAAATTACGTCAAAACGTCCCATAAGAGCAAAAGAGCCTAAAAGGTTTAAAGGTCTAAATTCAACCATTTGTTTTAACCTATCATCAACCTGCATCATGTTAGGATTGCGTGTAGGCTTAAAAAATTTACCTCTTCGCTCTAAAGATAAACCTCGAGATAATGCATGAACGTCATATTGAGCTAATCTACATTGTTCTAACATCTGAGGAGAAAGATCTGTACCTATAATCTGGGTTTTAGTTGGATCTACATGAATCATACGAACCAACTGCTCCATTACTGTCATTGCAATAGAATAAGGTTCCTGACCTGACGAACAGGCTGCAGACCAAATACGAATAGGATATCGAGCCTTCATGGCAAGCTCTGGAAGAATAATATTCTGCAATGCTAAATAAGGGTAAGTATCACGGAACCACAATGTTTCATTAGTAGTCATGGCATCAATTACCGCCTCTTGAATCCTATTATTCGGCCTATCTTCCATAGCCTGATTTATAAGATCATCAATATCAGCACAATTAAAACGCACTACTAGATTAGAGAGACGACTATTGACTAAATATTGCTTACCCTCAGCTAAAACTATCCCGCATTTTTCCTCAATAAAAGCAGCAAAACGTCTAAATTGCATATCTGTAACTTTAGCAATTACACGTGGAGCTACTCTCTTTGTTGGAGGTGCATCAGGATCTCTGTTATTACTGCCTGTAAGTGCAGCTAAGGTTTTGCGGGCCTGAGCCATACGCTCAGACACACTTAAAGCTTTATTTTGCTGTGTACTAGTATTAGCAGTTGGAAATCCCTGAGGAATGTATGCAGTAGGTCTGCTAAGGCTTGCTGTAGTTTTTGTTGCTGGCGCAGTCGTATTAACAGAATTCGTCTGTGCCTGATTTGGTTTATTGTAATTGGAGCCTTGAGAAGCCGTTATACTTTTATTGGCTGCTAAAGCCTCTTTAATAGCTGCAATTTTAGCTGCTGTTATAGCAGCTAAATCTTTATTTGCAGGAGGTTCACTGGTGCTTTTAAAAGCACTTGCACTCTGTACATTCGTACGATTTTGAAATGTGGTATTTCGTGTTTGCAAAGTCGAGCTACGTGAGCTACTTAGTGTAGTTAACGACTTCTTCTGCTCTTTATCTCCGGTTTTATTAAAAAAAGAGAATGCCATAAATATCTCAAACTGGTCTTATTAAACATTAGGCTTCTTAAGAATCATATCTGCTCCTGATGAGCCTGACTCAACAAGTTCAATACCTTTCTTAACGGCTAAGGATAATTCTTCAGGATTAAATTTAGGTATAAAGTCATTTGCCCCAGCTTTGCTTACCATACCTAAGTTAAATACACCTGAAAGAGAAGTATGTAGAATAATATAAAGATCTTTTAAAGATGGATCTTGTCTGATGCTAGCACAAAGAGTATAACCATCCATTTCTGGCATTTCAACATCTGATATAACAAGTTCTACCTGATCACGAATTGGACCGTTTGCTGCTAATTCTTTTAGTTTCATTAAAGCCTGCTTACCATCAAAAACCTTAATGACCTCAACGCCTAACTCATCCATAGCACGACAAATTTGAGACAAGGCTACTTTAGAATCATCTGCAATTAAAATTTTAAACTTGCGTTTTTCAAGCTGGGCATTAAATTTTTCATCACGAACCTTTAGCACAGCCTTAGGATCTACCTTAGTAGGTGAAATCTCATCTAAAATCTTCTCTACATCTAAGATCTCAATTAGCTCATTATCAATTTCAGTTACAGCAGTAAGATAATTGCTATCACCAGCTCCTTTAGGAGGAGGCATAATCTTAGACCAATTCATGTTGATTATTCGCTCAACATTAGAAACTAAGAATGCATGAGAGGAACGGTTATACTCTGCGATTATAATAAAACTCTTAGATACATCTAAAGTTTTACGACCTCCTATTGCATAAGCCAAATCAATTACAGAAATAGTTTGACCTCTAATGTGAGCTACTCCTACAACAAACTTATGTAATTTTGGCATTACAGTAAGATGGGGACATGGTAATACCTCACGAACCTTGAAGACGTTGATGCCATAACGCTGATGCAAACCTGATAATCTAAACAGCAAAAGCTCCATGCGGTTTTGGCCGACTAATTCAGTCAACTCATTAACCGAATCCATTACACCTATCATCTTTATCTCCAATACAATTGCTCGTGAGTAATAATCACCAATAAATTTTGGTAACACCTACGCTATAGGATATTCTAAATGATTTAAATAAAAAAAATATTAAGGCTAAAGTGAGTATTTAATCACACCTAACAAAAATTTTTTATTTCCAAATTAGTTTAACACAGTATTTTTTAGCATTTGCAACAACAAAAATTTATGTTCCTAACTAAGAAAATATATAAAACTCTCAGGCCTTAAATTATCCGTGATAAACTTATGTACATCTAAATCCAATTATTAATAAATTGCTTTAATCAAGCAACAATAAATTAAAAAAGATATTTAAATTAAGGCTTAAAACAAGTTTTAGTATGGAAATAAGGAGTTTTTATGAACATACTTAAGCTTTTAATATTTTTTCTATTAAGTATATTTTCATATACAGTATATGCAACGGCAGATGAAGCAAAATTTTTAGAAAAAGTTGCAGAGCAATATATTTTAGCTCAATTTCCAGAGGACACTCCTGAGCGTAAAATTTATGTCAAAGCATCACGAGTTGATCAAAATCGAAACTATGGGGGCAAGTGTGAGGGCTTCCTTACTGCACAAATGCAAGGACAGCGCATCAAGGTTAACTCAACGGTAAAAATCATTTGCAAAAAGCCACAAAACAGTTACACACTTTACGTTCCGGTAACGGTAAAAGTTTTAAGACGCTCTATTGTTGCAACTCATAATATCCCCAAAGGGACTACTATAAGCTCCGACCTTATCGAGGAAAACTTTATTGATGAAAATCTCATTATGAACAAAACCATTACAGATAAGGATATGATTTTAGGATCTAAGGCTAAACGAGATATTCCATCCGGCTCTCCAATTTATCAGGACAATTATTGTTTAGTTTGTAAAGGAGATCAGGTACTAATTGAGGCATCCTACAATAATCTAAAAGTCAAAACATCTGGGATTGCCCTTTCAGAAGGAAACCTTAATGACACAATAGAAGTTAAAAACGCAAAAAGTGGTAAAAAAATAAGTGGAATAGTAAGTGGACCTAAAACCGTATCCGTAATTATGTAAAGATGAAAATTTTTTCAATGCTAAGAGCAAATAAAATCACAAAAGAATATTTGCAATCCAAGAGGTAATAGTTGGGGATAAAAAAAAACATCTCCACCTATATTATTTGGCTCTTCGCAAAATATGTGGTTGAATAAATTCTATAAGTGAAAATTGTTATA
>CALFLJ010000231.1 GCA_937880335.1 uncultured Succinatimonas sp.
GTCGATAGAGCCGTCGTCGTTGACAATAATGTCCTCAGCACCGGCCTCAAGACCTATGTTCATTGCATCTTCCTCAGATACAGTCTTATGACCTTCATCGTCATCTGCAAAGCTTACAACACCTTTTTTGGTGAAAAGATAACCTACAGAACCTAAGGTACCTAAATTACCACCAAACTTTGAGAAACCGTGACGAACCTCAGAGGCTGTACGATTATGGTTGTCAGTCATACATTCAACCATAACGGCAACACCGCCAATACCGTAACCCTCATAGGTAATGTTCTCAAGCTCGGTACCCTCGCCACCACCTACACCACGCTCAACAGCGCGCTTGATGGTATCACGAGTCATGTTCTGAGCTAATGCAGCTACAACAGCTGAGCGTAAACGTGGATTACTGCTCTCATCACCACCACCCATACGGGCTGCAGTAGTGATTTCACGAATGAGTTTAGTAAAAATCTTACCGCGCTTACTGTCTTGTGCGGCTTTACGGAAGCGGATGTTCGCCCATTTAGAATGTCCTGACATTTCGTCTATCTCCTATTAAATCCTGAGCAATATTATTCTTCAAAGTCGGTGATGCTAATAGCTAATTCCTCTAAGGCCTCTTTTGATGCAATATTAGGGGCCTGAGTCATAAGGCAAGCTGCAGCTGTGGTCTTAGGGAAAGCAATAACGTCGCGAATATTATCTGTACCGGTTATAAGCATAGTTACACGATCAAGGCCAAAGGCTAAACCTGCATGAGGGGGTGCACCGAAGGATAAAGCATCTAACAGGAAGCCAAATTTCTCATGGGCCTCTTCTTTACTTATGCCTAAAACCTCAAATACGGCCTGCTGCATCTGCTCATCAAAAATACGAACAGATCCGCCACCTGACTCATAACCATTGATAACTAAATCATAAGCGTCAGCGTAAACGCCTAAAGGATTCTCTTTTAGCTCTTGAGCACTTACATTAGATGGGGCTGTAAATGGATGATGCATAGCGGTAAGACCGGCTTCCTCTGTCATTTCAAACATTGGGAAGTCGACTACCCATAATGCCTTATAACCATCGTTTACTAAATCATGATCCTTTGCAGTCTTAAGGCGTAAAGCACCCATATATGTTGCAGTCTTAACGCGAGGACCGCAACCTATAAATACCATATCACCATCTTTTGCATCACAAAGCTTAATAAGCTCTAAGATCTCATCTAAAGTTACATGTTTACCAAATGAGGCCTTGACACCATCAGCGCCACGAGAGAGATCTGTAACCTTAATGGTCATAAGACCACCTGCGCCTAATTTCTTGACAAAATCAGTATAGGCATCGGTCTCACGACGACTCAGCTTTGCTCCACCAGGCAAGGCAAAACCGATTACACGGCATTTAGGATCGTTTGCAGGCTCACTTAATACACTAAAGCTTGAATTCTTTACGGCCTCATCAAGTAAGTGTAATTCATAATCAATACGCAAATCAGGCTTATCAGAACCAAAGCGATCCATTGCCTCTTCCCATTTCATCACAGGAAGAGGTCCTAACTCGACACCTTTTAATTCACGGAACAAACCACACATCATCTCTTCCATAACATCACGAACGTCCTGTGATGTCATAAAGGAAGTTTCAACATCGATTTGTGTAAACTCAGGCTGACGGTCAGCACGTAAATCCTCATCACGGAAACACTTTACTATCTGATAGTAGCGATCATAACCTGCGATCATCAAAAGCTGCTTGAAGAGCTGAGGTGACTGAGGTAAAGCATAGAACTTGCCGTGGTGGATACGGGATGGAACTAAGTAGTCACGAGCTCCCTCAGGAGTGGCCTTAGTTAACATCGGAGTCTCAATATCCAAGAAACCGTGAGAGTCTAAAAAGTGACGAACATATGATGTGATTTTTGCTCTAGTTGTCATCATATGAACCATTTCCGGACGGCGCAAATCTAAATAACGATAACGTAGTCTCTGCTCTTCACTGTTTTCCTGATTGAAATCTAAAGGTAAAGAGGCGCATTTGTTGAATATGCAAAGATCTTGAGCGTAGACCTCAATCTCACCTGTAGCCATTTTTTCATTAACCTGACTTTCAGGACGAGCTTTAACAACACCTGTAACCTTAATACAAAATTCATTTCTTAAAGTGGAGGCCTGCTCATGCAAAGCCTTATTGTCAGGTTCAAAAACGACCTGACAAATGCCACTACGATCACGAAGATCAATAAAAATAAGACCGCCTAAGTCACGACGACGATTAACCCAACCGCATAGCGTAACCTGCTTATCCTGCAGACTCTTATTAACTTCTCCGCAGTACTCTGAACGCATTGACATAAATAGCCTCTTAAGCCCGATGAGGGCAATGTTGACAGCAGGGTGACTCCTGACTTTGTGAAGGAGTATTACATGAACATGACATGCCCTTTATAGTAAAGGATGCAGCTGACATGATTCTTTTTACAGCCTCCTGTCCGCATTTAGGACAAACCTTTATAGGCTCATCATGCATGTGAGCTCTAACTGTAAATTTTTCACCGCAACCCTCACAGCGATAGTCATAATACGGCATGTAATTTTCCCAACTTTAAATCTTGTGCTTATCTAAAAGACATCTAGTAATAGGACTAAATAAAATCCTTAAAATTTTGGATTTTAAGGCTTAAAAACGCCCTACTCTTAGACTAAAAAACATATTATTATAGTTTTTTTTATAAGACCTGACAACCACAACAAGGCCGCACTGACTTAAAGCAGTGCGGCCTGTAAGCAAAAAAACTAAATTATAAATGCTTATCTTATATTAGTTCTTAAGATAGGCATTTACATTGCTCTCAATACGAGATGCAACGTTTTCATGCTCTTCTTTTACGAAAGTCTGACCTGTAATATGCTCGTAAAGTTCGATATAACGATCAGAAATAGAAGCTACAATCTCCTGAGTCATCTCAGGAACCTTCTGACCATCTTTACCTTGGAAACCATTGTCCATAAGCCACTCACGAACAAATTCTTTAGATAGCTGCTTTTGTGGCTCACCCTTCTCAAAGCGCTCTTGATAGCCATCGGCGTAGAAATAGCGGCTTGAATCTGGAGTGTGGATTTCATCCATTAAATAAATCTTTCCATCATGAGTACCAAACTCATACTTAGTATCAACTAAGATTAAGCCACGCTTTGCAGCGATCTCAGTACCACGTTTAAATAGTGCTAAGGTATATTTCTCTAAAATCTCGTACTCTTCCTTAGTTGCTAACTTACGAGCAATAATCTCTTCTTTTGAGATATCCTCATCGTGAGTACCAATTTCACCCTTTGTTGTAGGGGTGACAATAGGCTCAGGGAACTTCTCATTCTCTCTCATGCCCTCTGGAAGCTTAACGCCACAGATTTCACGAACTCCACTCTTATAAGCACGCCAGGCTGAACCACATAAATAACCACGAACGATCATTTCAACCGGGAAGCCTTTGCACATTACACCGACGGTCACCATCGGATCCGGAGTTGCTAATTTCCAGTTAGGGCAAATATCTGTAGTAGCGTCTAGGAATGAAGCTGCGATCTGATTTAATACCTGACCTTTAAAAGGAATGCCTTCTGGCAAAATAACATCAAAAGCTGAAATACGGTCTGTAGCTACCATGACAAGCTTTTCATTGCCTATATTATAAACATCGCGAACTTTGCCATGATAAACGCCGGTCTGTCCGGGGAAATTAAAATCAGTACTGGTTAATGCATTACTCATAATTGCAAATGATCCCAATTAAATACTATATCGATGCGTATTATGCGACGAGATCCCAAAAAAAAGATCCTGACAGCTTGTGCATTATACACTAAAGCCTTATGAAAGCTAAAGTTAAGATTATATCTAAAGATTTTGCAAAAGAGATAGTATGAGATTCCCTTGCTTATTTGCATAAGTAAGCATCGCAACTGAGGCCTGTTGCCTTATAGACAAACTAGCTAAATTAGCTGTTTCAAAAGCGTAATCTGCATCTCTTATGCGTGAGCGAGCATCACTTAAATTCTCTATTATGTTTCCCTGATTGCGAATAATGCTCTCAAAACGATTCTGAACTGCACCTAAACGGCCCCTCCCTAAATCTACGGTGTTTATAAATTTATCTAATATATTAAGAGTACTTTGTGCACTTTTTTGTGAACTAACCGAAAAACAGATCTCCCCATTTCCTATCTCTTTATCAAGTTTCAGTCCTAAATTTTCAGCAGTATCGGCGCCTACAATTTTTAGTTCACTTCCAGTTGCCCTTGAGAAAAGTTTTGCCAAGGAATATCCCTGACTTAGATCGATATCTACTGTATCGTTAGCATATGCTCCTACCTGAATTTTGACCTTATTATCACCATCCACTAATCCTTGATTAGCTCCGGCCAAAATTTTCTCTCCTGCAAAAGTTGTCTTACACGATATTCTTGTAATTTCAGCACAAAGACTTTGTACTTCCTCCTGCAAGGATAATCTATCATTTTCAGTGTAAGTTCCATTAGCTGACTGTAAAGCTAAAATACGGACTCTTTGAAGCATTGTCGTTATTTCATCTACAGCACCTTCTGCAGTCTGTGCAAGAGCAATTCCATATGAGGCATTTCTATTTCCTTGACTTAAACCATTTATTTCTGATGTAAATCTATTGGAAATAGCTAAACCGGATGGATCATCTTTCGCTGAATTTATTCTCAAGCCTGAGGACAAACGTTTATACGATGTATTTATACTTTGCGTAATATTGTTTAAAGATCGCGCTGCAAACAACGATGCAATATTAGTATTCAAATACAAAGCCATAACATTCTCTCTTTTTTAGTCTCTACTTTTATTAACGGCGTTTGCCCTAGGAACTAAAATTAAAAAAATAATTGCCATAGACTTTTTTTGAGGTAAGTTATAAGTGGTATAAAATTTTCTTTTAAATGTTGTCACAATTACTTAATACTTATGTAGATTGTAAGAGAAATGACATGTATGATTAAAAAAAATTCCTTACAAAATAAAGATTTTTTCAAAGAAAATAACATCTTAATTTGTAGCATAAAACCCAAACAACATAAAATATCGAAAGTAAAATTAGCTTTTTGATATAGATAAATATAATCTCAAAGAGTTTTAAGGTAAAATTAAGGGCAATATCTATTAAAGGAGAACACATTTTGAATTGCTATCGAAAACTGATTATAGCCTTAGGTGTTGCTTTAGCCTGTACTAGTGCTTACGCCGACGAAGGAGAAGCTAATAAAAATCAGCAGAAAAATCTTATTGTCGGTTGTGAAGGCGCTTTTGCTCCTTTTACTTACATTGATGACAGCGGTCAAATCTCAGGCTTTGATATTGATCTTATTAAAGCTATAGGTACAAGTTTAGGCTATGATAACGTAACTATCAGAGTTTTACCTTTTGATGGTCTCATTCCTGCCTTAATGACTAGTAATATCGATTTAATTATTTCAGGCTTTACCATTAGCCCAGAACGCGATAAGAAAGTTGATTTCTCAGATCCTTATTATCTGTGCGGTCTTACCTACCTGATAGATAAAAAAGATGCTAAGAAATACGATAATTATGAAAAATTAAATGGTGAGGACATCTGTGTACAAATAGGCTCATCAGGTGCCGTATTTGCTGAGAAGTTCTTAACCAAATCAAAAAAGAAGATCTTCAACTCACCTCCTGAGACTTATCTTGAACTAGGAAATGGTGGATGTAAGGCTGTTATTCATGATATGCCTGTAAATGACTTCTTCTTAGCTAAAGATAACTCTGGTAGATTTGAGTCATTACACATAAGTCGTCACGTCGATAAGGAATACTACGGTATTGCTGTACGCGAGGGCGATAAAAAAATGCTTGATGAGGTTAATCGTGGTTTAAAACTTGTTGAAGAAAACGGCGAGTTTGAAAGAATAAGTAAGGAATGGTTCGGTCACGATATACGCGATACACTAAAAGAATAATAATTTAAAAACGCACAGGCTAGGACTTAATTCTAGCCTGTCTTATTTGTGGTGTAGAAAAAATATTATTTGCTCTTATCCTGAGCCTGAATATTTACGCAGGCCTTTTCATATCCTGTATTACAAGCTTTCTTAAATAATTCCTGGACCTTAATCTCGTCTTGCTCTAAATCTAAACTTGTCGTCTCATATAATTTAGCAAAACCTAAACAACCTTCAGGATCATCAAGATTACAAGCCATGCTATAAAGCTCTATTGCAGATTTATAATCCATAGGGCCTAACTCAATCATCTTTGCTAAATTAGTACAAGCTCTACCATAACCATAAAAACAAGCCTTATAGTAAAGATGAGATGCCATCTCTAAAGACTTATTGGTCTCAATCCCATTTTTATAATAAAAAGCTAAATTATTGCATCCAAGCCCGTTTTTAAGTTTACATGACTCATCATAATATCCAAAAGATCTTTTTAAATCTTTTTGTACCTGCTTTCCATCTGAATAAAGGATGCCTAAATTAGCACAGCCTAAGCCCTCGTCAAGTTCACAGGCTTTCTCAAAAAAAGAGATTGCTTTTTTTATATCCTTTTTTTCTGAGTTTAGGTAAATATAGCCTAAGTTAGAGCAGCCAATTCCTGAATTAAGCGAACAGGCCTTATCATAAAAATACAAGGCATTGTTTATATCCTGTGGACTACATAAAGCATTATCGTAAATGGTAGCTACATTATTACAGCCATCACCATCATTTAATTCACAGGCTAAATTATAGTACTCCAGGGCTTTATTGTAATCTAAATCTACAATCTCCCCCTGCTCAAACAAAGCCCCATAATCAGTACAACTACTACCATCCTTAAGCTCACAACCTTTAAGATAAAGTTTTATAGCATCCTCATTTTCTCCGAAAATACCAAGTTTTATGGTTCCAGCCTTAGAACAAGCCAGCCCCATATTTAGATCACAGGCTTTTAAATAAAAATTAAGGCTCTTATCAAAATCCTTTACTACCTGATAGCCTAATTTATACATTTCGCCTAAACCGTAACAGGCATTGGAATCTTTAAGCTCACAACTTTTCATCATTCTTGTTACAGAATCTCTTAGATCAGCGTGACTGTACGATGAGAAAACTAAAGCATCGATTAAAAGCAAACATAAACTTAACTTTATTTTTGACATCAAAATTCCCCTACAAGGTATATTTTATTTTTTAATTCCTTCGTTTAAATCTTCTTTAAGGTCATAAAACCTGTCGCAAGCCTTTTTATGGTTAAGCAAGCAAGCTCGTTCATATAAACCTAATGCTCTATCTAGATTACGGGGTATGCTATCTCCATACTCATACATTAAGCCTAAAGCAAGGCAACCTGATCCAAAATGCAAATTACACGATTTTTCATATAATTTAAATGCTTTAGTGTGACTGCGTGCAATTCCTCTTCCCTTATCATATGAAAGAGCTAAATTGTAACAACCAAGACTTTCGCCTAACTTGCATGACTTATCGTACAGAATTACTGATGTTTCTGGATTTATAGGAACACCTTGGCCTAAATCATAAATTATTCCAAGACTATTACATCCAAGAGCTGAATTATAATCACAGGATTTTTTAAATAATTCACGAGATTTGCTCAGATCATAATTTACGCCTAAACCTCTAAGATATAAGTTACCTAAAAACTGACACCCATCGCCTAATTTAGCGTCGCAATTTTTCTTGTAAATTGAAAAAGCCTTTCTATAGTCGTTATAGAGAATCTCGTGCATAAGTCCTACATTATTGCAACCAGTCTTATCTCCAAACTCACAAGCCTTTTTGTAAAAATCAGCAGCTGCTTTATAGTTAACCTTTTCATATAAGCCTTTTCTGTAAATATTGCCAAGGTAATTGCAGGAAGATGCTGACTTTAAACTACAAGCCGTTTCAAGATAGCTTTTTGCATTTATAAAATCTTCCTTAGATTTAGAGTTTTTTATAATGATTGAGGCAAGAGCCTCACAACCCTCAGCATATTTTGCATCACAGCTTTTTTTGAAAAATTCAGATGCCTTTTTCAATTCTTCTTTTACAAAAATTCCTTTTTCATAAACATGACCTAGCTGATGACAGGATTTTACATGATCTAAACTGCAGGCTTTCTCTAATAAGGAAATTATCCGAGATGATGGCGTATCAGACTTATATCCAAGATCTAAAAGACTTGCTAAGTTAGCACAAGACTCACCTACACCTAATGAGCAACCCTTTTGCAAATACTCATAGGCACCATCAAAATCCATTGTATTAAAAAAAAGTATAGAGCCTAAATTCGAACAGCTTAAAGCCTCTCCTAAATTACACCCTTGAAAAAAATAGTACTCTGCCATTGGAATACTAACACTAGTACCATTACCTGATTTATAGAGTTCTCCTAATTTGGTACAAGCTTCACCACTTTTAAGATCGCAGGCTATAGTGTAAAAACCCAAAGCTTTATTTATATCGTAATAAGGATTTTCTGAATTTGCATATATATTTGCAAGGTTAAGACAAGCTTCTGTATCGCCTGAAAAATCACAAGCTCCTTGATATAGTGATATACCCTTTTTATAGTCTTGCTCGTGATCAATTATAAATTTGGCCTCTGTATTACAGGCATGGCTATAACCTAAAGAGCATGACCTTTGTAAAAGTTTACGTGTTTTTTTAGGCGATGCCTCCACACCTAAGCCTGACTTATAGCTTAAAGAAAGATAATAGCAAGCTTTGCCTCCCTGAGATTCATTAGCACAGACTTGTTTAAATAAAGCATTAGCTCTGTCATAGTCTTTTTTTGTTCCTAAACCATTTAAAAAAGTCTTACCTAACTCAAAGCAACTTGAATCCTCACCTAATGTACAGCCTAATTCAAAATGTTTATGAGCCTTATCATAATTCTTTAAATTTTCTTCCTCTAAGTAAAGCATTCCTTCTAAATAACAACTATAAGCATCATCAAAAGAACAGGCCTTGTCTAAATACTTTAACGAAGAGTCTTTACCAGTAGTGCTAAGCTCGTATTTTTCCTCAAAAATATTTTTTCCAATTCGTGCACAAGCACTAACGTCATCTAAATCACATGCATAATCATAATATTTAAAAGAATCTTTTAGAGAAACCGGTTGGCCTAAACCTTTTTCAAAAATATCACCTAAATAAAAACAGGCTTTTGCATTTTTTAAGCTGCATCCCTTTCTACTGTATAAAAGAGCTAAATCATAATTAGGTTTTATCTCTGTAAATTTATCATCCTGATAACCATTAAGATAAAGCTCTCCTACTTTTGTGCAGGCATCAGAATCAAGATTAACGCACTTGCTAACTAGAATATTAAGGCTATCTCCGGCAAATGAAGAAAAACTTAGCCCACATAAAAGAGCAAAGATTATAAAAAATCTCATAAAAAAAGTGGCCTTAGAAAAATAAGATTAGAGGAGAAATTTAATTTTACATATAATGAAAAGCTTTTTTTGATTATGCCCTTTTATAGAACAGAATACCTTGACTTAAATTAAACTTTGTTAATTTTAATCAAGGTAATAAATTTATAAAGAAATTTTATTTAAAGTAGCTACACTGTTAATCAATCTGCGAGAGCTTTCGAGATTTTTCTATAATTGAGCTTCTATCTGAGGCTATAGATAAACCTGCTGTAGTAAGCATATCCCCTGTAATCATGGCATTGATACCATAATCGTATAGATCAGCAAAATAATCTTTAATCTTCAAACGACCACCAGCTAAGCGCAATACAGTTTTAGGAAGAATATGTCTAAATAAGGCTATACAAAGTTTAATGTCTTGTGGACTTAAAGGTTTAGCATTTTCAAGAGGCGTGCCTTTAATGGGATTTAAAATATTAATAGGAGTTGATACGACGCCTATTTCTTGTAATTTTAAAGCTATATCTATTCTATCTTCTAAATCCTCTCCCATACCAATAATGCAACCTGAACAAATCTCAAGTCCGGCTTTTTTAGCATTCTCAATACAGCGTAATTTTTGAGCAAAAGAATGAGTAGTACAAATATTAGGAAAGAACTTTTCAGAAGTTTCAATATTGTTATGAACACGAGTCATGCCATGCTCTTTTAGCATTAAAAAATCTTCATAACGTAAAAGACCTAATGAACCACAACATTTAATATTAAGTTTAGAACTGATTTCTTTATAGGCTAAAGCTAGATTTTCAAGTTCAACTTTAGATAAAGTTGCCCCTGCAGTTACAACAGAAAATCTTTGTACTCCCTTATCTTGATTATACTTAGCCTCACTAAATAATGTTTTATTGTCCTTAAGCGGGGTAGGCTCTATTTCCGTTTTAAAATGACGACTTTGAGCACAAAACTTACAGTCTTCAGTACATCGTCCACACTTGCCATTAGTAATAGCACAAAGTTCAACCTTGTCATCAAAAAAGGCTTTCGTAATTTTTAAAGCACTTTCTTTTAAATCATCTAAAGGTAAGGTTGAAAGATACATTGCACATTCTTTATCTACCTTAAAACCCTCATGGATTATCTTGTAATTTAAAGTTTCAAGATCATATTTGTTTAAGTACATTACAGCAAAAATCCTTTTCCCTAAAAAACTTTAATATTAGCAAATGATCAAACTTTCTTGCTCATGTTTTGCATATCCCATTCTTATGACTTCACAAGAACAAGATAAATTAAAAATATAAATTGAATCTTCGTCTGAAAAATTTTTTTCAAATTTTAATTTTATTTGGGTAATTATATTCTTTAAGATATTTGAACTGTTATCTATCTCGTAAACAGAATACTGAATCCTGTGACCAAATTTAGACAAAAACTTACTAAATTTAGTTCTTAATTTATTATTAGAAATGTCGTAACTTATGATAATCATATACTTCAGCTTAGAATAAATACAGGAAAATCAGAAACATCCTTCTCTTTCATAAAAGAGCGATAATAAGACTGAACATATGTGAATAAATCCTCTTTATATTTGAGTATAGCCTGTAAAAAAATCAAAATATATTTTTTACTAGCTTCATAATTTAATTTATATGTATTCCTATCAAAATAAAAATCATCAACTTTAAATTGTTTTAAATTTATTGATTTTTTTACCTGAACATCAATAATAGGTCTAAATGGCTCCACTAAGTCGCAAACCAAAGACTTTCTCATATAAAACTCTTTATGGAAAATTCCACAATAAACATCAAAACCGTAAATATTTAATAAGGCATCAATAATATTAAATAAAAGTGTATAGCCAATATCTAAAAGAGAATTGATATAATCTGACTTAATTCTAGGCTTACGACCTTTCCACCCTAATGATTCAAAGTGCTGTGTGAAATAAATTTTTGCGGCATTGCCTTCTAAAGCCAATAGGTGCTGAAGATTATCATCTGCCAAGTCAACTTTCTGACATAAATTATCCAACTTAGATATAGCAATTTTCATTGCATCTGTTTTATTCCTGGTATTTTCCAGAGCTAGCCTCTGATTGATTATTTTATTTTTTATAATATGCTTTGCTATTTTCAGATCATTGTATAGATACTGTTTTCTACGAAGTATTACATTTCCCTCAAGCCTTGCTCCAAGCTTGTCGTAAACTCTTAATGTGCTTGTAAAAAGTAAAATTGGAAATCCAAATTTATGTGATCTTTGAATAACACCTGAAGTTAAAGTAAAAGAACCAACAATGCAAAGCATGAAAATTCTATAACATGTTGTTTGCAGTCTCGTTTTCCCATCTTTTCCCTTAACAACCAAATTTTCATTCAAAAAAGAAATCTTTTCTCCATAAGACAAAAATACAAAAACAATTTGTTTCTTTAAGAAATCAGGTAATGTCATCATAACAAAGACCTATCACATGCAGGTTCGTAAATACAATTAAGGCACTTTTTTTTATTAGTTTGCAAAAAACCATCAAATCTGAAATTTTTTATGTCATAAATTAGTTTTTCAAATTTCTTAAACATAATAGGATCTTCCTCGGGAAGATTTATCTTATAAACTTTATTGTCGTCATAACTGTAAAGCCTAATGCGAGAAATTTTATAGCCCATTTCTTTTAAGGAAAAATACTGAGCATATAGCTGAAAAACATAACCATCGTATACTTCTTTTATAAATTTTTTTCTTTCTGTCAAAATCCCTTTACTTGCATCAAACAAATCAATTTTTCCAATCAGATTATATTTTTCACAATAACAAGGTAATCCCTGTAAAATTTTAGAGTTAGATGTATAAGTGCCAGTATCAACAGTCTTATGAACCTCGTCCCCTAAAATCTGACAAGGACTACAATAAGTATCTTTTGCCTGTATCCCGTATAAGTTATGAAAATATATAGATACTGGACAATAGATAAAATCGTTTAATTGTGAAAATAAAATTTCACTATTCATTTAATGCATGTAAGTCCTTTTGCATAAATCTAAACCAATCCTTGTTTGACACTGCAAAACTTACTTTTTTCCCTTTTCCATTCTCTTTAACGTCTAGATTATTTCTAAATAGAATAATCAATCCTTTAAGCGCAATATGATAAGCTCCGTTAGCATCTGCATCTTGAGGCAAGTTAGATAAACAATCATTAGAATTAAAAAACTTCCCTTCCCTATTTTTAACAGGAGAAATTAAATAGTCTTCCGTACTATTTGACTTGCTATTACGCATTTGCAATATAAATTTAAAGATTTCAAAAAGTCTCTTCCAGAATTTATCCTCAATAGGACTATCTTTAAGTAATTTTTTAAGAAGTTCTTCCCCATTTTCATAATCTATATCATATTTTTCTAATAATAATTTTATTTCATAAGTTGGACTGTAATCTAATTGTTCTTGGAAGTTTCCTGTATTATTCTTCCGCCTTACTATTCTTAGACCATAACTATATATATCCCAACATTTAATCTCTAAATCCACAAAGCTCTTAATACTAGTATTACTAAAATCAACAGAAAATTTAAAAAGATCTTCTTTTATATAACTAAAAGATTTAATACTAGAGAAGAATTTTTTTGCATCCTTGTCATTTTTGACACTATTAAGATTTAAAACATTTGCAAAACCTGTAGTTGGATCTATTTTTGACGTATAGGCTGCAGGAACATAAAAAATAACACCAGTTTGTAGTCCAAGATCAGAAATATTGTTCAAAGGTGGAGTTAGCTGATAACCATTTAATACTCCCCCAGCCTCTAAAATATTATTTTTCTTAAATACAAGATAATTAAGCTTTTCAACAAGCATTCGTTCAAATTTTTGGTACACAGATCTTTCTGCGATTTCCCCTCTAACACGCTTAAAACCTGCATTTAAATTTTCTAAAACCAAAATTGCATTATGCTTAATCATAAGCTTAGCTAGCTGATGAATAACACCTGATAAATAGCCCTCTTTTAAAGTAGCTATTTTAGAAACAGATTCCCAAGACCGTTTTTCAGCAATACGTTCTTTCTCTCGCAAAACTAACTTATCATGGTAATCAACCTCATAATTCTCACTATTCGGCTTTTCTTGTCTTAATTTATTAAATGACATAGATTCTATAATTTGACCTTTTTGGTTGATTACTGTTATATAAATAAGGTTTCTTTCTCCTCTATCGATACCAATAATATTAACGTCTTTATTATTTCTAAGATATGACAATACCTGATTAT
>CALFLJ010000232.1 GCA_937880335.1 uncultured Succinatimonas sp.
TATATTTCAACTGACTATGTTTTTGATGGAAAAAAAGACGCTGAGTATTTACCTGATGATAAAACTAACCCGATAAATAAATACGGAGAATCAAAACTTAAAGGCGAGATGGTGATTAAAAGCCTGTGCGACAAATACTATATTCTAAGAACCTCATGGCTTTATGGTGCGGGGGGTCGCAACTTTGTCAAAGAGATGATAAAAGCTAAAAACAGTGCTGAATTACGTGTAATAAATGATCAGATTGGATCTCCAAGCTATGTTAAGGATGTAGCATTAGCAATACTTAAGATTGTGGATAATAATCCGTACGGTACCTATCATGTAAATAACAGTGGATCCACTTCATGGTATGGTTTAGCTGAGAAAATATTCAGTATCCTTGATGTAAAGGTTAATTTAAAACCTGTAAGTTCAGATGCAATTCCTCGCCCTGCAAAGCGTCCTGCTCACTCTGTAATGAATAACGGCGGTATTTGTCGTCCCTGGGAGGAAGCTCTTTCTGACTTTCTAAATGAATACAAGCTCTAGAGTATAAAAAGTGCGTCTATTTGTTTATTCATTTAGACGCCTTAAAAGTAAGTGTAGCCTGTAGATAAAATATGTACTATATAATCAGTCTTCAAAATCAAGTTTAAAAAGTTTAAATTCCTAGAGCTAATATAATAAGACTCTAACAAAATCTTAAATTTCTTCACAAGTAAAATATGCCTGTAAAGCCCCTTCCTTAAATAAAGTGTTAAAAATAATTTAATAAGATTAAGCTGAAAAAAGTAAACGGTTGAGCAAAATTATTAACTAAAAAAAATTTTTGCGAATTTGCGTTATAGTTATATATAACAGATCCTTTCCTTTTTCTGGTCTTTTTACTATTAATAAAAGACTGTATCATTTACAAAATAAAATAATATATAAATAAATGGTTTACTTGTGATACTATATTTATAGTATATAATTTAATTGTATAAAATCTTATTGCTTAAAATAAGCATATTTTTAAAATTAATAATGTGTCCTATGTCTCAAAATATTATTTAAACCCTAACAAATAAGCAGTCGTTTACCTATAATTGCAAACGTTATATTTGTGATTACGGAGATTGCTTTTATGAAAAAGAATAACGTTTTGATGGTCAGCGCTTTAGCTGTTGCAGTTGCAGGCTTTAGTGCTCAGGCTCAGGCCGAAACCGTTTGGAAAATGGCTTTCAACCAGACTGAGGGTCATCCTG
>CALFLJ010000233.1 GCA_937880335.1 uncultured Succinatimonas sp.
ATTGTAAAGCAATGTACGGTGCAATTAACCTTGAAACGGCAGATGTAGGCGATCACTAAGACCAAATAGGAAGACCGCAATCTAATGATATTATTTCAGAATCAAGATGTAAAGGCAAAAGGAATGCTCAGAGGAGCAGATTATTACAAATCATTAGAGGAGGATAAGTAATATGAACTCTGTTATCTCAAAGCATGTTCTTGCCGATGACATGATCAGAAAACTGGTAAATCTGAAAATGGACGAGCTGATTACATACGTTGATGAAATCCAGGCAGACGCCAACTGTAGCAACTTGAACTTTATTGAGAAGTTTGAAATTGTTATCAACAGGCTTTATGAATGCAAGTTAAATAAATGTATTGAGCGACTTAAAAAGAGTGCAAAACTTAGAGAACGCTCTGCAAACATTGCAAAGATTTACTATGATTCGCAAAGAACATTATCAAGGGATCTGGTTTTAGAATTAAGCTCCTGAGATTTTCTAAAAAAACAGACAAACCTTATAATAAAAGGACCTACAGGCTCAGGTAAGACCTACCTTGCATGTGCTATTGCAAATGCAGCAATGGAGCGTTGTTTCAAGGTAAAATATATTAGGTTACCTGATTTGATTCAGGAGATTGAAGAAAGTTTAGTTCAGAAACGCACTTTGAAATGGCTAAGAAGAAGGTATGAGTTACCTTCTGTTTTGATCATTGATGAATGGCTTTTAAGCTCTGTTTCTGAAACAGTATGTTCATTCCTACTTGATCTAATTGATGCAAGATACACAGAAACAAGTACTTTTATATGTACTCAATATGATGTTGGTGACTGGCATGAGAAATTAGGAGGAACAACATTAGCAGAGGCAGTTATTGATCGTTTGGTTCAAAATGCAATTGAAATAAATCTAGGAACGTTAAATATGAGGAAAATAACCAGCCCATCAAAATTTTATAGTCTTAGGAAATAAATAAAAGGGAGGCGAGGCTTTGCCTCGCTATTTCCAAGAACAAATTTCATTTGTCTATATGCGATTACTTCGTAATCGTTAGGATGATCCAAAGACATGAAATCAACTGATCCATTCTTGTGAAAATGCATCTTAATTTTTTTTGACCCCAATGATCCTTTAGTCCGAAATATTCACTTCTTTTCCAGAAGTTTAAAATGGAAAAAGATTCTGATTTTATGCCACTTATAATTATCGCTGTCATAAGAAAACCAGAAATTACAAAAAAAATATCAACGCCTACATAACCACCGGCAAAAGACAAGTTCCAATCTATATTACTTAACGATTTAAAGGAAAATAAATGGAAAACTAAAACTGACAAAACAGCAATAGCTCTTAATTAAAACTTTCACAAACTAGCGGACTATAAAAAACTCCTTAAAGTCCGCTT
>CALFLJ010000234.1 GCA_937880335.1 uncultured Succinatimonas sp.
GCAGACGACTCATAATCGTTTGGTCTCCTGTTCAAGTCAGGAATGGGCCACCACCTAATTATCAATTTATCCCTCCATTAAATCCATAAATCCATAAATCCATAAATTCAAAAATATAATATATGAACATCATTATCTTATGATGTGAATTTCTTTATTCCCTAAATCTTTAACGATGTAGGCTTATCTTTATTCTTAAAAAAATTATAGTAGGTAGTAAAAATTACGCTTTAACTCTACTAAATAATTTTTTTCTTAATAATTTTTATAAAGACATTGGTTTTTAGGTTCTAAATTCCAGTCACCTTAGTTAACAACAAGGGTGACTTATCTCATAAAACTCTTTAATTTAATTATTTCCCTTTTTTAGGGATTTTTCTTGAGCATAATACATATGCAGAGACTATATTGTGACTTCAGAAGCTATTAAATGGAACATTTTATGCTATGCCGATAAGAATGGCAGAACCTATATCATTTCCCACTATAACAGGTAGGATCATTTTAAGAAACAATCTTACCTGGCTAAGCGTATTCATGCCGGCAGACTTAATGCTGATACAGGTTTAGGTTTCTTTATCCAAGAGCTTTTTTTTAGCTAATCCTAATTATGTCGTGGAGCATGTACTCTATGAAAGTAATGCCTTTGTAATTAGAGCAGAGAAAAACGTTGAGGCTATAAAACACAAAGTACATGGTGATTTGTCTAAAACGCTACTTGTTCCAGACAGAGGTTATTCCTCCATTATGAATGTAAAGAAATTCATTAACTGTCATATACTCATCATAATAGGCACGTCTTTAAATGCGGTTCTGTTAAAGCTACCATTGACTGCTATAAACCAAGCCTCAACGATCCTATGTTTATGAACGGCAAACCTGGGAATTTATGCAAGACATGTTGATAGTGAAAAGTGGACCTATACATAAGTAGTTATCAATGATGAGCAAAGACAGTTCTTACATCTGTATCATGATGTTGCTTTAGATGAACGTCAGATTATCGTTTTAATGCGTGATTTACTGGATATCCTGGATGCAAAAACTCATGAGAGGTGCTTAAATCATAAAAAAAGGCGGGATAAACCCGCCTAAAGTTTTCGTCGATTTTTAGAATTATTTTAACTGTAAAGCATCTCGAATAGTGAAGAATAAGTCGGTCTGATCAGTTAATCCCATAACATTTAAGGCGCCAGGACCATAAGCTGCTATACGTAATTGTGCACCTGTATGACCTGCGTCATCAAGATCCTCAGAGTTTCCGTAGCAGATTGCCATAGGCTCGCCATCTGCTGTTATAACAGACTGAGTGTAGCCTGGGGATACTGCGTCAGGGTAAACAATCTGTGTGGCATGGGCGTGATCTGCTGTTACTAATACTAAGGTATTGCCGTCCTTCTTAGCAAAATCTAAAGCAACCTGTACAGCCTCATCTAAATCCATAGTTTCGCCAAATTGACCACAAGGATTGTTCTTGTGCGCTTGTTTATCAATAGAGGCACCTTCAACCTGTAAGAAGAAGCCTTTTGGATTTTGACTTAAAAGTTCTATACCCTTTTGAGTCATTTGAGCTAAGGTTGGAACACTATCATTACGATCTTTGTTTATCTCGCATTTTACAGGAGGTTTTTCTAAGTTACCATGTAATGAAGCTTGAGGTCCTTTAAGGCGAATTGGCATATTGCCATCGGCAAAGAGACCTAAGACGGGTGTATCCTGATTAGCTTTTTTAACTTCTTCTAATTCTTTGGCATTTTTAACTATAGTGTAGCCTAGTTTTTTTGCTTGATCTAATAAGGTTTTACCTGCATATTCACCTGCTACAGCCTTTTCGTTAAAGGATGCTGCACCACCACCTAAGGTTACATCTGCACGAGTCTTTAAAATTTGTTCTGAGATTGAACCTAAACCGCCTTTCTCTAATGTTTCCTCAGGGCAGAGTTTAGCTGTTGAGGATGGAGCATAGCACTTGCGGTGGCTTACGTGCGCTAACATAGCCGCAGGGGTTGCATCCTGTATTTCGGCTGTTGAAATGTCACCTGTAGCCAAGCCTGCTTTTTTTGCTAATTCAATAATACTTGTAACAGGCTTGCCATTAACATCTACACCTATGGCCTTATTGTATGATTTATAACCTGTAGACCAGGCAGTAGCAGAGGCGGCTGAGTCAGTAACGTAATCTGGTTTTTGATTCTTCTTATTTAAAGAATAGTGGGTGTATTGACCTGAGAATGGGAGTGCATCTAAGCCTTTAAAAGCTCCGCCTGCACCATGAGCAAAGTTACGGGCAGCTGTTATCTCGCTATCACCCATACCATCACCAATCAATAAAATAACATTTTTTGCATGCTTTTTGTTAGCAAGTTCAATCTGGTCTTTATACATTGTGACCATATCACCTTTTACGCGTCTAGCTCCACCTTGAGCGGTAAGATCTCCTGCTGCAACTCTATTGTAAACATCAATATTATTTCCAGTTGCACAAGCGGAGGTTGCTAAGGTAATACCTAAAGCTAAAGCAGTCAGCGTAGATTTTTTCATTTATTTCTCCAATATGGGATTATCTGTATTCTTACTACGCTGTTAAATTTACTTGTTGATTGTTAATGATAAAACTATTGAATGTTAAATTTTTGTAATGAGACTGGGATTGTTAAAAAATCCCAAAAATGAACTGTACTTATTATCATTTTGTGGGATTTTTCATATTTATGGTTCAAAATAGCTTTAAAAAAGGATTATCTATTAGAAGTTAAACCTTTTTTTATTTTGTTATAGGTACTAGGGCAGTCTGTAGATTTATTTTGCTTTAGGGTTTTATATGCTCCGTTTTGGTAGAGCTGAATCTCCGTACCATGACTACCACCTGAGATTAAACGGACTTTTTTACCTAAAGAAAGTTTGCAGTTAAAGTAGGTATCAACAATCATTGGACCGTTTTCAGAATCTATAGTCATACGTACACCATCTTGACGATTAGCGTAAGATGAACCTGCTGCACCTGCAAGACCTCCTAATGAAGCCCCAATCCAAGCTCCGGTTGAATCATCAGCAATAATTCCACCTAAAAGAGCTCCTCCCATAGCACCTAATACTGCATTTCCTGCAGAGTTATATTCATTTGTATTTACATCAGCAAGTTCAAGTCCTGTAATGGTCCCACTGTAATAAGTGGAAACTTGACCTACATTAGATTGATAATTAGTGCAGGCGCTTAAGGTAAAAATGCTCAGACCCAGAGCTAAAGAGGAGATCGTTAACGATTTATATTTGCAAGATACTGTCATTTATACCACTTCCTTAAAAAGTTCCAGCTTAAAGCATAAAGCAGGATTTGATCCTAGGTTATAATCTTAGCCTCTAATCCTTATAATAGAATTAGGATTTTTTTATTGTAGTCTTTATTTTGAGTTTTTTTAATATGGATGAGAATATTGTTGAATTGGTTGTAAATTCTTTATCAGATAAAGGCGAGGGAATTGCCTTTTATAACGATAATCTTGTCTTTATACAAAATACCTTAGTAGGAGAGCGCGTAAAAGTAAGACTTGGAGACTGTTTTGCTATAGGTTCAAAGCGCAGGCCAGGATATTTGATTGAGATTTTAGAAAAAAGTCCTGATAGAGCTTTAGACAGTCAGGCAACGTTATTAGGAGGCACTTGCGTTTATGGCAATTTAAAGTATAAGACCACATTAAAAATTAAGCAGGAGTTAATTTTTAAAGCGTTAAAGGAGATTGGATGTACTGTAAGTGTCCCAGAAGTTGAGGCCTCAAACATTAAATATCCTTGTCGTAATAAATCTATCCGATTCTTTGGTAAAAAAGATAATGTTCTTATTCAAGGATACTATAAGCCTCGTACACATTATGTAGAAGAGTGTACACAATGCATTTTAGAGCCTAAATGGTTTTCCATATTCGCACAAGACTTATGTTGTGTTTTAGGAGATTTTTCTTTAGAACCTTATGATGAGATAAGAAAGGTTGGATGCTTACGTTCTTTGATGATGCGAGATTGTGGTAAAGAGGAACGTCTTTGCGTATTAGTGGTTGCAGAACCCTTATCTTTCGAGGTTGAGAGTGCTTTTAGTCAATTAGCTGAAGACTATAATGTTAAGGCTTGCTTTATTTGTTTTAATAATCAAGAAGGGAATGCGATTATAAGAGGGGAAATAAAATCTTTAGGTGAAAATGATTTTATTAAGACTAATTATTTTGGCTATGATTTTTCAGTAGGACCTTTAACTTTTTTACAAGTCAATTATGAAATTGCTAGAAATATTTATGACAAAGCTATAGCCTTTTGTAAAACAAGTCCGATTAAAGGTGATGCTTTAGATTTATGTTCTGGTATTGGCACTATGACCTTAGGTTTAAGCAAGTACTTTGCTCATGTAACCGGTATTGAAATTGTAGAGCAATCTGTTGAAGCCGCAAGAAAAAATGCTAAGCAAAATCATGTCGATAATGTAAGCTTTGTTGCAGGTGATCTAAAGGAAAAGCTTTCTTTATATGTAAATAAAAATATCTCGGCTTTAATTGCAGATCCTTCGCGCGTTGGACTTGGAGATGAGGTTTGTGAGGAGTTTTTAAAACTCAAAAAAGGAGCCCATTTAAGTCTTATTTTCTGCGAGCTTAAAGCTTTAAAGAGAGATTGTCGTAAGCTATTAAGCTTAGGCTTTAAGATTAAAGAAGTAAGAGGATTTGATATGTTTCCATTTACAAACCATGTAGAAACATTGGTTTTAATGGAGAGGGTATAAAGAAGTGGTAGCTTAAAGCTACCACTTAAAAATTTTAAGACTCAAGTCCGTTATGCTCAAGCACAATGTCTCTTTCAAAGACTTTTTCACAATAATGGCAACGCATTAAAATGGTATCGCCTTCTTTTGAAATCTTAAAACGAGGTGTTGCATCTTTTTCTACGTTAGTAATGCAGTTACTATTAGGACAGGCGAATACGCCTACAGTCTCACGAGGCAAACGTAATTTATATTTATCAACTACTTTAAAATCACTAATTTGATTGATTGTTGCGTTTGGGGCGAGAATAGCTAATTGCTCAGTTTCTGCAGGAGAAAAAACTACATTGGCAATTTTAATGATATCTTTCTTGCCCATATCGCCTGAACGTAGGTTAAATCCTACGGTAAGCTGATTATTACGACTTAAAAATTTAAACATACGCAGGATATTGATAGCCTGACCTGGAGCTATGTGATCAATTACAGTTCCATTGGCAATGGCTTCAACCATGAGCTTTTCTTTATTTTCAGCATTTAAAGTCATAGTGCTTATATCTCCTTGTTTAAAACCAATGCTAAGAGGGCCTCTCGGGCATAAACACCGTTAGCTGCCTGTTTAAAATAGTAAGCATGAGGACTTGCATCGACACTAGAAACGATTTCATCAATTCTTGGTAGAGGATGTAAGATCTTCATATTTTCCTTGGCATCAACTAAATACTCTGGAGTTAAGATGAACTTACTCTTTAGGTGCTGATACTCTGTTTCATCAAAGCGCTCTTTTTGGACACGAGTCATATACAGAATATCAATCTTAGGCATAACCTCCTCAAGGTTATTGTGAATAGAGTATTTGATACCATGAGCGTCTAAATCCTTTAAGATATAATCAGGCATAGCTAAGGATTCAGGGGAAACAAAGTAAATTCTAGCGTTATATAAGGACAAAGCTTCAGCAAGGGAGTGGACAGTGCGTCCATATTTAAGATCGCCTACGAATGCAATGCTTATTTCTTCAAGGCGACCTTGGGTCTCATAAATACTAAAGAGATCAAGCATAGTCTGTGATGGGTGTTGATTAGAACCATCGCCGGCATTGATTACAGGAACCGGGGAAAGATCTGCTGCAAGTCTTGCAGCACCTTCGCGGTTGTGGCGGATTACTAAGGCATCAGTATAAGAGGTGATGATGCGCATAGAATCTATAAAAGTTTCGCCTTTTTTACCTAATGATGTATTAGAAGCATCAGAGAAGCCAATAACACGTCCACCTAAACGCTGAATAGCAGTTTCAAAGGAAAGTCTGGTGCGAGTTGAGCCTTCAAAAAAGGTAACACCAATAAGTTTATTTTTTAATAGGTCGTTACGCGGGTTAGCTTTGAGTTCACGTGCGGTTTTAAGCACCAACTCAATATGATCTTTGGAGAATTCAGAAATGGAGATAATGTCTTTCTGAAATAGAGGATTTGTCATATATTGGTCCCTTGTCACTGAAAATTTAACAGTTGGAACGGGACGCTTCGCTTTTCAGGAGCGATTGCGTTTTACGCTGTTCCTGAAAACTAAATTATACACGAATTAAAACTAAAGGGAGGAAATTTTGCAAGCTATTAAATTTAAAAAAAATACGAATTTATGGAAAAATTTCTTTTAGAAGTTAAGATCTTATTTATAGCTTTAAACTACGATAGTTTTATAATTTAGTAATTTTTAAATATGGGCTTGTAATTTTTATTTATGTTTATTTTTTATTTTATTCGTTTAAATAAAATATTTTCTTTGGAAACCCAAAATGTTAACCTGTTCTAAACTTTCAAATTTTTTATGCCAGAAAAAAATTTAAAAATTTTCTTTACATTTAAATATTTTGTGGCATAATAGTTTCACTTTTTACAGGGGCATAGTTCTAATGGTAGAACAGCGGTCTCCAAAACCGACGGTTGAGAGTTCGAGTCTTTCTGCCCCTGCCACGTCAAATGCATCTCCAAAAATCCAAAATCAATTTTTAATTCTATTCATTAATTTTTCTGTTTTATTCTACCTTTTCTACTCTGTCTCTGTATCTTTTAGGTGTGATTTTATATTTGTCTTTAAAAGCCTTAATAAAGTAGCTTTGAGATTTGAAGCCTGTTAAAGAAGCAATCTCGTAAATTTGTCTATCAGAACCATCAAGTAAAATTAAAGCCTGATTAAGTCTTATATTTAATAGATATTTTTTAATGCTAAGACCTGTTTTTTTCTTAAACATCCTTTCGATATAGGCATCAGACAATTTTAGAATCTTAGCAATATCTTTTATATAAATTTTTTTATAAAAGTTTTTATTTATAAACTCAGATATTGTTTTTACAATTTTGTTGTCACTATATAACGATTTTTGGTTTTGTTTTACTAGGGAACAAAACTCAAATGCACATTGTCTGTATAGAGTTTCTGCCTCTTGCGAGGTTTTTGCTTGTTCTACCTGTAAAATATAACCATCTGAGATCACAAAACCTAATTCAGCACTAATGCCAGCGTCAATGGCGGCTCTTGATGCAATAGTTATATCTACAATTGCTAGTTTTTTTTGTGATCTTAGAAGGTCATTGGCAATAACACCTCTTTTCCCTACAAAAGGAGTGTCTAAAGCTTCTTTTAAGGCCTCACTATCACCTTGTTTTATAGCTTGTCGTATTTTTAATTCATAACTTACATCATTATGAGGAGTAGTGTTTTCTACACTCCTTATAAGAACATTTGCTACCTGTTGACGAGTCTCTTCTTTTATTATTGTTAATTTTTCACAATCTATTAGATTTTGAAGCTCAACCTCCTTATTGTAGAGTGCTTTATATATTAGAGATAAGGTTGAGAGGACTGAATACTTACTACAGCGACTTATGGGGCGAACCTTTGCTTTATGTTTTAGGGCATTAAACTTTACGTGATCGGTAAGTTTTTCCTTTGAATCAATTAAAGGTCCTACTATAACAAACTCTTTTTTTCTTCCTATCAAAACTGCGTAAAATACAATAGGCCCATCATACTTTAAATAGAGCTTTCTTACATGGTTAAAAGATTCTTTTGCTATATCTTTTAAAAGATCTTCATCGCATGAAATAGGATCATATCTCTCATCAAAATCGTAAAAGTGTTTAATAAGTTTAAGATCCTTTGAATAGATACTAACGGGCACATTCAGAATGCCAACTAAATCTTTTATGTAAGATGAAAGAGGTATGTTGATCATAAAACAGCAAAAAATTAAAAAAGCTTAAATAAAAAAAATATGTGATTATTAACAATAGCTTATATAAGTAAATTCAACTTTTGATCTATTTTGTCTCAGTAAAAATAAATTGAAAATTTATTTTTTTTAGTAATTTCAAATAGTAAAAAACACAATTTTATAATTGTGATAAACCTTTCAAATAGTGTTGAACTAAATATCAGAATATTTATATTTTGTTCATTTTATTTATATTTTATACCATACATCTTTCATAAAATTAAAGCATTCAGAAAGACATACAAGAGGGATTTTATTATGGATAAGACAAAGATTATTTTAGATTGCGATCCAGGTCATGATGATGCTATTGCTATGCTATTAGCATGGGGAAACCCAAATATTGATTTAGTTGCAGTAACTACTGTAGCTGGTAATCAGACTATCGATAAAGTAACAGCTAACGCTTTATCTGTAGCACGTGTAGGCAATATGCAAGGTCTTACCATTGCTAAAGGATCTCGTCGACCAATAATTCGTCCTGAAACAGAAAATGCACCATCTATACATGGAGATAGTGGTCTTGATGGTCCTAAACTTCCTGAACCTATTCATACTTTGGATGAAAGAAGTGGTGTGCAGGTTATTATTGATACTGTAATGCAAAATCCACCTAAAACAATCACCTTAGTGCCAACAGGAGCATTAACAAATATTGCTTTAGCAGCAAGAATAGAGCCTCGCATTGTAGATAGAGTTAAGGAAGTTGTTTTAATGGGAGGTGGCGCCCATGTAGGTAACTGGTCTGCAGTGGCAGAATTTAATATAAAGATTGATCCTGAGGCAGCTTATGTTGTGTTCAATGAAAAATGGCCTGTCACTATGATAGGACTTGACCTTACCCATCAAGCTTTAGCTACTAAAGAAGTTATGGCTAAGATTGCAGCCTTAAATACTAAACCTGCAAAATTTGTCTGTGATTTAATAGATTTCTTTGGAAAGATGTATAAAAAAGAGCAAGGCTTTGATGCACCTCCTGTCCATGATCCTTGCGCTGTAGCCTATGTAATTGATCCTACCTTAATTAAGACTAGACGCGTTCCTATAGATATTGAACTCAACGGTACCTATACCTTAGGTATGACCGTTTGTGATTTTAGAAAAACCAATTATGAAAATTGTCATACTCAGGTTGGTTTAGAGCTTGATTGTGACCGCTTCTGGAATCTGATAATCGACGCTCTTAAGAGAATTGGTGATACTGAATTTTAGGTGATTGTTATGGGTGAAAAAAAAGTTAGTATAGTAGCGCTTATGATAGCGCTGCTATCAGCCTGTGTCGCATTTCAGTTAAATGCCAGTATGTTAGGTCCGGTTCTCATTACTATTGGAACTGAGCTTTCAGCAAATGAGGCTGATGTAGGTATGTCTCAGACTGCTTTTTTTACAGCAGCAGCCTTATTTTCTTTGTTTTTACCACGCTTATCTGATATTAAAGGTCGTAAGTTTGTTTTAAGCATTATGTTGCTGATTATGACATTAGGTTCAGTTTTAGCAGCATTAGCTCCAAATATTGAAACATTGTTCGTAGCCCGTGTTATTCAAGGTATATCAGGACCGGTTGTTCCTATCTGTCTTTTAATGTTAAGAAGTGAGGTTACTGACGTTAAGACTTACGCCACTTTAATGGGAGTTGTTACTGCATTAAATGGGGGAATTGCTGGAGTTGATGCAATAGCTGGTGGTTTTATTGCTTCAACCTCAGGCTTTAGAGCTGTATTTTGGACTATTGCTGTGATTGCAGCTTGTGCAACTTTACTGGTAGTTAAGTTTGCCCCAGAATCAAAGCCTTCTGCTAATACTAAAATGGATTGGCTTGGGGTATTTTTTATTGTAATTTCCTTAGCTTTAATGCTTAATGCTTTAAATAAGGCTGGTAATACTGGTAATGTAAACTTTATTGAAGTTTTAGCTTATGCGATTGCAAGTATTGTAGCCTTTATGCTCTTTATTAGAACTGAAAAGCGTAGCAGTGAACCTTTAGTTTCTATTGAGCATTTAAGACGAAGAGCAACTTGGTCTATTCTTTTGACTACAACTTTAACTATGACAGGCATATTTGCTGTAGTTAATGGTTTGGCTATGTCATTGGCTCAAAATGCTGATGTCGGGTTTGGCTTAGGTCCTGATGTGGCAGCTTTAAGTCTTCTAACGCCTTATGCATTAATTGGATGGCTTGTTGGGCCTTTTGCAGGAAGATTAGCTCCAAGTTTTGGTTATACCAACATTTTACGTTTAGGTCTTTTAGGTTCTATTGTTGGTATCTTAATTGTTCTTTTTGCAGGACTTGAGAGCTTTATGGCTTTAGTTGTAGGTATAGTCCTTTTAGGAATTACCTATGCAGGATGCGCAAATATCATGTTAAATGGTTTAGGTATAGTCTTATCTCCAGAAAGCAATCCTGGCTTTTTACCTGGTATGAATGCAGGCGCATTTAACTTAGGTGCAGGATTAAGCTTTGCAATTTTACCTGCAGTTCTGATGATAAGTAGTGTTAACAATCAGCCATCAATTGATGCTTATTTTAATAGTATCTTAGTTGGCTTAATTATCACAGCTTTAGCTTTTGTTTCTTCATTTATTATTCCAAGACCTACTAATGCTGAAATAAAAAGTTAGATTGTTTTAAAAAGTTTTGAGTAGCAAGTTTAATAAATTGTGCGGTCATAAACTTGCTACTCAATTTTTCTTAGAGTAAATTCTCTAAAAATTAAGTCTTGTCTTCTTTTCTCTAAGATCCCATTTAATTTTATCTATGTCTTAAGCTCTTGCTTTATGAGCATAACATTTAGCATTACAAGTTCTTATCTTATGTTTTTTCTTATAGCTACTGTAAAAGCTTTAGTTCTTAAGTAAAAACTTATGTTATCTTGCTGTAATTTTGATGCTATAGAAATTATACTGACCTGATGTGTGGTTTTGCTAACTTTTCAACGTTATAAAAACTAATATATAGGCATTTAATAGTAAAATTGAATCACTAAATTTACCTTATCATTTATTTTTAGCTTATATTGTTTAACTTAACACAAGATGATTTGGTATATCTTTTCGCTTAAAAATGTAAGCAAATCAAACTTTATAAAATTATCGTTATGTGTGACGATCTTAAAATTTTAGTTAGTAAAAAAATATTTCTCTAATAAAATCATTGTTTAAATTGTATAATTTATTTGTTAAAACTTAAATTAATAATAAAATTATTTAAAATACTTTATAAGTACAAACAAAATAAATTTCTTTCAATTTTTATTTAATCTTTTTGCCCACGAGATTTTATATATATTTTTTTATGAAATTATTTTCATCATCTCTTAAGCTCTTCTTAAGTTTTTGTTTTTTTGTCTCTTTAGGGGTTGGAGCAAAAGGTATTTACGATAGCTATGTTTTATCTGATACCCCAAAATCTACATTTAATCCAATTCCAATGGAGGGAGATATTATTTTGCCTTTGCCTTGTGAGGGGGGAGCAATGAAAATTATCAGATAGTATTTAGAAAGGTTTATACCCACAGTTTAAACGAAAGTGATATAACCACTGATCTTGAGTTTAGTGAAGGTACGCTTGATGAATCTCGTGCTTTAATGGAATCAAAAAGAACCTGTAAGGTGCGCGGTAACTTTAAGGATAAATACGGATATTTTTATTATTTATCAAAGTACGAATTAACGCAGGGACAATTTGAGGCCATAAAGACAGGTAAGTGTAAGGAAAAGCCATCTTTAAAAGATGCTTTACCTGTAAATAATGTCAGTATCAATGATGCCAAAGAAGTTGCTTTTAAATTTTCTGATTTTCTGCAAAAGATTGATGAGACTCCGACAAATGGCAAAGAGAAGGCAGAGGCAATTTTGCCCTATGAGTGTTACTGGTCTTTTGCGCAGCGAGGAGGCCTTGCTGTATCCAAGAGTGATCTTGAGGCTAATTTACCTAAGGTTGCAGGTAATAAAAGTATTGAAGAGTACGCCTGGGGACAAGGAGCTAAAAGCTCAAATAACAAGCTTCAGATTATAGGAAAAAAGAAACCTAATGCTCTTGGTTTTTTTGATATGTTAGGTAATGTCTCAGAATATATGAATGAGCCTTTTCAGGCTACAGGAAGTGATGGTTTAATTGGTCAAAAGGGTGGTAGTACTATTCGTGGTGGTAGTTTTTTAACCCCGTTAAAAGATCTTACAAACAGCTTAAGAAGTGAGCGTAAGACATACGTAAAAGGCATGCCAAATAAGGCAAAGGACGTAGGTATTCGCCTAATGTTGAACGTCTCTGTAACTAAAGATGTGGCAACAGTTAAATCTGCAACTCAAAGTATTTTAGAAAAAAGAGCAGCACTGCAAAGAGAGTTAGAAGAGGTTTCTTTAAAATTAGAACAGGGGAGCAACGCTGAATTACTTGAGAAATATAAAGAAATTGAAGCTAAGCTCAATTTGTTAACTAAAAAAAATGAAGCTCAAAATGAGACTATAGCTGAGCTAATTTCTGAAAAAGAAGAGATAAAAGAACAAGCAAAATTAAATGCCGAGAAACCTATTGAGACTGTAAGTAAATCCTTATTTATATTCTTTTTGGTCTTGTTAGCTGTAGTAATTTTATGGCTTTACATTCATTTTAAGAATAAATCTAAGCTTTTCGCATTACAAAAATATCATGAAGGTATAGATGATGTTTTACGTGATCAAGTAAAAGAGCAGGAAAAAACTCATTTACGTAAAAAGTTTAATCAAGGATTTGTAAATCGTAAAAAATGATAGAGAACGACAAATACATTAAAGATATAAGTGCGCAAGTTGCATTAAATATTTCTCATATTACAGGAGCTCGTTCTTTAAGATCCCTGCGACGTTCTGCTTTTATAAAGTCAAATTTAAGTTATGGTCAGACAATTTTAGGTATAAATGATCTTTTAGAAAAAAATATTTTAAAAAGAGTTGCACAGCCTAAATATAAATTTATAAATACAGAAGCTAAACGTCATAGAAATTTCACCGATTTTATAGCATCTTTGAATACTTCAGAATGTCTGACTGAGGAGATAAGATCTGAGCTTAAAAATATTGGTATAGGTGCAAAAGGTAGTTACTATTTTTTAAGGGAGCTTATTGATAGTCTTTTATTTTCTGAGGTGGGGAATAAAGTAAAGGGATTATCTTTCCAAGATAAAGATTATGAAGTTCTATCCTTAAAAAAATTTCCTATTTTTTCTCGTAATTCTGTAAAAGAAAGTTTTTATAAAAGAGTTTCTAAAATAGAATTTGATGAAGAAAATATACAGCTTGCAGATAAATATTCAGATAAGACAGGTAGTTCTTTATATCTAGGGTACCCTTTTTATTATTCACAATCAAAAGAACTTATTCCGGTCTTTTTTATGCCAGTGTCTTTAAGCAAAGAACATTTAAATGTTTATTCTTTGTGGGCATACAACGATTATGTTTTTATTAATGAAAAATTTATAAAAACCTTTATTGAGGCTGGACAAGAGCATAATTTAAAGTCTTTCCTAAAGTTATTTTTACATTGCGATGATCTAGATTTAAGTTCAATAGATAATGTTGAGATAAATCTAAAAGAATTCTCAATGCACAAACTTTTGTCTTATTTAAAATTAACTTTTTCTTTTGATTTTGATGATGATTTTAAATTAGAGCATTTAAGAGACAAATTAGATCTAACTTGTGAGAACTGTTTTTTTAATAACGCTTTTATTTTTAATTTTAACTTTAATTCTATTTACCCTGAATTTTTAAATAAAATTCTTGTAAGTGATGACGAGGTTTTAGATAAAACATCTTTATCTTGTTTTAGTAATACCTTTGTTAAACAAGACAAAAGTATCGATCCATTTTGTGATGAAAATTATGTCGTAGGAGAAAATTTATCTAGTATAAATTTTGATTACGGTGCCAAAAGAGCAGTTCTTTACAGTTCAATAGATCCTAGTAATAATTTGTGTATTATAAAAAATGACCTACCTTTATCTGATCTTATAAATGCAATACTGTTAAATTTCTGTTTTGCAGAAGGGGCTTTTGCTTATGCTAAAAGTTCAGGGCTTTTAGAAAAGAGTCAAAATGCACCTAAAGACAATTTAAACGATAATATAAATAAAAAATGCTACTTTAATTTTTTTAATAGCCTTTTATGCTATTTAAATACTGAGCATTTAAAAGCAGAAGGTGAATTAAATAAATTTTATGGACTTTCAATTTTAGAGTTAGATAAAAAAATTGCGCTTTTAAAGCGTTTTCTATCGCATGTAGATAACCATAATGATAGAAATGCTGTAAGCTTGTCTAACCTTATCTCATTTAATCTTTTATATAAATTTTCTTTAGATAAAAAGTTAAAACAGTTTATCTTTAAGAAAAAAAATCAAGATAACAGTATTTATTTAAAAAGAGCTCATCTACTTTATAACTACCTTTTTCTTGAGAAAACACAAAGACTTCTTAATTTATATATAAATAAAGACGAAAAACAAGAAGAGCTTTCCTCAAATTTGAAATCTTTTTTAGATAAAGGTTTTAGTGAAAAATATATAAGTAAAGATCTAAATTTAGCTTCCTTTAAAGCTGGAAAATATAAAAAGAGTATTTTAGTTTTAGATAAAGATTTTTCCCTTCCTCTAATGCTTTCAGTGATGTTTATGTCACAGTCCGTGACATTTATTGCAAAAGAAGATGACGTTTTAACTAAAAGTGAAAGTGTGATTCCAAATTGTTTTGAGTTAGTTAATAAACTTTGTATTGATGATGAATGTGGAATTATAAAAAACGATCTCACCTCTGCACAAAACTCAGAGGATTTTTCTATGGCTGATAGTCTAAGTTATCTTGCAACAGAACTTCAGGAACTTGGAGCTCAAGCTAATTTTGATTTATCAGGCTTTATTGAAGTAGCGATTGGTGAACAGAAAGTTTTTATAAACTGTAATTACAGCTTTGATGAGGAAAGCCACCCGCAAAATGAGTTTGAATTTGCTTTAAAAGATTTTTTAACTCTATCTAAAATCAAAATTTTAATGGTCAATAAATGTGCTGCTGAATTTAATTTAAAACAGTACGCCGAAGATATTTATTCAGAATTAAAAGGGGGCGATTTTAAATAAAATGGCTAAAGAAAGTACTATAGGTCCAGTCACAAGCTTTGTACTAAGGCATGTTTCGCTTTTAGTATTTGTAGCTTTAATCATGATTGTGGCTATTTTTTCATTTACCGTATTACAGTGGACTTCAATTTCTGCAACTAAACAAGACCTTTATGAACAAAGAGCTTTTTTAAAGCAAGAATTAGAATTGTATGAAAAAATATCTTCTAAATTACCCGCATTGAAAATTGATTTTCAAACTGAGCTTAAAAAAGTTACAGAGACTCAGAATTCTTTGTCGTCTTCTTTAGAACAGCTTAAAACACAGGAGGCAAAGCTTGTTAGTATAAAAAAGGAACAAGAACAGTTGCTCTATGAAAATAAAAAAATTAAAGAAGAAAATTTAGTCCTTACTAAACAAAATGAAGAGTTAACAGGAATAAAAGAACAAATATCTAGCTCTCAAAAGACCTTAGATGAGTATAAGACTGAGATAGCGGACTTAGAGAAAAATATTTTAGAAATTAAAAACGAAAAAATTAAATTAAGTGAGGAAAATAAAGAACTTGAAGAAGAGAAAAAGTTTAAGTCCTCAGAGTTTGAAAATTTAAAAAATGAGTACGATAAAGTTTTAAAAGAAAGCAAGGCTCTTGAAGAGAGAATTGTAGTTTTAAACAAGGAATATGAAAGTTTAGCTGATGACAAATCTAATTTTTCTAAATTGCAAAAATTATATGAATCAAAACTTGAAGAATTATCCAAAAATGATCAATCCCTTTTAGACACAGTTAAAGATCTAAAGAAAGGTCGTGATAGTTTAGGAACTGAGATCAAAGCTTTTTCTGATGAAAAAGAGGCCCTTATTGAAAAGTTAAAACAAAACGAAGAGCATTTATTAAAGCAAAATCAAGCTTTAGAAGACATTGTTAAAAATTATGAGTCGCAAATTTTAAAGCTTGAGGAGATAAACAAGAGTCAAAGTAATTTATCTCAAAAGAGCTCACAGCTAGATGACTTAATTAAAACTTATGCAGAACAAGTAGATAAACTTACGAAATTAAATGAAAGTTTAGAAAAAAATTCAAAAGATAATTAAGAAACGATTTTAGTTTAACTTTAAAAGTAAAGCATGGAATTTTTATGGAATTTTTTAATAACGTTTTAGATAAAGATTTTCCTTACTTGATGATTGTTGGGGTATGTCTTTTGCTAGCAATTTTTGTTTGTATTGCTATAGCTTTAGCTAAGACGGTAGGTTATTTCGTTGAGCGTTTTCCTAAAGAAGAGGCAGAGCATAAAGAATATTTAAATTATAAAGCTCGCGCAGATATGCTTAAAGCTCAGGTTGATGCCTACAATGAGCAAATAGGAAAATTAAGAGATGAATATAATTTAGCAATTAAAGAGGCTAAAGATAATCTTACAGAAATAGGAATTAAAGACGACTTACAAAAAGATTTAGAGAAAATTGAACGATCATTAGAATGCGCTCAAACTGAACTTTTTGACACTATTAAAGAAACAGCAAAATCAAAAAGTGAAGCTGAGTTTTTAAATACAGCATTACCAAGACTGAAAAAAGACAAAGAGAAAATTGAGAAAGAAATAGCTGATTTACAAAATAAGGAAAAGTCTTTTAAATCACCTAATAGTGAGTTATCTAAATATATAAAGGAAATTAAAGAGCTTGAAGATAAGCGAGATAAATTAGATAAAGAATATCGTAATTTGAATTCTGACTTTTCAGATAAAAAAGAAAATATCTCAAAACTTGAGGATAAGCTTGATAAGATAAATTCAGAGTTATCTAATAAAGAGCGCGTCACTAAGGAAATTGCTGAATTAAAAAGAGATCTTTCCCGTAAAGAAAGCGAGCTTAGTTCAGTAAATAATCAATTAGCTATAGGTAAATTAGAGTTAAGTAAGCTTGAGGCTATTTGTGGAAAATTAAGTAGTGAAATTCAAAATCATAATAATGAAAAGAAAAAATTTGAAGAAGGTTATCAAAGACTTGTTTGTATGCCAACAAGCTTAAGTGATTTTGCCTTAAATTCACAAGATGATAGATTTCAAGATGAAATAACAGAATTAAGAAATTTTGCCTCGTATCTTGAAGCTCAGAGGTTTTCCTTCTCAGAAAGAACCATAAATGCTTTCCATACAGCATTAAAGATCCAAGATTTTAACCCTTTAACAGTATTAGCTGGTATTTCAGGAACTGGTAAAACATTATTACCTACAAAATATGCTGAGTTTTTTGGTATTTATTCTCTAGTTATTCCAGTTGAACCAAGATGGGATTCTCCTCAAGATTTATTGGGTTTTTATAATTATTTAGAAAAGAAATATCAGGCTACAGAGTTATCTAGAACCTTAGTTGCATTTGATAGCGTCAATTCCTATTCTCAAGGTAATCGAGTTCGCTCGCTAAAGGATGCTAAAGCTGCATCTGTTTTAGGAGATCGTATGCTCTTAGTTTTGCTTGATGAGATGAATTTAGCTCGTACTGAGTATTATTTTGCAAATTTCCTCTCAAGATTAGAGTTAAGACGTACAGTTAAAGATGTAAACATCAGTGCTCAAAGACGTAAGGCCGAAATTACCATTGATGATCAATTTGGTAACATTTGGGTTCCAAATAATGTGCTATTTGTTGGAACTATGAATGAAGATGAGTCAACTCAAACTCTTTCAGATAAAGTTTTAGATAGAGCAAACCTCTTAAGATTTGGTAAACCAGAGGATCCTGATAGGTTAAATGGACAGCCAAGGCGTACAGCTCCTATACAGGCTCATAATGCTATGTCTTATAAAGATGATTATAAAAAATGGCTTAAAACAGATCTTAGTTATGAAGGAAAAGATGAAATCTCATCAATACTTAAAGAAATCAATGATGCTATGGAGCTTATAGGTAAGCCTTTTGGTTATCGTGTAAATCAAGCTATTCATGCTTATATCAGTAATTATCCTACAAGTGAAAGCGACGAAATTTTTCAATATGCGTTATCTGATCAAATTGAGCAGAAGATTATGCCTAAATTAAGAGGTTTAGACTTATCTGATGGAAATGTGGATGATTGCTTAACAAAGATTTCCTCTATTATTGATAAGACTAAGGATGATGCTCTTATTGAGGCTTTTATGAAAGCTAAGGATGATAGCTTAGGTTCAGGAATGTTTATGTGGCAAGGTGTAAGTCGTAAAGTATAAGTATGAGTAAATTTTTGTTTAAGATAAGACATTATCCGTGGCAGATAAGTGGCACTTATTCAAAAAATTATACAGAATCAGATCTTTTTAATAAAGATGAAATAGAGCTATCTTATACTGGAGGATTAGTTCTTGAATTGCCTCAAGAGCTAGTCTTACAGCAAATAAACTTTGGCCAAAATCCTGCTTTTTTACCTCTATTTGAAAGATTTCAAATAGAGACTAGTTATTGTAATTTAATTTATTACAACAATTTACATAAAGATGCATACCTTAGAATAAATCAAAAAAAGATTGCTCTTAAACTTACGAATACCAAGGAAAAAAGTTCTCAGAATCTTAAGGCTGTAGAGCATTATTTGTCTTATTTTGATGAACTTATTAAAGATGACAATAATATTTATTGTGAGGATCTTTATCCTAAATTAAGTGAGCTTTTTGGTGATGGCCATGAAAAGCCTCGCTATTCCTTTATAGCTAGTATTGCACCTGATTTAATAAAAATATTGCCGCAGATATTTAGCGGTTTACGTAAGATCTTAGTCGGTCAACGTATGATGATGCCTATAAGCAGAGTTAAAGAACTAGATGCTCCATGCATTAGACATTTAATTAAGCAACCTGGCGATACGATTCAAGAGAAGACAGCATCAAATGATTTTAAAATGCTAGCTATAGCTCGTGTGGAAAAGTTTGATCTTTTAGAAAACCGAGTTTTAAAGGACTTTATTATAAGGGCAGAAAAAGCTTGTCGAGTATATCTTGATGAGTATAAGGGAAAGGGGGATGCTTTTAAGCATTCTTTAAGATTAAAGCAGGTTAGATCTCTTTTGTGTTTATTGCAGAATTTTAAAGAAGAGTCTGTATTTAAACTTATATCACAACAAAAAAGCCTTCCTACTCCTAATTATGTTTTGCAAAATGAACGGCGCTACAAAGTAATTTGGAAATATTATTTATCCTTAGTGCGTAAAGAAATGCGTTTAGAAAAAGTCTTTATGTATCAGGATAATCTTTTTAAAGATATAAGTATATTATTTTTAGAGAGTGCTTTTTACAGTTTGATTTTAAATAAAAAAGAGCCTTCAAAATTAGATTATCAAAGTTTTGGATCATCCTTTTTGACAATTTTTAAAGAACAAATTCAAGGTTATAGGGTAAGTTCTGCTCCCTTAGGTCCGTTTATTTTATCTAAAAAAGATAAAACTCATGAAAATTTAGTTTATTTAGTTTCAATTGAAAATAATGCATTTGTTAAAGGCAAAACACCTAAGGAATTAGGAACTAATACATTCTTGAAAATTTATTTTGTTGCAGAAGGTAACATTGATTCTTATAAGTCAGTCCTAGTTCCTATTTATTCAGTTAATTTAGCTCAGGTTAAAGAGAGTAAAAATGTAAATGAAATTTTCGACAATATGGCTTTAGAGCTTAATTTTGCAGAAAAAAATCTTTACAAGGATAAATTCCTTCTAGGTGGCATTTTAATTGTAAGTTATGAAGATAGGCCATTTTTTAAGTTAAAAGGTAAATATGCATTGTTTTCTTTATCAACTAAACCTAATGAATGGGTAGATAATCTTAAAGATTTTAGAGAAAACCTCTTTTTATACTTAGAGTCAATTTTATGAGCAATACATACGTGATTAAGGCCTTTGGACTTAACGATAAAGTTTTAAATTGTCAAACAGGGGAAACCTTTAGTACGGGGTTTATTCCAAGCTCTGTTGTTGCTAAAAATAAAAATTTTATTGTAGGTGGATTGCGGGCAATAAGTGATCGTAGTTGCAGTGGATTTACTCAATATCCAGATCAGATTGTAGAGGATAATTATTCTCAAATTGAAAAAGTTCCGGTTTCTTCACTGTGGTATGCCATTGTAAATAATAGGGATAATAATAAACTTCTACGCACTATCGAGCATGTAAATTTTGGTTCAAGTTACGAGAGCAAGAAACTTATACTAAAAAAAGAGAAATTTTCTTTATACATTCATGAATTAATTACAAAACAGTTTGAGGAATTATTTGGAGATTACAAGCGTAAATTTGGGGATGAAGCTTTATTAAAAAAAGAAGAGTCAAAAATTGTTATTCCTATTCCAAATGAATTAACTGAATATGCTCAGGAAGATCTTTTAAAATCTTTAAAAAAAGACCGAAAAGATATTATTTTTATCTGGCGCGAAGTTGCAGCCCTTATGCAATATTTGCATCTAAACTATAAAGATTGTGAAAAATACATAAATAAGAAAATTAAAGTTTTTTATGCAGGTGCAGACGGTTTTGAGACAGCAATCTTCAAGCTTGAACAGAGAAATAATTTTATTGTACCTATTCGTGTACGTCCTAAAAAAATTACAACTAAAATATCTGGTTTTGATTTCTTGTGTAATTGTGTAGAGAACTTTATCCAAAATAAATTTGAAAAAGCTCCAGCTGACCTTAATCTAAGCCGTTTGGTGTGGCAGCTTTTAATGCTCCGTCCAGAAACTGTCTATAATATTTTAACTTTTGAAAATAAACCGAGTTTTATACCTATTATCTATCCTAATTTCCGTTTAGCGAGCAATATCTATATTTCAGATGAAAATATAAAAAAATCTTTAGATAAAAATTTATTTTCAACTCTTTTTAATGAATTAAGTTCGAATGGGAAAAAATATAATCCTAATAGATCTAATGTAGATATGGAGTCAATTGTAGATTTACTAAAACAGGATTTAGACAATTGTAAGGCTTTATTATTTTGTGGGGATTTAGTAGGACCTAGGTTTTTATCTAGTGTAAAAGATTTTTTGCCTAAAAATGTTAAGCTACTTTATGAGGAAGAGGATCTAATTTTAGAGGGGTGCAAACTTTATGCTCAAAGACTTGAAAAAGGAGCCCCTACTTATTTTGATACTTTGCCTCCATTAGAAATTGCTTATTACGATGACAGGGAAAATGATTTCTGCTGGTTCCCTTTAGTAACGGAATCTTTGATTGCAGGCGGGCAAACTTACGAATTAGAAGAACCTTGCGAAATGTTTTCCTTAAAAAAAGGTGCAAAAGAATTAGAATTTTATCTAAAGACAGAGTCTTTAGACGCAGAGAGTGGAATCCATTCAAGTAAGAGAATTTTTGATAAGGCTGCAAAAAAAAATATTCCACTACTAATATACGTACAAATGAAGGCAGCGTTTGGTTTAGCTAAGATCACTTTAAAGAATAACTGTAATTTTGGACCTAAAAGAGGATATATATTTGACTATTCAGAAATGAAAAAAGGTGAGCTTCCTTATATATCTTTATCCTTCCCTAGGGATGGGCAAATGTTAGACGGGGCAACTCTTAGCTATACTGAAAAAATTAATATAAATTCTCGAATGGACAAATTTTGTTCAGCTTTAGATTTATTTTTAAGTTTAAATGGTAAAAAAATAGATGAAATTTCATTATTAGAGCTTGAGCCGGTAATGAATGATGCTTTAAGACAATCAAAAAATAAAATTTTCTATGATATTAATTTAAGATGTAAAGATGATGATATAAAGGAAAAACTTAATTTAGCTGCAAAAAAAACAGAGCTACTATTAAATCAGTATTTTCCACCTAAAGGCAATGATTATAAAAAAGCTCAAAAGATAATGGAGGAAAGTGTTCAGGGGCAATTTTTTTATAACTTTTTAAGTCTAAGTGAGCGAAAACAAAAGGAAGAAATTGCTTCTATAGTAAACTTTATAGATTGGTTTGTATCAAATAAGATTCTGATACGTTCTACATCTTTTTTTAAGTTTACTCCTAAAGTTGTTACAGATCTTTTTAGAATTTTATTATCTGAACCTTTTATTGAATATGCTAAGCCTAATTTATACTTTGAAGCAGCATGTCATTGCCTTTTCACATCTAAGGAAGATATTTGTCTTATTTATAATTTCTTTAATAAAGCAAAAGATAGAAATAAAATCTATTATTTTAATGGCTTATTTTGGATTTTAAATTATATAAAGGATGCTAAGAAATACCTTGATAAAGAGACTGCTTTAAATATGGTCGAAGCTAGTGTTCAGGCTTTTAAAGATTCTAAGGAAAATAAAAACTTTAAAAATAAATTTATTGCTGCAATAAATTTATTTTTGATGGCCTTAAAATACAGATATACTGATAAGTCTTTCTTATCTACTGATGATTATTCAAGTACAAGAAACAGGCTTTTAAGATCCATATCTGATTCTATAAATTTTTATCGTCTAAATGATCCTTCAAATCGTTATTATGAAATTTTAGTAGATATTGAACAGCAAGTTATTGAATTTATAAATAAACGTGGTTCTCAAAATATATTTATGAAATTAAGGAGTCTTGAGGATCCAGATTAAAACTTCAATATATAATTGTATGCGCATTTTATTTGACCATCATAGTGGTTTTGCTTTAATTGCAGATAAGGCAATAGTCTTAATTGATATACTAAGAGATGAAAGGTCTGAAGATTTTTCTTTAAGTATAAAAGAGCTTTTGAAGCTTAATTTGCCTATTTATGTATTAGCGACTCATTTCCATGAGGATCATTTTGATCCTTGTATTCTTTCTTTATCAAGCTTACCAAACGTTAAATATATCCTTTCCTCTGATATAAAAAAACGTCGAGGAAAGTTTTTTTTAGAAAACACTTTTGATTTAACCTTTATTCGTTTAAATCAAGTCTATAAGGATGATAATCTCTCAATTATTCCACTTGATTCTACCGATAGTGGCTTGTCTTTCTATATTAATTTAGAGGGAATAAATTTTTTTCATGCTGGAGATTGTAATCTCTGGTATCACCGAGATTTAAGTTTAAATGAACGTAAGATGATGGATGGAACTTTTGAGTCCGTTTTAAAAAATTTAAAGGCATTAGACACAATTGATATTTTAATGTTTCCTATAGATGCAAGATTTAAATCACAACGCTTTGCTGGTATTAAAAGGCTTTGTGAGGTTTTAATTCCTAAGTTTATAATTCCTATGCATGGATGGAATTTGTTCTCTAAGATGATTATTCCTAAAGAATATTGTCAAAATTCAAAGATTTTGCATTTAACCCATAATGAGACTTTATTCTCTATAGTGAGAAAAGGTGAAGAAATTGAAGTTGTGGAGAAATCATAATGATATTTAAGCCCCACAAGGTTGATTGGAAATTAAGACCTAATATAAATTTAAAAGTGCAATTAAAGATTCAAGATACTTCACATTTAAATAATGATAAAAGCAAAGAGTCAAATAAAGATCTTATTTTAGAAGATGCTCTGTCTAATGAAAATACTGCAATCTGTGAAAATCCTGTAAAGGTTAAAGATATAGAAAATGAATTAAGTAGTAAAGCTGACGAGCAAATTGTTAATAACTTGCCTTGCGATTTTATAGATACAGAAAATAAGTATAAACACGAGCAAAAAAATATAGATGATAAATCTAATGAAGAAATTTCTGATGCTCAAGGTATAGTTGTGGATGGTAATGAGTTAAATCCTAACTTAGAGCAATACATTAAAGAAGACCCTATTGTTTATAGAGATGCTGAATATGAAAATTTAGCTGGTAATTATAGTAATTGGCATCTTAGAAAAAATCGTGCAGATATTTTTTTAAGTAAAAATGCACAAGAAGATTTTATATCAGCTCTTTTAGAATTTTTAAAGAAAAAGCAATTAAAAGTTCTACCTTTTGACAATCAAGTTCATTATCTTCCTTCAGATATTTTACTTTTATCAGATACGGATAGTGTTGAGCAAGGATCTGTATTTTATTTATCTAAAGGTAAAAGAGCGTTATGGCATTTTTTAAAATGTGAGTTAGGGGATAGGGTACAGAAATGAGTATTAGTGAATCTTTTTACACTACAAGGGTTTTAACTAAAGAGGATATAAATCTAGCTCCTGAACTTGAAGAAATTGAGCTTAAGTCCATGAAAAATGCCTGGAATTTACAGTATTTAATTGAGTGTTTTGATGATACTTATAGGATTATAGGATTGTTTGCAGGAAAAAAAATCATTGGTTTTTCAGTAATTTTTGCTACAAGATTTACTACAGATTTACTTACAATCGGGGTTTTACCTGAATATCAAGGAAAAAAACTTGGAGCAAAACTTCTTCTAAGTACTTTAAGAGAAGCTTTAAATTGTGGTGCAGTTGAGTGTTTCCTTGAAGTTAGAAAAAGTAACATTGTTGCTCAAAATCTTTATAAGAAATTTTCTTTTATTATTTCAGGTGAGCGTAAAGAATATTACAATCCGATAGGAGATGAGCCTGCTGAAGATGCTTTTACTATGTATCTTGAAAACATAGAAAAAAACATACAACGGTAAAAAACTGTGCAAAAAACTAGTATAGAACATTTAGTTTTTACAGTATGTTAACATCAAAACGTCGAATATTTTTTCTTGAGATGTTTTTTTGACTTTGTGATCAATATTGCGTTTTTGTTAAAGGATTAACTCTGTGCGCTAATGGATTGGTTAATAAAGTTATAATAGACATCTGACAGAGAAGATATCTCTATTTACAACACTTCAAGTCCTTAAATGGATGATAATTACAGGAAAATGCAATGCTGATTGGTATTCCTAAAGAGAGTTTACAAGGTGAGACCCGAGTTGCTGCAACTCCCGATACCGTTGGAAAACTCCTTAAGCTCGGCTTTGAAATAGCAGTTCAAAGCAACGCTGGTGCTAAAGCCAGTTTCACCGATGCAGCCTATGAGGCAGCTGGTGCTAAAATCGTTAAAAAAGACGTCTGGAATAGCGACATCATTTTTAAGATTAATGCTCCGAATGATGACGAAATTGCCTTAATGAAGGAAGGACAGATCCTCGTCAGCTTCATTCGCCCTGCACAGAATCAAGAATTAGTTGACAAGCTTAATGCTAAGAAAGTAACAGTTATGGCTATGGATATGGTGCCACGTATTTCTCGTGCACAGTCCTTAGATGCTTTATCTTCAACTGCAAACATTAGTGGTTATCGTGCCGTTGTTGAGGCTGCTCATGAGTTTGGCCGTTTCTTTACAGGTCAGGTTACAGCAGCAGGTAAAGTTCCTCCTGCAAAGGTTATGGTTATTGGCGCTGGTGTAGCAGGTCTTGCCGCAATTGGTACTGCACACTCTTTAGGTGCTATTGTTCGTGCTTTTGACACTCGCTTAGAGGTTGCAGATCAGATTAAGTCCATGGGTGGTGAGTTCTTAAAGCTTAACTTTAAGAATGAAGATGGTGGTTCATCTGATGGTTATGCAAAGACCATGAGTGATGAGTTTATCAAGGCTGAGATGGAATTATTTGCAGCTCAGGCTAAGGATGTAGACATAATCATTACTACCGCTGCAATTCCAGGCAAACCTGCTCCTCGCCTTATCACCAAAGAGATGGTTGAGAGCATGAAGTGCGGTTCTGTTATCGTTGACTTAGCTGCTGCTACTGGCGGTAACTGTGAGTGCACTGAGGCTGGCAAGGTAATTACTACTGATAACGGTGTAAAGGTTATAGGTTACACTGATCTGGCAGCTCGTTTACCAGCTCAGTCATCTCAGCTTTATGCAACAAACCTTGTTAACTTAGCTAAACTCTTATGCAAGAACAAGGATGGCCTTGTAAACATTGACTTTGAGGATGTCGTATTACGCAATATGACTGTAACTCGTGACGGTGAGGTAACTTTCCCTCCGCCAAAGATCAGTGTTTCAGCTGCTCCTCAGGCAAAGCCTCAGGCGGCTGCTCCTGCAAAGGTAGAGCAGAAGAAAGTAAGCCCAGCCTTAAAGTATGGTTGCCTTGCTGCTGTTTTATTGAGTTTCTTACTAATTGGTATTTATGCTCCGGCAGCTTTCTTACCTCACTTTACTGTATTCGTTTTAGCTTGCGTTGTAGGCTACTACGTAGTTTGGAACGTTACTCATTCGCTCCACACTCCTTTAATGTCTGTAACTAACGCTATTTCCGGCATTATTGTCGTAGGTGCAATGTTGCAGTTTACAGGTGGTGTTTTCACCAGCATTCTGGCCTTTATCGGCGTTCTGATTGCTTCAATCAATATCTTCGGTGGTTTCGCCGTAACCCGCCGTATGCTCGCTATGTTCAGAAAGCAGTAATAGGCTAGGGAGATAAACACAAAATGACTTCATTCGGTATTACCCATATGGCTTATATCCTTTCAGCGCTTTTATTCATTATGGCGCTGGCTGGATTATCTAAACAGGAAACTGCTAAATATGGTTGCATGTCAGGTATCGCCGGTATGGCAATTGCCTTATTTACAACCTTCTTTAGTGTAAACAGTGCTTTAGGTATTGCCTTTATCATTATCGCAATGCTAGTTGGTGCAGTTGTTGGTATCTATGTGGCTCGTCGTGTTCAGATGACTCAGATGCCAGAGTTAATTGCTTGCTTACACAGTTTTGTAGGTTTGGCTGCAGTTTTAGTAGGTTATAACAGCTTTATTGAAACATCAGCCCCTGCTACTGATGTAGCTGACTTCGCAGAGAAAATGGTTGAGTACAATACCCACTTAGCTGAGGTATTCTTAGGCGTATTTATCGGTGCTGTAACCTTTACCGGTTCAATCGTAGCCTATGGTAAGTTAAATGGTACTTATAAGCTTAAGATTTTTAAGTCTGCTCCTTTACAGTTACCAGGTGGTCACTTCTTAAATTTAGGTGCTATTGTAATTTCTTTATTGCTTATGATTTGGTTCATGAGTGGAGAAACTGCTTCAACCACCCCTCTTATTTTAATGACCATCATTGCTTTAGCATTTGGTATTAACTTAGTAGCCGCAATCGGCGGTGCTGATATGCCTGTTGTTATTTCCATGCTGAACTCTTACTCAGGATGGGCCGCAGCAGCTTCAGGCTTTATGTTAAACAATGACCTCTTAATTGTTACCGGTGCATTAGTTGGTTCTTCTGGTGCTATTCTGTCTTACATTATGTGTAAGGCTATGAATCGTTCCTTCATCTCTGTTATCGCAGGTGGTTTTGGTAATGCCCCTGTAGCTAAGGCTGATGAGGAAGTCGGTGAGTACCATGAGATGAAAGCAAATGAAGTTGCAGAGCTCTTAAAGAACTCCTCTTCTGTAATCATCACTCCAGGTTACGGTATGGCTGTAGCTCAGGCTCAGAATGCTGTAGCTTCTATGACTGAGAAGTTAAAGGCTCGTGGTATCGAGGTTCGCTTTGCAATTCACCCTGTTGCAGGTCGTCTCCCAGGTCACATGAATGTTCTTTTAGCTGAGGCTAAGGTTCCTTATGATATCGTTTTCGAAATGGACGAGATCAATGATGACTTTGAGAACACTGATACCGTACTTGTTATCGGTGCTAACGACACAGTTAACCCTGCAGCAGCAGAAGATCCGACCAGTCCAATTGCTGGCATGCCAGTACTTGAGGTTTGGAAGGCTCGCAATGTAATTGTCTTCAAGCGTTCTATGAATACAGGTTATGCTGGTGTTCAGAACCCACTTTTCTTCAAGGACAATTCACACATGTGCTTCGGTGATGCTAAGAAGACTGTAGAAGAGATCGTAAGTAACTTAGATTAATCTTTTATAAGTTATGATATAAAAGCCCGTCTTGTACGGGCTTTTTTTTGCTTCTTACTTATTTATAAGATCAGATAAAGTAAAAAAAACTTTATTGGTAAAGTTCAGATGTATTGCTTTAACACCTTAATATAATTATTTATTTTATTTATATCTTCCTTATAAAGATTGTTATCATGATTTGCCTTAATTAATATGTTGTGTATATTTGAAAGTAATCTTTAATCACATGAAAAGATTAATTGGGCTATTACGACACTCTCTTTTAACAGATTATTTTTGTTTTAATAGACGATTACTTATCATTCTGGATAATTTAAGTAAATCGTTCATCGGTTAAGATTTTATCCTTATTTCATTTTTTTAGATTGTAGGCAAGAAATTCTTAAAAGCGTCTTAAACTACAGTTTTGCCATAATACTTTTTAAAAAAAGAGGAACCTTATTTTGAAAATAATCAATAGTAGCGAAATATACGTAATATAAAAATTTGCTCCAAATGTTTTAATGAAAGGAAGTTGCTTTGAATTATAATTATGGTAATTTTATTTATAAGTACTGCTAAAAGAGGCGTAAACAATTTTGAAGCTTTAAGAGCTACATTTGATTGTTATACTGAGAACATTTTAGGTTAAGTATACAGGTTACTTTAACCTTGAGTATTAAAAATAAAAATCCTCAGCTTTAGTATGAGAACAAAATATTTTTATTCAAAGTATTTAGTATCTCATTTGCTGAGGATATTGAACCGTTTTTATGGTTATATAAATTTGTTCAAAGAACGGGAGTATTCACACTCTCAAGGTTTATATTCATTTTATTTAGCGTGTAAAATCCAGTTGGATTTTTAAATTTTTTCCTCCATTTTTGTCAAGCTCATCGAATGCTAAACTAGCCTCCTCAAATGCGTAAGTATTTGTAATCATTTTGTCGATTTTTACTTTCCCTTTATTTACTAAATCGATTAAGGTAAGGAAGTCTTGCTTGAGAGCATTTCGAGAGCCAAAGACGTTTAGTTCTTTTTTTTGTATAACAGTAAAGTTAAAGTCTAAAGGCCGTTTACCTATACCTATCAACACTACTCGACCTCCGAAAGCAGCCGCATTAATGCATGATTGGAATGTTTGAGGAAGACCTACAGCTTCAATAACCACATCGAAGCCTTTATTATCTGTTATACTTAAACATTTTTCTTTGAAGATTTCATCTCCCTCGTTGACAAAGCCTCCATCAAGATCAAAGTTCGCAAGAGCGTATTCTACTTTACTTTTTGCTACGTCACATATGAAGACAGATGCTCCAGATGCTTTTGCTGCAATGGCAGCAAAAACACCAATAGTACCTGCACCTACTACTAGCACCTTATCTCCTGGTGCAGTTTTTCCTCGGATTACTGTTCCATGATAGGATATGCAAAAAGGCTCTATTAAAGTAAGGATAGGAGCACTTAAGCCTTGACCTTCGTAAATTCTTTCTAGTGGTAGTGTAATGAATTCGCTGAAAGCTCCATCTCTTTGAGCTCCTAGTGTCTCGTTGTGTTCACAACAGTTGAATAAGCCTCTTTGACATGAATAACATTTTCCACAATTAAAGTAAGGATTGCCTGTTACTATCATTCCCGGTTTTAGACCATATTTGTTTAATGGATCTACTTCTACAATTTCTGCTGCAAATTCATGCCCTGGAATGCGAGGAAAACTAGAATATGCAAATGTTCCTCTATATGTTCCAAGATCTGAACCACAAATTCCACCACAAAGTATCTTTAATAGGGCTTCTCCTTCTTTACGACTTGGCATTGGAGTCTCAACAATCTCTACTTTACGTAATTCTGGTATTAATATTGTTTTCATTGTTTTCCTGCCTATAAAGATTTCATGTTAGAAATAAAAGTAGAAGAATCTTTTAGTATCACATCTAAAGATGGTTTATTAAAACACTCAAAAGAAAGATATTCGCTAAAATTAGAGTTTATTAATAATTTCCCTAAAGCGTTAAAATCCGTATGACCGTATCCTGGGAACATACGATTTGAATCGGCTATATGAACGTGTTTTAATTTATTACCCATTTCGTCAATTGCTTCTCCAAAGTTAGGATCTTCAATATTTGCGTGGAAAACATCCCAGAGAATTCCTATGCATTCAGGGTTTCCAAGATCATTTTTTATAAATTCGACTGTTGAAGATGCATCATTAAAAAGGGCTGTCTCATATCTGTTTATGCACTCTAAAATTATTGTGACATTCTTTTTAGATGCATATTCAATAATTTGTTCAAGGTTTTTTGCTAATTGTTTTTTTTCTGATTTTGCATTATTTGTGCTACCTAGCCCACGTAGAAGACCTAAAGTGACTTTACTACAAAAAATTGATGCTGCTTCTATATGTTGTAGCATTCGTTCCTGAGCCTTTTTTAGGGCATCTCCCTCATGTAATAAACTAATATTTTCTAATGATCTAGCTTGTCCAGTAGAGATTGTAGATATATTAAGACCAAATGAATTTATTTTGTCTTTAAGACTATTTACATCAATATCTTTGTAGTTAGAAATACATAGTTCCACAGCATCAAAACCAGATTCCTTTACCCATTGTAGTCCTTCGCCAAATTGTTCTGGAGTAAATGCCGAAAAAGGGGTTGGGTACTGTACAGTAAGAGTGGTACTAAATTTTAAATTATTCATTTTCAATCCTTGTTCTTAATTACCGTAAGTCAGCGTAACAATACCTGTTGTTATCAGAGGTACATATGAAACCAATAGTAGGAGCACTCCCATCAAGATAAAGAAAGGGCCAGACTCTTTTAGGAAGTCTTTGATTTTACATTTCGTTACAGCACATGTAACAAACATAGCTGTACCTAGAGGGGGCGTAATCGAACCAATTGCCATGTTGATAATAAATACGAAGGCAAATTGGATGTCATCTATGCCGTAAGCTCGAGCTATAGGAACTAAAAGAGGGACTAACACAATAGTAGCAGCGTTTCCTTCAATAAACATTCCTACTATCAGAAGGAACAAATTAATAACGATAAGAAATACATACTTATTATCAATCATTGATAAAATTGTTTGTGTTAGTTGTTGTGGAATTCTTTCCTTTGTAAGAACCCATGCTAGAGCAGAAGCTGCTCCAACAATTAACATTACTGCGCCAGTTGTGAATAATGTTTCCTTTATACATAAAATGATTTTTCAAAAGTAAATTCACGGTATATTATTCCTAACAAGAATGCGTAGCCAATTGCAATTGCTCCTGCCTCTGTAGGTGTGAATACACCATAGCGAATTCCCCCTATAATAACTACAGGTAAACATAACGGGAGAAGAGCCTTTTTTAAAGATGGTAAGAATTTTGGAATTTCAGTATCATCTTCTTTTGCTAGATCATTTAATGGTTTATATCCACGCTTTTTAGAGACTGCCATGGTCAAGATCATCATCATGACACACAGTATTAGGCCTACAACTAAGCCAACCATGAATAGTTTACCAATTGATATATTGCCGATTGAACCGTATAAAATCATTCCAATTCCTGGCGGAATAAGAGGAGTAATAAGCGATGAAAATGCAATTACGTTACTGGAAAACGGTACAGGAATGCCCTTTTTTTTCATTTCTGGAACTAGCATTTTTGCTTCCATAGCGGCGTCAGCTAAAGAAGATCCAGATAAGCCACCCATAATTGTAGCTAGCAAGATTGCAACCTGGGCCAAACCTCCCCAAAGTTTAGCTGTGCAAATGGCGCAAAAATCTAATATGCGTTTCGTAACTCCAGAGAAAACGAAAAATGGAATTGCTAATAAAGGAACATTTTCTATTCCAGCTGTTATACGTTGAACGGCAATCATGCTTGATACATTTGGCGTAAATGCTATATATGTAAAAGCACCTGCAGCAAGGGAAATGAAAACAGGAACCTTAAGAAAAAGTAATATTAATGCGATGATGATCGAGATCGTAATTAAGCTTGTCATGTTTACAGCTCCTCATCGTCAAAAGGTGATGGCGCCCTTACGCTTTTATTGAATATTTCAGCCCTTAGACATTGATAGATCATGGCAATACAACAAATTGGTATAATTGCATATATGATCCACATAGGGAAAGCGAGAACATTAGTAACCCTATTAGCGTTGTAGAGCATGAAACACATACGAGCTCCTTGTACACACATAAAAATCAAAACAATAGATACGACAGAGCATATTAGATATTGACAGATTTTTTGCTTTGACTTTGACAGTTGATCTACAATAATTTCGATCATTACGTGGGATTTATATCTAAAGCAGGCACTCCCTGAGCACATAGTGATCCATAATAGAAGTGCTTTTTGTACTTCTTCTAGGAACATAAAGGGCATGTTAAAAAGGTAACGAGTAAAAACAGAAATTAGTGTGAGTGATGACAATAATACAAGACAAATTCCTGCTACGACTAGATCTGTGTTTTTAATAATAGTCGATGGTTTTGTAAGTTGTGACGGCATGATAGGTTGTGCTATCATAAAGTAATACCTCGAAGTTTATGGGGAAGAGGAGCTGCAAGCTGCAACTTGCAACTCCATCTATTAGATTAAGCGTTTTAGAATTTTATCGTCCTAACACTTTTTTTACTTCTTCATAAAGGCCTGGGGTCCAGTTACTGAACTGAGGCATTGTGTAATATTTTTCCGCAGCAGTAGACCATTCGCTAGGATCTGTTACTTCTGTGAAAGTTACGCCGTCGCTTTCTAATGCTTCTTGAGCCTTTGAAGTTTGCTCCATCATAACTTTGTTCTGGTATTCTCCTGCTTCAATTGCAGTTTTAGTTAAAAGATCCTGTTGCTCTTTAGTCAGGGAATTCCAGAAAGCAGTGCCACATACCATTGAGTTGATATCATAGGTATGTCCATCTAAAACGATGTTCTTAGCAACTTCTTGCCAATGTCCTCCTAGTATAGTTGTCAGAGGATTTTCTAGCCCATCAATAGTTCCTTGCTGTAATGCTGGATAAATTTCGTTCATTACAAGAGGAGTTGCAGATGCTCCTAATGCTTCCATCATTAAAATGTTAGGAACAGAATCTGGAACACGTATGCGCATGCCTTTTAGATCTGCAGGGTGTTTTACTGGCTTCTTTGTTAAAGTATGACGTATACCATAATGCCAGTTATTGCATATAACCTTGTACCCTTTCTCTTCAAGCTTTTTTTCTAAATTTCTATAGAGCTCAGAATTCATTAATTTTTCTGCTTCATCCCAACTGCGTATTAAGTAAGGAGCCATCATAATTCCAAAATCAGGAACACCTAAATCTGCAAATTGAGTGGCGTTAAGAGGAGCAATTACAGGGTCTCCCATTAACATTTGATTAATAAGATCTGATTTAGAACCTAATTGGTCAGACGGGTAGTGTATTAGTTCCATTGAACCACCAGATTGTTCAGCTACTATCTTTTGCCAATAGTCTCCAGCCATTGCATGAGGTTCACCAGGATTGTTTGACTGACCAAAGCTTACGCTTATGTCTGCAGCTAAGGATGATCCTGAAATTAATGTTGTAGCTAAAGTTGCAACAGATAATAGCTTGTTTACACTTTGCATGATTTAAGTCTCCTTTGTTGTTTTTTGAAAATTTATGAGAGAAGTTTATGTTTTGAAATAGTATATTTTTCCAATGCTTTATTAGCATTTAATTCACGGGTCTTATTTAAGTAAGCGTTGATTGATATATTCTTCGATGCCTTTATATGGTTTAATACTGATTGCTCTATTTTCTGAGTATCCCTTGATATTAGGCTATCTATTATGGCTAAGTGCTCATTTATACTTCCATCTGAGGATGGATTTGATGAAAAATTACGAAAACGTTCATTATGCTCATAGATAAGTTTCATCGCTTTGATCATAAAAGAGTTACCACAATAATTTAAAAGGGACGTATGTAACAGTCCATCACAATTTATGAAATAAGAACGACGGTCACTGTTTGACTCGAATTCAGGAGGATTGGTGAATTTAATTCGTAAATCTTTTAAAAGATCTTCTGGAATAAATTCACTTGCTCTTATTGCAATGTGAGGTTCAAGAAGAACTCTAATTTCATAAATTTCCTCAATTAGCTCCTGTGATATTGGACTTACTAAAGTAGCTTTACCCACATATATATTGATGAAACCGTTTTCTGCAAGTTTGATGAAAGCTTCTCGTACAGGAGTACGAGAACATTTAAACTCCTGTTGTAAAGCATCCTCTGTCAATTCGGACATAGGTGGGTATTCGCCAGATATAATGCGTTCTTTAATTGCTTCATATGTTAAATCTGTTTTCTTTTTCATTTGAGTTACCTTTAGAAGTCGTTACCTTTAGCCCGATTTTACCCTTAGTAATCGACTTTTTATATGACCTTACAACGTTACACCATCCTTCCAAATGTTTATTTCCTTAAAGCCGTGTATTTCATCTTGAGTTTTTTCCCCTGATGCTACACGGATAAGTTTTCTAAAAAGGTCATCACTAACTTCTTTTTTATCTTTGCCATCAACAAGAAGACCTGCATTAAAGTCAATCCAATTAGGTTTATTTATTGATAGATTATTATTGGAAGATACTTTTATGCCTGGAACTGCAGTTCCAAAAGGTGTCCCTCGTCCGGTTGAATAAACAATGATAGTGCAACCAGAAACAGCTAAAGCAGTTGTTGAAACTCCGTCATTTCCGGGACTTTGTAAAAGGTAAAATCCATTTTTTTCCAGTGGTTGAGTATATTGTAAAACTCCATTAACAATAGCACGGCCACCTTTTTGCAGACATCCTAAAGATTTCTCTTCAAGAGTTGAAATTCCTCCTTTTTTGTTTCCAGGGGAGGGATTGTCTGAAATGATTTCGCCATGTGAAATGTAATACTGTTTGAAGTTATTGATAAGAGCAACTATTTGTTCAAAAACCTTTCTATCCTGAGCTCTATTCATTAGTACTTGTTCAGCGCCAAACATTTCGGGAACCTCTGTCATAACAACGCTTCCTCCTAAATTGCTTATACGATCAGTAAGGGTTCCTAGCATAGGGTTTGCTGTAATACCTGAAAGGCCATCAGAACTACCGCATTTAAGTCCTAAACGTATTTTTGAAATAGGACAAGGTTGACGCTTAAATTTGTTTGCGTATTCAAGTAATTCTTTTAAAATTTCAGTACCAACTTCAAGTTCATTTCCTTTTACATCTTGGGTGTTTAAAAAACGAACTCTATTTTCATCATAGGTGCCTAATACTTGTTTGAAAGCTTCAATGTTATTATTCTCACATCCTAGACCTACTATTAAGACTGATGCCGCATTAGGATGGTTAACTAAACCTTTGAGAACTTGCTGTGTCGTTAGGTGATCTTTTCCCATTTGAGAGCATCCAAAATGATGAGGGAATGCGAATACACCGTCAACGTTTTGGTAATTTTTTACTAAGTCTTTTGCAATATCGCCAAGTTTAACCGCAGTGTTATTTATACAGAAAACAGTGGGGATTACCCATACTTCGTTTCGAGTTCCCACATCTCCATTTATTCTTGGATATCCTAAAAATGTAAGAGCTTTATCGCTGTCTTTTATGTAAGGGCTCTGTTCTATCTTTTTTTGAGGAGAATAAGTATAAGAGAGAAGTTTTCCCAGTTTTGTTTTTATATTGTTCTCATCAACCTTTTCACCTTCGTTAATGTCTTTTATAGCTATACCTATAGGATAGCCATACTTTATTATGTCATCTCCTTGTTTTATCTTGTTTGTGGCAATTTTGTGACCGCGGGGAATATTTTCAAGTAATCTAATTTCTTTACCAGATATTTTTATATTAATTCCTTCCGCCAATTCAGTCAGGGCTACAGAAACATTGTCACGCTCATGGATTTGAAATGCTTGCATAAGAAACTCTTTAATTATTTAGTGATGTTTTTAGTATAGAAAAATAAATACAAGAAATATATATCTGGTATATAGATCTGTGAATTAAGGCTCATTTTTTATAAAACACATTATTTTTCTAAAAAAACGCTTGATTTACATTTCTTTTTTACCTAATATGCATCCAATATATTGGTTGAATACAAAACTTGGAAATTAGAAAATGAGTAAGGCTGATGAGGCATACAATATTTTAAAAAAGCGTATTATTTCAGGAATTTATCCGGCTTTATCGGATTTATCTGAAGAACTTATTTGTGAAGAATTAAATGTTAGTAGAACTCCTGTTCGTGAAGCCATTTTGAAGTTGAAAGTAAATGGCTTTGTACAGACAGTTCCAAATAAAGGTACTTTTGTAAGACCTGTTTCGCATCATCTTATTGAAGAAATTTATGATATGCGAATTTTAAATGAACCCTATATTTGTGTTAAGGCATCTAAAAGAATGCCCAAAGAAAGCTTAATTGCAATTAGGGAGAGACTTTGTACAGGCAGAGCGGTTAATGAAACTCAGTCTAAGGAGTATTACATTGAACTTGATTCCAACATGCACTTGGAGTTTCTTTCGTACTGTGCGAATAATTTTTTAGTAAAAGCAATGCAAAATGTATATGACCATAATGAAAGAATTAGATATTTTGCTTCAGATCCTCAACATGATAATTCTATAAGAGAGCATATAGATATTATTGATGCAGTATTAAAAGGAGATCCAGAAAATATAAAAGAAGCTGTTTTAGTTCATATAAAAGCTTCTAAGCAGATTTCTGAAAACTGTTTTAAAGAACAACCATTTTATAATTTCTAGCTAAAATATAGGAGAGAAGCTATGAAAAATACCTCAATAAAGGAAATTAATCTTTATCGTGCAGTCTCTGAACTAAGTCACCCGATTGCAGATTCTACTCATACAATCAGTAAGATTGCTTTTAATGTGGCAGAAGTAATTACTGAAGGGGGAGTTAAAGGTCAGGGTTATCTTTTGTCATTCCACTACAGTCCAAATGCAATTGAGGGCGCATTAAAAGATGTTCGTAATTTTACTCTTTCTAAAAAATTCAAGGTAAATGAAACGATAAAATTTAATAATGCATGGAAAATGGAGAGCGAATATTTTGGTAATAGTGGAATAAATGCTAATGCAAGTGCTGTTATTAATATAGCAATGTGGGACGCGTGGTGTCGTACTTTGAATGCTCCTATTTGGCAGGTTTTGGGAAGTAATGCTAAAAAGATTCCTGTTTATGGTTCTGGCGGTTGGATTTCCTATAGTGAAGAGGAGCTTCTTGCTGAGGTTCTTGATTATAAAAAACGTGGTTTCACAGCTGTCAAAATTAAGGTTGGCTCAGGAAGTATAGAACGTGATTTAGAAAGATTAAGAAAATGTCGTGACGCATTAGGTCCATCTGTGCGTATTATGATGGACGCTAATCAAGGAATGGATGTAAGTTCTGCCTTAACATTAGCACAAAAAGCAGTAGATCTCGGGATTACATGGTTCGAAGAACCTGTAGTTAATACAGATTATCCAGGCTACGAGTTACTTCGTAATAAGTGTGGCATTGCATTAGCAATGGGAGAAAGAGAGTATAACGTTGAGGCTTTAAAGCACTTAATAGATCGAAATGCATTGGATTTATGGCAACCTGATATTGTAAGACTAGGAGGTGTTGAAGGTTGGCGTAATTCTGCATCATTGGCTCAAGCTCATGGGTTACCAGTTCTGCCTCATTACTATAAGGATTATGATGTCCCTTTATTGTGCACTATTGAAAAGCCTTTTGGTGCGGAATCTTTTGACTGGATAGATTCAATAATCGACAATACCATGCATATTGAAAATGGCTTTGCATATCCTCGCGATGGTGCAGGATTTGGTTTCTACTTTAAAGAAAATGCCTTGGAGGCAATCTAAATGAAAGCTATATTGGTGGAAAAACCCAATGTAATGCGAATTATAAATACAGAAAAGCCACAGATTACCAACTCCGACGATGTCCTGGTAAGAATGACGGCGGTTGGCATCTGTGGTTCTGATTTACATATTATGCATGGTTCTCATCCTTATGTGCAATACCCTCGTATTATTGGACATGAAGGGGCTGGTGTAGTAGAAGCTGTTGGCGATGGGGTAACCAGTTTAAAAGTAGGAGATCCTGTTGTAGTAGAAGCTGTTGAGTTTTGTGGAAAGTGTTATCCATGCCGAATTGGTCGTACTAATGTATGTGAGAACTTAAGGGTTTTAGGTGTACATCATAGCGGTACATATAGCGAGTATATGAGAGTACCAGAACGTTATTTAGTTAAATATGATTCTGTTTTAAAACCAGAACAGGCTGTTTTAGCGGAACCATACACAATTGGTGCACAAGCATGTGATCGAGGAAGTGTTATAAAAGATGACCTTGTGTTGATCCATGGAGCAGGACCAATTGGTCTTATAACATGTGATGTAGCAAGTTGTCGTGGAGGTAGATGCATCGTTTCTGATGTTAATGAAAAACGACTAGAACTCGCAAAGTCATTTGGTGCAAAATTTACAGTAAATCCTCTTAAAGAAAATATAAAAGATCTTATTGAACAGTTGAGTAATGGATCTGGTGTTAATGTAATTTTTGATGCTGCCGGAGCTCCTGGTTTGGTTGAACAATCGTTAGATCTTGCTTCTCAGGCTGGACGCATTGTTCCAATGACATTTGGTTCTAAGCCAGTTCCAATTAATTTTGGATTAGTTAATAAGAAGGAGTTAACAATTTCAGGAACTCGCATGGAGTGCGGAAAATTTCCAGAAGTTGTGAATTCTTTGCCCAGTAGAGTTGATAGACTTAATAAACTGGTTACACATATTTTCTCAATTGATGAATTTGAAAAAGCTTTCGAAACTGCGCAAGATCCTAAGTTTGGAGCATGCAAGGTTGTTATGAAGTTTTAAAATATGAATGAATTTTGGAAAAAAAATGAATAGTTCAGAGTTTGTAAATTCTTTATTTTCGTTAGAAGGTCATGTTGGCATTATAACAGGTGCCTCACGTGGTTTAGGTATGGGGCAGGCTAAAGTATTAGCTGACGCAGGAGCTAAAATTTATAATTTTGATCGTGGAGATAGCTCAAAAGAAGAGGATATCCCTGATGGTAAAATGGTAGATGTTAAGATTGATTTAACAGATTATGAAGCACTAGAAAAGGCTGTTTTGGATGTTGTTAAAAATGAAGGAAAAATTGATTTTCTTATTAACAATGCAGGTATAACATACAAAGAACGTGCGGAAAATTTTCCTATTGATAAGTATAGACTGATCGAAAGGGTAAATCTGGAAGCAGTATTACGTCTTTGTCAGTTATGCTACCCTTATTTAAAACAATCAGAGCATATTGGTCGTATTGTTTCTATTTCTTCTATGGGGGCATATATGGGTTTTAGTGGTGTTACACCGTACTGTATGACCAAGTCTGGTATTGTTGGTTTAACACACGGACTTGCTGAGGAGTGGAAACACGATAATATTTTGGTTAATAGTGTTTCTCCTGGTTGGTTTTTAACTAAACTTAACGAGAAGATGTTTGCTGATAATCCAGACCGAAAAGCAGCTGCGGCTAATAAGCCAATGCTAGATCATTTCGGATTGCCTACAGATATTGGTAAGATGATGTTATTCCTTTTATCTAATGCTTCAACCTATATTACAGGTCATGATTTTTCTGTTGATGGTGGAGCAAGAGTTCATGGATTTTAGTTAAATTAAAACTTTCACAAACTAGCGGACTATAAAAAACTCCTT
>CALFLJ010000235.1 GCA_937880335.1 uncultured Succinatimonas sp.
ATGGGCAATTAATGTCCAATTAACTAAATCTTTGGAGTGAAAAATTTGTACTCCAGGAAACCATTGGAAGGTAGATGTTGCTAGGTAATAATCATCACCAACACGAATTACAGAGGGATCAGGGTTAAATCCTTTTACAACAGGATTTTGTACATGTATAGTCATAAATAATCCTTTTTAGTCATATTTAGTTAATAAGTTATCTATCGCAAAATCATCACAGCTAAAAACCATTTTTTTTGAAGGAAGATCTTCTAATTGAACTATTTTGGATAAAGATACTTGGGTAAATACAATACAATCAACGTCTTTATCTTTGTTTAAAATTGCCTTATATATGTTGTCTTTTAAATAATTAAAATTTTTCTCATCGTCACCTAAGTCTTTTCTTTCTATAATCTCTTTGGTAATTTTATTTTCGGATTTTTTGAAAAAAGTAATTTAGGTAATTCTTCTATAGCCGAGGGTATAGTGCCTATTAAAAGGGCATGATGTTTTTCTTTTGCAATAAAACAAGCTAAAGCATCATCAATTGGGATTACTTCAACTTTTACTTTATCTTTAATATACTGGGCAAAGGGGCATATAGTTGCACAGGCTATAAGGATTGCTTGAACATCTTCTTTTATTAAAAATTCGCAATACTTTTGAAGTTTGTTATATACGTATTCTTTATTTAAAGAACTTTTTGCTAGTGAAGGTAAAATTGAGTCATCTAATATATTTATAATATTTACGTTTTTATTTTTAGTTTTGATCTTACGGTTTAGCACCTCAATGCTAGATGCGACTGTGTGTAATATAGCGACCTTAATCATACAGAAACCTTCAAAAGAATGTGCCCTTGCGGGCACATTAGATTCACAGTTTTTTTAAATCAGATTAGAATTTACTTCACAAGCGCAAGCAAAAGGACCTGGTAATGGGTTAATTTCTCTGTGGTTATCAAAATAATCCTTATTAAAGATTATTTCTGAACCATCATGATTTTCATACCTTTGCTCAGGCTCAAAAGCTTTACCTAAAGTAGTTGAAGACTGAATTTCAAGATCTATCTTAGGCAAATTCTCATAAAGATTTGTTTTAAGCTTATATTCATTACAATTCTCTTCTAATGAAATCTCGATCTTTTCATCAATAACTTTATAGTTATGCTCTTTAGCCCAAGGTTTAGCACCATTACAGTAAATATTACCTGCAGCATAAATAGGTAGATGTAGGTAATATTTTTGGCGGTCCTCTGCAGCACCTCTGTCACCTTCAACGAAGTAGAGCTTGTTAAACTCTTCTTGTGTTGGGTAATCATCAAACTGAGATAAACCTGTTGGATAATCTAAAGTGATCTTAAGGCGTTCTGCAGTTTCCAAGTGCTCTTCCTTTGGCTTATGACCTATAAAGATATTGTTGTAGAAACGATTGTCTCCATGTAAGAAGGTCATAAATCCAGCAACTTCAGTGCGATGTGGCAGATGATATGGTGTATAACGTCTTTCATCTGTCATAGCGTTGTTAGTTCCTTTACCAACCTCAGTAAAAGGTCCTGAGATGATGTTGTGAACAAAAGCTACACCTTGAGTTGCAAATCTAATACTAAAGTCAGATAAAAGAATATTATTATCAACTAAAGTAGGACCGTGGCTTACCTCGATAAAGATATCCTCACCTAATGATAATTCCTGAGGAATAAAGGTTCCTTTAGGCGGGTTATTATCATGCATAAGGTTCTGCGATACACGTGTACCTTGAGCTTGCCAGTCTAACCATATTCCACGG
>CALFLJ010000236.1 GCA_937880335.1 uncultured Succinatimonas sp.
ACGACCCTCTGGTCCCAAACCAGATGCGCTACCAGACTGCGCTAATCACCGACTAAATTGAGATTTGTCTTTAAATGGTCGGTGATATAGGATTTGAACCTACGACCCCCTCGTCCCTAACGAGATGCGCTACCAGGCTGCGCTAATCACCGACTTGACGGTGTGCATTTTATTGATCTCACATTAAAAAGTCAACTAATTTTTTATATCAATTAAAAGTTAGAGTTTATTTTAAAGTTCAAAAGGCAGAATATTTTGCAATATTAAATACAATTCCATTGATTTATAGGTAATTTTGAAGGAACTTTAAGTCTGAATGCTAAAAATTTATGATATTGCCTAATATTTAGGTGCATACAGGTTTATGCGCAAAACGATGCTTAAAAAATTTTAAATTACAGGTGTTTTAATTTCTATATATTCCCAATAAAAACTGCTACCGCATAAAATTCAGGAAAATAAGGTAAAAAGTTTTTTTTTATTATTAAGCTTAAGGTACTTTTTGAACATTTTTAATATATAGATCTTGTTAAAAATCCTAAAAATAGGAGATTACATAATCTAAATAAATGAAATTTTAAGTCAGGTCAAAGTTTATTTAAACAACATGAAAGTAAAGACGTCTTATAGGTGGGGCTTAATTGTTCTGTGGTGTATGAGCTTTAATATGTATAAAACCAAAGCAAGACAGCAATTTAAATTTAGCTTACGAAGATTAGGAATGGTGTTAATTAAAATAGGCTCATAAATCCTAAAAACAAAAAAATAAAAAATTTTTTTTCTGATCTTGATCACATTTAGATTTTTGTGATATAGTTCACATACTCCTTATGTTTGTTTGATTATTCGTCCCCAAGACTGAAAAGTCTCGGGGATTTTTTTTAGGAGCCAAAACGATGCTCTTTGTGGGATGGGCACATATCTGCAGGTATGCTTTGTGTTAAACGTCTTTTGCTTTTAGTATATTTCTGAATACTTGATATTTATGGCTCTGCCATATAATTGGGTAAAATAACGAGGGTATCGTAAAGCCTTAGTCTAAGTTTATAACGACAGTATTTTTCTTACTAAAATGGATATATAAGATATAGAAAGTAGAGAAAGACAGAGGTCAACCTAAAAGTTATTAAAAAAGCCCTAGCTGTTATATGTCAATTTAATTTGTTGAAAAAAAATCCATTGTATGTAACATAATCTTGATTCCTTTGTCTGTATTTATATATATCTTAAGTCCTTTCTTGTTTTAAGATAGAGATCATCGTTACATCTTACGAGTGGTCGTTTTGCCTGTATGATCTTTAAGGCTAACATAAAAGTCAATAAGCCTTAAAAACCCCCTAAGACAGTAACAGTAGTAATATTTTGTCAGGTAGTATAAAGACTAAGTTTAAAGTCAGATGTAAATATCAAAAAAATATAAACAAAAAACTTATAATCTGTAATTATATTTAAATGTGTGGATTGAGAAAATTTGCAATCGTGAGTATATTATCCTTATAGATTTTCAGGAGATTTTTTATGAAAGCCTCAATCAAACGTTATGCTCTCGTTTTAGCTTTAAGCTCTGCATTGCCTTTAATGTTAAATGGTTGTGTGACTGCATTAGTTGCAGGTGGTACAGCTGCAACCG
>CALFLJ010000237.1 GCA_937880335.1 uncultured Succinatimonas sp.
GTCCTTTTTTAGATTTTTATCAAAGCCTAATGTCCTTTGTTTAAGAAATTTGCACCCAAGTTGTATAATAAACAAAGATGTTAAATTTAGTTTTAAGCTTTTTTGTATCTGGCATAGAAATTGAAATAATCATTACAGCATAGTTTTTTTAGTCAAAATATTGACAGCGGAGGCGGTAATGATTTCAGGAATTTCAGGCAATACTTCCATTATGGCTGCATTGCAAAATATGCAAAAGCAAATGCAAGCTTTAAGCACTCAGGCTACCGCCAAGCCTTTTGATAATGTAGTAAATCCTCAGGTACAAATTCCTAAAAGTCCTGAGATAAAGCCTAAGGATGAAAGTTCAGAGGCCTCATTTTCATCTATGCTTGAGGATGCCTATGCAGATGCAGTCTCTATGAATGAAAAGAAGACTGAAGAAATAAGCTGTGGCGATAAAATCGGTGCTTTTGAAAACATGCTAGGAGAGGCTTTTGATAACGTCAATATTTTGCAAAATACCTCAAGTGATCTGCAGACCCGTTTTGATTTAGGTGATAGATCAGTTACTCTTTCTGACGTAATGTTGGCATCTCAAAAATCAGGAATTTCCTTTGAGGCTACATTACAGATAAGAAATAAATTACTTGAGGCTTATAGGACCATCTCTCAGATGACGGTTTAAGATAATAAAGGATAAAATTCATGGCTGAAAATGAATTTCCGCTTGCAGCTAATGCAAATAATTCATCTCAGGTAGTAGCTCAAACAAACAACGTCCAAGAAAGTAAAAATTATACAGAGGCTCTTGGAGCTGATACTGAGGATAAAAAGGCTTCAAAGGAGGAAGGCAATAGCAAGGCTAAAGGCCTTAAGGGCTTTTTTTCTGATAGGAAGAACTTGCATTATTTGATGCTTTTAGGTTTAACCTTAATTTTCGCTACAGCCATTATCTTTGTAACTATGAGCTTTACCTCATCTTCAAGCAAAAGCTCAGTTACTGAACGTCAGCTAGGATCCTATTCAGCTCAAGAGATTGGTAAGGTTTTAGATTTTCTCGATAATGAAGGTTTTGATTATCGTTTAGGACCTGAAAATTCTATTATTGTTTCAGCCGATGAGTATTCGTCAATTACTGAGCTTATGCTACGAAAGGGAATAGCCTTACCTAATTCATCTTATGATGAAGGGGATGATATTCTTATGACTGATCAGGGCTTTGGTGTATCTCAAAGACTTGAAAGCGAGCGTATTAAGCATAGCCGTGAGATGCAATTAGCCCGTGCTATTGAGCGAATGGAGGGGGTTGAACACGCTACAGTTCTTTTGGCTATACCAAGAGAAAATGTTTTTGCTCGCCAAAAGAATAGGCCTAGTGCAGCAGTTGTTGTAACCTTGCGCAACAATGCTTATTTAAGTCCTGAGAATGTAAATTCAATCCGTTTTATGGTTGCATCCTCAGTTCATAATCTTTTATCTAAGGATGTTACAGTAACTGATCAGCATGGCAGACAGCTAAGTGCCCAGTCAAGTCAAAATACAGCTGAAAATAAACTACAAAGGGAGTTTGAGCTTAGAACTATGCGCGAGGCTCAATATCGCGATAAGCTTGATTCTATTTTAGCTCCCATGTTAGGCATCGGTAATTATTCATCTGAGGTTGATGTTACTTTAGATACAACAACTCAAGAGGAAACCTCGCAACTTTACAATCCAGATAATCAAGCTGTGCGCTCTGAAACTTTAAAAGAGGAGCAAGGGGGCGAGAATAAAGGTACCCCTTACGGCGTGCCTGGCTCTCTGTCAAATCAGCCTCCTGCAAATGCGACAATACCTCAGCAGCTTAAAGATGGAACTGCTACAGGCCAAAATGAACAGTTAAGCAATAGTCGTCAAAGCCGAGAGGCTGTGCGTAATTATGAGGTTGATACTACGGTACGTCATACTGTAAGGCCTTCAAATGTAGTATCTCGACTTACAGTATCTGTTGCAGTTGATTATGTCAGAAAAGAAACTCCAGATGGAGCTGTAGTTTACGAGCCTCGTCCTCAATCAGATTTAGATAAAATTGCAGATCTTGTCCGTGGTGGCTTAGGCCTTGATGAAAGACGTGGGGATTTTGTGCATGTTGAGACTGTATCTTTTCCACATACAGATGCCCATCCTCCAATCCCCTGGTATGAGCAGGAGTTCTTCTATCGCTTAATTCGCATAGGTGGAGCGGTTTTAGTAATTTTAATTTTGATTATCTTTGTCATAAGACCTATGCTCAATCGTCTCCTTAAGCGTGAAGAGAGTGAGGTTGAAAATATTGATACAGATGAGCTTGATGATCAGTCAGCCTTAGAGGGGGATGATGATCTTGACCTAATAGCTCGTGATAATGAACTTGCCAATCAGGTTTATTCTATTAATAATGACGGAGGTATTGAGCTGCCAAACTTACGAAAGGAGGCTGATTTATTAAAAGCTGTTCGTACATTGGCATCTAATGAGCCTCAACTGACATCAGAGGTTATTAAGGATTGGTTAATGTCCGATCTTAATAAGGAAAATAGATAGGAGCATTTATGTCCGATAACACAGATGATACATCCTTAGTGGCCATGGGGGGAAATGATAAAAAGTCTTTAATGCCTATGGCATCAAACAATGTGGGGGCTTTAGAACTTACAGACGACGAGAAAAGTGCCCTAAACAAAATGTCAGGTTTAGATAAGGCTGTTTTATTGATGTTATCTTTATCTGAGGAAGATGCAGCCCAGATTTTCCGTAATCTTGAACCTAAGCAGGTTCAGCGTTTAGGTGTGAGAATGAGCGAGGTGGCAAATTTCTCACAAGCTCAGGTAAATGCTGTACATAAGAGTTTTTTAACTGATGTAACCAAGCATTCTAACCTAGGTTTAGGTAATAGTGACTTTGTCCGACATGCTTTAGTTTCAGCTTTGGGAACTGAGAAAGCAAATAATTTAATAGAACAGATTTCCCTAGGCACAGGTTCCCGTGGACTTGATTCTTTAAAGTGGATGGATGCTCGACAGGTTGCAACTATTATTCAGCATGAACATCCTCAGATTCAAACTATTGTGCTTTCTTATCTTGATCCTGAGCAAAGTGCAGAAATTTTATCGCAATTCCCTGAGCCTGTGCGTCTTGATCTCATTATGCGTATTGCAACATTAGAGGAAGTACAGCCTGCAGCTTTACAGGAATTAAACGAGATTATGGAAAAACAATTTGCAGGTGCGGCAGGTTCTCAAAGTGCTAAGATTGGTGGCCTTAAGAGTGCAGCTGATATTATGAACTATCTAGATAGTGCCACTGAAACTAAGCTTATGGATGCAATTAGAGCCCAAGATAAGGAGATGAGTGCCACCATTCAAGATCTCATGTTTGTATTTGAAAACTTAGCTACAGTAGATGATCGTTCTGTTCAAACTCTTTTACGTGATGTGCCATCGGATGTTTTACAAAAGGCCTTAAAAGGTGCAGACGATACTCTTAAAGATAAGTTCTTTAAGAATATGTCAAGCCGTGCTGCAGACTCTTTACGTGAAGATCTTGCTGCTATGGGACCTACTAAGCTTTCTGATGTTGAAGCAGCTCAAAAGGAGATTTTAGCTATAGCTCATAGGTTAGCTGAATCTGGGGCCATTATGCTTACCCGTGCTGGCGCAAATAATGACTTTATTTAAGGATTAGGCTATGTCACAAAATAAACGTGATTATAACAAGGAATTAAATGCATCTTTTTGCGAGACGCAAAACGATATTATTGAGCCATATCCTAATTTTTTACAAAAGAATGAAGAAATTCCAAAGATTAGAGTAATAAAGGATGATAATTTTGATATTAAGTCCTGGCCTATGATGGACGATAGCGATGATAATCTAACTAATGCCTTAGGTTATCCCCTTTTTGGTGGTAAAAAGATTGAAGAAGAAAGAGAAGAAAGAGAAGAAAGAGAAGATCTTGAGCCTGAGGCTGACAGTGAAGCGGAGGAGATAGTAAAAAGTCCTGTAGTAGGTCCTACAGTTGCAGAGCTTGAGCAAATCACAGAGGATGCCTTTAATAAAGGCTTTAGTGAGGGAAAAAGCAAAGGATTTGCCCAAGGTCTTTTAGATGGTAAAGAACAAGGCCATGAGGAAGGGGTAAATTTAGGACGTCAAGAGGGACAGAAGTTAGGCTATGATGATGGTTATAAGGCCGGCTTTGAAAAAGGACAGCAGGAAGGATTCAATCAGGGCAATGCTCAAGGTTTGCAAAATGGGGAGCAAGTTGTAAGTGCACAAGTACAAAGATTTAGGCATTTAGCAGATGCTCTGGCAAGTCCTTTGCGTAATCTTGATGAAGAGGTTTTAGACGAATTGGTCTATATGGTCTCAAGATTATGTAAGGTAATCCTAAAGGAGTATTTACCACTAAGCGAGGATACTCTGAAAGCTACAATTCTAAAAGCTACAAGCTTGCTTGCACAAAATGGAAAAGGAGCAAGTCTTGAATTTAATCCAGATGATTTATCTGTTGCCATCTCCTGTATAGGTCGTGAATATATGCAGGCGCAAAAGTGGCAGTTTACCGAAAATCCTGAATTAAGCCCAGGAGATGTAAAAGTTGTTTTGGGAAAATCTCAAATAAAAATCCTATCACAAGAGCGTATAGACGAACTTTTAGAGAAGTTTTTGCTAAATGCTAAAGCCGCAAAGCAACATGATGAAAAAACTACTGGTGTAGATATAAATGCAGATAATGAGGATAAAGACCTCAAAGCCTTAGAGCCTGATAATCAAGAAATAGTTTAAACCAAAAGATCATAAAGATCCTAAACAAGATTTATGAATGAGCTTTTAAAATCTCTTAGAGAGATTGAATTACCTAAACAAGAAAGTGATCCTGTAATTTGCGGTAAGCTTACGCGTGTAGTAGGCCTGACCTTAGAGGCTTGCGGTCTTAAAGTACCTCTTGGTACAAGCTGTCAAATAAATACTGTCCAAGGCCCTATGTCAGCTGAGGTGGTAGGATTTGATGGAGAATTGACTTTTTTAATGCCAACCGATGAGATTATCGGAGTACAAAGTGGAGATGAGGTTATACCTGTAAGTGGTAAGGAGAATTATCCTTATGGTATGCATCTTTTAGGTAGGGTTTTAGATGGTATTGGAAAACCCATAGATGGCTTAGGTCCGTTAGTAAGTTCGGACAAACCGTATTTTCCCAAAAAAGTAAATCCAATGTCGCGTCGTCCTATCCATGAGCCTTTAGATGTTGGTGTAAGGGCTATTAACGCTCTTTTAACCATAGGTGAAGGTCAAAGAATGGGACTTTTTGCAGGTTCTGGTGTAGGTAAGTCTGTGCTTTTGGGCATGATGACTCGAGGCACAGTAGCTGACGTTGTAGTTGTCGGGTTAATAGGTGAACGTGGTCGAGAGGTACTGGAGTTCATAAATGATATCTTAGGTGAGGAGGGTCGTCAGAGAGCTGTTGTCATTGCAGCTCCTGCAGATGCCTCTCCTCTTATGCGTTTAAAGGGCTGTGAGACGACATTGTCAATTGCAGAATACTTTCGAGATCGCGGACTTAAAGTTTTACTTTTGATCGATTCGCTTACTCGTTATGCTATGGCGCAACGTGAAATCGCTCTTGCAGTAGGTGAGCCTCCTGCAACTAAAGGTTATCCTCCTTCTGTTTTTGCAAGATTACCAGCCTTAGTAGAAAGAGCCGGCATGGGGGGAAGGGATCAGGGATCTATTACTGCGTTTTTTACTGTTTTAGTTGAGGGAGATGATCTACAAGATCCAATTGCAGATTCAGCTCGTGCTATTTTAGATGGCCACATTGTTTTATCAAGAAATTTAGCTGACAGTGGTCATTTTCCTGCAATTGATGTGGAAAAATCTGTAAGTCGTGTTATGCCTGCTGTAGTTTCAGCAGAACATTTGATGATGGCTCGAACCATAAGGCAGTGTTTAGCTCAATATACGCAAAGTCGTGAGTTAATTCAGATAGGAGCTTACCAAAAAGGTTCAGATCCTGCAGTTGATCAGGCGATTATGATAAAACCTCATATTGATGAATTTACTCAACAAGGAATGAAGGAGATCATAAGTTATCAGAAATCTTTGCAGCAGTTGCAGGGAATAGCTCAAATTCTAATTGATGATGCACAAAAGAAGATGCAGGCTCTAACTGGCCTTAAAAATCAAAACAAACAATAGTTGCTAGGTCTTAAGTATGTCAAGTCTTGATTTGGTTTTAAAGCTAAGATCTAAAAAAGAGGAAGAGGCTTTTTCTGATTATGGAAAGGCTAAAAGTAAACTTGAGCTTTTCATTCAAAAACTTAATCAGCTGCGCGATTTTAAATCCACATATATTCAAGAGATGCAAACTAAGTCTCAATCTAATCTAAATATGCAAACCTATTTATCTTATCAGACTTTTATTACTAAACTTGAGAGTATTGAGGAGCAACAGGCAGATATTAGGTTAAAGCTTGAAAATGAGGTGAGCTACAAGCATCAGCTTTATCTTAAAGCAAGGCAAGAGCGAAAAATAATCGAGGAACTTATTGCCAGACAAAAACGAGATGCAATGTTAAAACAAGCAAAAGTAGAACAAAAGCTTGCAGATGAATTAGTTTCTGTAAAATTTGCTCAAAAGCTCACTGAAAGAGAATGAAACGCTAATAAATTTATATGACATGATTTGTAGAATATTTATATAATTTGTATAAATCTGAGAATTGCCTTCGCTAATCTAAGAATATAATAAAAATAAGTGCCTCCTTTGTGAGGCGCTTAATAATTCAAATATTAAATTACACACTTCACAGTATAAATAAATATCTTGGCAAACTTCATGCATTATTAATGCATAACTCTTAAGTAAATTTAATTTATCTTTAAGCTAATTTATTGAAAATAAAATAAATAATAAAAGATTAGGAGAGGAAAATGTCAGATATTGCCTCAGTAAATAATGCAAAAACGGCCAATTTTGCCTCAAATGGCAGAATCGAAAGTGATGCTTTATCCCATATGGGAGAAGACTTTTTAAGCCTTTTAACCACACAGATCTCAAACAGTAATAAAGATAATTCCTCAATCTTAGGTGTTTTTTCAAAAATGCAAGAAAACTTCATGAAAAATAATGAGGTTTTACACCAAAGTAAAAAACTTGCCGCTATAGAAGGTGGTAAGGTACAAAAGAAAAGCTCAGAAAAAGATAATCTTAACGAAAAAAGGGATTTAAAAGAAACAAAAGATCTTGATAAAGATTATGATTTATATAGTTTTGAGTGCAAAGATGAAAATATAAACCAAGTTAATACAGCTTATGAGGAAAGTTCATCTCAGATTTTAAAATTAAACGATGATTTAAATAAACTAAATAGTGTTAAAAGTAATATAGAACAGAAAATCTCCGAGAGTAAAAACACAAATACCATTACAGAGCATGATAATCTTTCTAATTTAGGCCTTAATGAGTTAGGGCAAAAAGCTAACGTGTACGCTGTTAAAGTAAGTTCCAAGGAAATATTCTCAAAACAAGATTTTAACGATATAAATGTACAGGAAAACCTTGATAAGCTAAACTCTCAAAATAATAGTAATTGGCAGAATAGTTTTAAAACAAAATCTTCTGATATTCTGTCAGTAAACGAGAGTTTGGAAATTTTACGTCAGGGAATGAATCAGAACCTAACAAATCCACAGATATTAGGGGCAGTATCAGGGGATTCTAATAAAGGCTCGGCAAATTTTACTTCTCTAGGAAATAGCATAAATACTAAACTAGATGCAAGTTTGAGTTCTGGCAGTAATTATGCAACTATGTTTGCTAAAGCTCAGAAAACCCTCAGTAAGAATGGTTTTACTAAGACCGAAAATGCGACTGACTTAATGAAATTAAGTCAGAACTTAAAAGAAAATGCTGAGGCTATTACTCAAAAAGTTATGACTATGGCCTCTAAAAACCTTAAGACTGTCGATTTAAGTCTCAATCCTGAGCATTTAGGGGCAATGAAAATATCAATTGCTGCCGTTGAGGGGGAAGATAATGCTAAAATTACTATAGCAGCATCAAATCCTGCAACAAAAGAAATTTTAGAGCAGGGACTATCCTTATTACGAGACAGCTTAAAGCAGGTAAATATTGATGCTAAAGCTGAAATAGCTGATTATCTTAGTGATAACTCTGAAAATTCTCAACAGAGCTTTTCTCAGGATAATGGCTCGTTTGAGGATGGTGAAAATTACAAACAGTCTGGAGAACAGCCTTTCTTAGCTAAAGATGATGAAGATGTATCTTTAAGTGAGGATAAGTCCTTAGATTTAGAAAATAATGATGGCTTAAATTTATTTGCCTGAAACAATAATAACTTAGGAGGGAACAATGGCGGCAGCAAAAGGTAAACAAACAGATGATGATTTGCCCAAAAATACCAAAGGTAAAATCTTCAAAATTGTTTTACTGCTCGTCTTGTTAATCATATTAGGCTCAGGAGCTTATGTAGGAGGGGCTTATTTTTTTAATTGGCCGCCTTTTGAAAAGCGTGGACCTAATCCTGAGCAGCTAGCAGTACAAAGAGCAGCTGTTGCAGAGGCTTCACGAGAGGCAAAACGTGATGTTTATTTAAGCTGTGGTGATCCCTTTACTTTAAATCTTGTAAGCTATAATAAAACTCATACTGTACAAATTAATATTTTTTTAGCAGTTCCAAGCTCTGATGAGGAATTGTTAAAAAAACACCTCTCTTTAGTTAATAGTATTATCGATGGAATCTTAAGTAAACAGAGTTTTGAAGAACTTCGTATGCCAAGTGGCAAGCAGCGTTTAAAGCTCGTGCTTTTAGACGCTATACGAAAAAAACTTTCTGAGGTTACTCATAATCCTATAGTAACTCAGGTTTTGTTTACCGGTTTTGTGATGCAGTAAGGAGTAGGTCTTGACTGAATTTTTAACTCAGGACGAAATTGATGCTCTATTACATGGAGCTGACGAGGTTGAGCCTGAGAATCCGGTAGATGACTCAGGTATTAAGGTTTACGATTTTGGCTCACAGGAGCGCATCGTTCGTGGCCGCATGCCTACTTTAGAGTTAGTTGATGAGCGTTTTGCGCGTCATATGCGTATCAGCCTTTTTAATATGATGCGACACAGTGCTGAGGTAACTTGGACTGGTGTGAATATGATGAAGTTTGGTGAATATGTACAAACTCTTTATGTTCCGACATCTTTAAACATGGTTCGTTTTAGACCTTTAAAAGGTACTGCATTAATTACTTTAGAGGCACGTTTAGTCTTTATCTTGGTGGAGAATTTTTTTGGTGGAGAGGGGCGTTTTCGAACTAAGATTGAGGGCCGAGAGTTTACTCCAACTGAAAGAAGAATTATTCAAAAGCTTTTAAAAATGATCTTCACCGATTACAAAGAGGCATGGGCTCCGGTTATGGATGTGGAGTTTGAATATTTAGACTCCGAAGTTAACCCTTCCATGGCTAATATTGTAAGTCCATCAGAGCTTCTTATTGTTAATCAATTCCACTTAGATTTGGATGGGGGTGGCGGAGATATTCACATTTGCTTCCCTTATTCTATGATAGAGCCTATTAGAGAATTATTAGATAACGGAGTACAGTCTGACAAAGGTGATACAGACTATCGTTGGAATAAGGCTTTGCGTGATGAGGTAATGGAGGTTAAA
>CALFLJ010000238.1 GCA_937880335.1 uncultured Succinatimonas sp.
TTGTATTGCCTAAATGCAGTTTCTACAATATTCCTTTCGAGGGTGCTTGCATTTATGTTTAGTTATTCTTCCATAAATTAAAATATTATTCTGTCACATAACTTAAAGTGGTAATGGCGCAGAGGGCTCTTTTCCATAGATCGATATTCCAAAACAGCGACTTTAGATCGGGAAAATAGTTAATTTAGCTCATCTGTTAGGGTAGTAAAAAGTTTTTCCTTGTACCTAGAATTAACTAAATTGTATATATTGCAATTTGAGTTTCCCCATTATCTCTTGCATCAGGAATGCAGTCGTTATAATGGGGTGAATTTTTGTTTTATGCTTTATGAAAAGCGACAAATTCTCCATTTTGGACTTCTATGCAGTCCATATTTGCTTTAAGCGCAGCTTCAATTCCTAAAGGTCCATCCTCAAAAACTATACATTCTGAAGATTTTAGCCCAAATTTCTCTGCACATAAAAGAAAAGTATCAGGATATGGTTTATGATTTTTAACCATTTCTGATGTTACAACGGCATCCATGATGTCTAAAAGATTATGAATTCTAAGAATATCTTGAGCGTTTTTAAGTTGGGTTCCTGATCCTACAGCGACTTTTAATCCTCTTTGATGTGCGTCATTTAAAATTTTAAGTATCTTTGGGAATAGTTCTACTTTATCCATATTTTCACGGTAAAGCTCGACTTTACGTGTTACAAAATCATCAATATTTCCAACATTATGACCTAAACTTTTAAAGTGTAGGACCACATCTCTACTTGATACTCCCCCCATGTCGTAGATAAGTTTTGGATCAATGTTAAAGCCGTGCTCTGATGTAACCTTAAGCCAAGCCTTAACGTGGAAAGGCATGGAATTGATTAACGTTCCATCTAAATCAAATATAAATCCCTTGTAAGGACTTAAATTAGGAAAATCCATATATACTCCCTCAAAAAAATAGTTTTATTAAATTCTGAAATAAAAGGTCAAATTAAGCAAACTTTAAATTAAAAATCTTCAAAGGTTGACTAATAAAATTAAAAAGACCTATTTCCTTGTGTATTAGGAAGTAGGTCTTAAGGTAGATAAATCTTATGGAAGTTTTTTTATGCGCTTTTATACTATATAAGCTTTAAAATCTCACTTATATTTTTCTTACCGAAACTTACCTTGTCATCATTGATAACTAAGACTGGAACAGACATAACTTTATATTTGTCCTTAAGTTCAGGGAATAGGTTGAGATCATATACCTGAGCTTCAATCAGTGGATTTAAGCTAGCCATACGCTGAGCGGCGACAACCAAATCAGGACACATAGTGCATGATAGGGAAACAAATACTTTCATCTTTAATTCCTTATCAATGCTTAAAATATTTTTTAGATCAGAAGGATCAATAGCTTGACCTTGTGAGCCTACATTATAAATTCCTAAGATAAATGAAGTGAATTCATGTCCCCCAGGAATACCATGGAAGGCTAAACCTGAAAATACTCCGTCTTTTAGAATTCTAACGCATGGAGCTCCATCACCATCTTTAACTTCCTTAAGAGAAAGTTTGTCTGACAGGGAAACAAGCTCCTTCATTGCTTCTAAAAGCTCAATACTCTTTTTATCCTCATTTTTATAAATCTCAAGAGTTAAATTGGAGGTTAAGCGTCCAAACACAGCCTCAAGTTGAGGGAGCATGTCAGGGCTTATAAATTTAGCTTGATTTAATTTTGAAGTAGAGCCAGATCCAGTGTTTTCTTGTTTATGAATATTAACTTTAGGTGCAGTAGGAACAAGACCTGTTTTAGCTTGCATTGATGCTGCAAGTTTTTCCATAGCATTAGCAGCAAGGGCTCCGTCTGCTGTTGCTGTAACAACCTGTCTTAGTGGTTTTATACAGATATCTCCTGCAGCAAAAATTCCTTTAGATGATGTTTCTAAGTTCTTATCAGTGATAACGTAGCCACTTTCATCTAAATCCAACATATCTTTTACTAAGCTAGTATTAGGTACATATCCGGCAAAGACAAAAACTCCAAAGCTTGCTTTGTCATTGCTTTCATATACAAAGCTTTCTTTTGTCTCATTGTTGAAAATTACAGCCTGCTTAATACCATTTTCATCACCTTTAACTTCTTTTAATTCATGGTGATATAAAACCTTAATTTTAGGGTTTTCTAAAAGTTCTTCTACAATTGAGGACGCACAGGAAAACTTATCCTTTCTTACTAAAATTGTGACCTTACTTGCATAGCGGGTTAAGAACATAGCCTCTTCAGCTGCGGCAAATCCACCGCCTATAACTAAAAGTTCTTTTCCAGTAAAAAATTCTCCGTCACAGGTAGCACAGTAGGCAACACCACGACCTCTGAACTTATCTTCCCCTACAAAACCTAAGCGACGAGGATTTGCTCCTGTGGCAATAAGTACACTGAATGCTTTTATTGGACCTGAAGAGGTATTGATGATTTTTATATCACCGTTATTTTCAATAGATTTTACCTCGGCTACCATAAACTCAGCTCCGAAGGATTGGGCTTGTTTTTGCATGGTAGACGTTAAGGCCTCTCCTGATACTTTTTCAACTCCAGGATAATTTACAACCTCAGAGGTTATAGTGATTTGACCACCAAATTTTTCTTTTTCAATTACGACAACGCGATATCTAGCCCTTGCTAAATAAATGGCAGCAGTAAGACCTGCAGGTCCACCACCAACTATTACTGCATCAAATAAATCTTTGTTTTCCATATTATCTACCCTGAATTTAAAAAGGGTCCATAAGGACCCTTTTTATTATAACTTAACTTTTATTAAAGCTTGCCGATGAGGTCGAGACCTGGCTTTAAGGTTTCTGCACCAGGCTGCCATTTAGCAGGGCAAACCTGATCACCGTGCTCAGCTACGAACTGTAAGGCTTCTACACGACGTAGTAATTCATCTGCGTTACGACCGATATTACCTGCTACAACCTCATAAGCTACAATCTTGCCTTCTGGGTTAACAATGAAGGTACCACGCTCTGCAAGACCTGCATCAGCAATTAAAACACCAAACTCGTTGGCTAGTACGTGAGCTGCATCGGCGAGCATTGGGTACTGTAAAGCCTTGATGGTTTCTGAGGCATCGTGCCATGCTTTGTGAACAAAGTGAGTGTCGGTGGAAACAGAGTAGATTTCACAACCGATCTTTTTGAACTCCTCATACTTGCCTTGTAAGTCAGCCAATTCAGTCGGGCAGACGAAGGTGAAGTCAGCTGGGTAGAAGAAGAAAACAGACCATTTACCTAATATATCGTTCTTAGTAACGGTGTGGAAATCATCATTCTGGTAAGCCTGAACGGAGAAGTCGCCGATTTCTTTGTTGATTAAAGACATAGTATTTTCCTTTTTTGTTAAGTTTATATTTTTGAAGCTTCAGCCTCGTTGTTTCTGGTATCAATAATAGTAATTATTACTAATAATGTCAAACTTTTTTATTGATAAGGTTTATCAAAACTATATATGTAATATTAGTGGTTTTATAAAAAATTTATGTTTTTATTAAGTAAATTTTGTTTTCTCACAAAAGTTATCTCTTGATAAATATCTTGTGCCTTAAGCCTTATAAAGGTTCTATATTAAAAAAAAGCTATAATATAAAATAGTTTTTAATTTTAATCTGAAATCTTAAAGGATTATTTTATGAGGACTGTTGAATGCGATACTGTGGTATTAGGCGCAGGAAGTGCAGGCCTTGAGGCTTTTCGTGAAGTTCAGTCAAAAGGTGTTTCTTGTGTAATCATAGAATTAGGTCCTCTTGGAACATCTGCTCAGCGCTCAGGAGAGCTTCCTTTATCTCTTTTAATGTCAGCAGGAATTGCCCGTCATGCTGAAGCTACATTTGATGATTATGGAATTGAAACAACAAAAGAGGGATGTTATGACATTTCAAATGTTTTAAATTCAATTCGGCAGGTTAGATCAAGAGCTACATCTGATGTATTGTCTTTTTTATATCGTATTCCAGAGGAAAGACGCTTAAAAGGTGTAGCAAGGTTTATTGATACAAATAACTTAGTTGTGGAGAATGAGACTTTAGTTAAATTTAAAACTGCAATTATCTGTACCGGATCAACCCCTATGGTGACTTATGAGCAGTCCCGATTAAAAGGGGTGTTAACCATAAACGAGTTTTTTGAGTTAGAAAAAATACCATCTTCAGTTGCAATTTTTGGAAGTACCTTAGCAGGTTTACAACTTGGGCAGTCTTTAGCTTATCTTGGGGTTAATGTAGCTGTTTTTGGTCAGCGCAAGCTTTGGGATCTGACTGATGAAAATGTGCTGACAGTAGCTCACAGAATGCTTTCATCTCGTTTTAATCTATATGTAGATACTTTCATAACCTCAATTGAGAATGAGCAAAATGGTTATGCAATTTACTATATAGATGACAGAAAATTTGAAAATTATCTTTTTATGGAAGGGGTAATTGCTGCAACAGATCGCATTCCTAATGTTGGGGGAATGAATCTGCAGGATATTGGGATAAGTTTAAATCGTAATGGTTCAATAAAAATTGACGAAAAAACATTGCAGACAACAGTCCCCAATATTTTTGCAGCAGGTGATGTATGTCATGTTTCTCAAGCTACAACTTTATCTATAGCTCAGGGAAGATATGCAGGTCGTAATGCGGCATTATTTCCTAATATTATAGATAAACCTCAACAGGTAAGACTTTCAATAGTTCATACTGATCCTGTACTAGCTATTGTAGGATTAAGCTTAAATGAGATGAAAGAGCGGGCGGATAAATATGATAAGCGCTTTATTATTACTCAGGTAATACTGCATCTAGGCCAATATAGATCTCAACGTGAGGATGGAGGTGTGGTGTGTATTTACACTGATGTAGAAAGCCATGAAGTAAAAGGTGCTGAAATTTGTGCAGTAGGAGGTGATCATATTGCTCAAATGCTAGCCATGTCTATACACAATAAAGCAACGGTTGATGATTTAGCCGAATTTAATTTTTACCATTTATCTCATGAAAAGATAATTGCCAAGGCTGCTAAAGAGGCTTTAAGAGTATTAAATAGCAAGCCTAAAGATGAGTTATAAATTAAGGAAAAATGATGACAGATAATAAAAAAAGAATTGTTTTAGCAACCTCAAATCAGGGAAAGGCTAAAGAGTTTAATGCATTACTTTTGCCTTTGGGCTTTGAGGTAGTAATGCAGTCGCAATTAAATATAAAGTCTCCTAAAGAAGATGGTTTTAGTTTTATAGAAAATGCGCTTATAAAAGCCCGTCATGCAGCAAAAGAATCATCGTTACCTGCAATTGCCGATGATTCAGGTTTATGTGTAGATTATTTAAAGGGAGCCCCTGGTATTTATTCTGCTCGTTATGCAGGTGAGCATGGTGATGATAAGGCAAATAATGAAAAGCTTTTGGAGGCGTTAAAAGGGGTAAAAGAGGGAGATAGAACTGCAAGGTATTGTTGTGCCTTAGCTTTGGTTAAAAGCTATGATGACCCAACTCCAATTATAGTTCAGGAGTTTTGGGAAGGAGAGATTGCTCTTGAGGAGCGTGGAACTGGAGGTTTTGGCTATGATCCTTTATTCTATCTAAAAGGACGAAAGCTTACTGCAGCACAATTACCTTTTCAAACTAAGAATCTTATATCGCACCGAGCTAAGGCTTTATCACACTTGGTTGATCTTTTGAAGTTAGAGAATTTTTAATGTTACCTTTAAGCCTTTATATACATTACCCTTATTGTGTACGTAAGTGCCCTTATTGCGATTTTAATTCATACAAAAAGGACCAATCTTCCAATATAGATGAGCTTTATCTAAAGGCTTTAATTGAGGATTATGCTTCTCTTAAGGATTTAATTTATAAAAGAAATTTTGTGTCTATTTATTTGGGAGGTGGAACTCCATCCCTTTTTGAACCTAAGTATATAGAAAAGCTCTTGAACTTGTGTGCTGATAAAATTACAAGCAATACAGAAATTTCAATGGAAGTAAATCCAGGTACAGTTTCTTTAGAAAATCTCAAGGCTTATAAAGATTTAGGTGTAAACCGTTTGAGTATTGGTGTACAGAGTTTTTCTGAATTATCTTTGAAACGCTTAGGTCGTATTCACAGTGCTAAAAATGCTTATGATGCATATGATTTAGCTCGCAAGGCAGGTTTTCTTAATATAAATTTAGATATCATGCATGGGCTTCCAAATCAAAGTATAGATGAGGCTATGTTTGATTTAAAAGAGGTGGCAAGACTTAATCCTGAGCATTTATCCTGGTATGAGTTGACCATTGAAGAGGATACAGCTTTTGGTCGTAATCCCCCAAAGTTGCCTCAAGAGGATGAATTGTCTGAAATTGAAGAGAACGGTTTTTCTTTTTTAGAGAAAAATGGTTTTAAACGTTATGAAGTGTCTGGTTTTTTCCGCAAAGAACCATGTAAACATAATCTTAACTACTGGTACTTTTATGATTATGCTGGTATTGGGGCAGGAGCCCATAGTAAATTTTTGTCAGAAGATAAAAAGACATTAAGGAGAGCCCAAACATCCTTACCTGAGGATTTTATTGCAGGAAGAAGGTCTTCATTTTATGATGTAGATAGTGTTGATTTACCATTTGAGTTTATGTTAAACCGACTTCGTATATTTAATGAAATATCTTTTGAAGAGTTTTCTAATACAACTAACTGCAGTTTTGATGATATTCTCCCTCAACTTAAAAAAGCTTGCGAATTAAAACTTTTAGAGTTTACAGAAACAGGATATAAATTAACCTCATTAGGTAAGCGAATGCTAAATGATGTTTTGTATCTTTTTCTTAAATAATTTAAACATAAATCAGCTTTTTTGATTTTGTTAAATAGTAAATTGTGCTTATCATTAAAGTAAGATGTTTTTCACCTTCAAAATTTAAAAGAGGCTCACTATGACAGATGCCGAGAATAAAAAAATTAAAAAAATCCTAATGCAGAAAAATGCGCCGCAAGGTGAGATAAGTTCTGATTTTAAAGTGGCTCTTTACGTAGTAGCATGCCTATATCAGGTTGAGATCAAAAGTAAACAAACCATAGGTATTTGCTCACATCTTCTAGGCAATGTTGGTTTTAAAGGTCATATTGCATCATATACACTTGATGATTATAAAAATACCTTACAGGAATTAGTAAGCTCTGGCGCCTTAGTTGAATTAGGAGATTTTAATATTTATGCCAGTCCTGATCAGATTTCCTCATTAAAAGGAGAGGTTAGAGCTGAAGAAGTTATTTCCTACATGGATGGAGAGAAGTCTTTTATCTATGTGATAAATGATGAAAAAGGTAATAAATATAACCTTAAGAGTAGAATTGTTCTTATGCCTCATGACGAGGTTGAGGCTTTTTACGTTAAAGATGCAACCTATGCTTATGTAAGTCGTTTAGTTTTAAAGCGTCAGTGTCTTTTAGGCCGTATTCAGCTTATAGGACATCCTGAGCGTTATGCCCTTATAAATCCTGATGAACCGAATT
>CALFLJ010000239.1 GCA_937880335.1 uncultured Succinatimonas sp.
CGGGTCACGCCTTGGCGACATCTAATGAACAAAGTATTATTCTAAATGAAACATTAGATGAACTAGCCTCGCAACTTGTAACAAGATTAAGCTATTTAGGGCGTCAATCAGATCCTGATGCAATTAAGCTTACTCCTGCAAATTTGGTAATTGCAGATGGTGAAGACCCAAAGGATAAAGTAAAAACTCTAGGAGAACTCTCATCTAATATGACATTGCTTGAGGCTTTGCAATACTCAAACAGTGTTGAGGATAGTCTTGGAGACAAAACAAATATAAATGATCTAAATAATGCCAATAAAATATTAGACGCTACAAAATATCAATTACCCAAAACAGAGCCTGTGCCTAAATCTGAGGTTCATAAGAATTTAAATTCTGACGAATTTGATATCAATAAAAGGTAAGCTAAAATGAACAAAGGAATATTTTTGCTCTGTTCTGACGAGCCTTTGCTAAAAAATGAGAAAAGCACCCAAATTATGTCGCAAATTAACTTAGAATACAGCGATATTCCTTTACTTATCTTTACATCTTCTGACTTTCAGAGTACAGGCAAGCCTAACCTCAAAGCTTTAGAAAATGAGCTTATAGATCCTGGTCTTTTTGGCGGTGATCGTTTAATTAAAATTTATCTTTACGAGTTAAATAACACATCTTTACAGGTCTTATACCTTATTGCGACTCGTTTGCGCGATGGGGTTTTTGTTATAATCGATCTGCCTAGAATAAAATCGAACTTAGCTAAAACTAAAGCTCAAGACCTAAATAATCAGAAGTTAAAAACTTTTCCCTCTTCTGAAAAAATTTTTTCTTATTTAAAATTTGTTGGAGCAAGTATAGATCTAATGTATCCTCCTCAAGGTCAGGAATTAAAACATTGGATTTATAATCGCTCTTTAAAGTACAAGCTTAATATAAGTCCTGAGGCTTTAGATTATTTTGCACTCTCATGTGAGGGTAATCTTTCACTTATAGACGAAACATTAAATATTTTAAGCTTAAGCCCACAAGATCATGCTCTAACTCTAGATGAGGCTTCACAAGTTTTAACTTCGGATAGCCGTTTTTTAGGATCTGATCTTGCTGATGCGATTATAAGTGGAGAGGCGCAGAGAGCTTTGCATGTTTTTAATTCTCTGTTGCTTAGCAAAAATACCTTAGATTTAACTTTGTTAAGTATAATTTCAGCTCTTGATAAGGAATTAAACATTATCCCCAAAGCGAGGGAAAATCTTGGTAATTTAAAAAATTACTATGATAAATCAAAGTTTTTTGCTCCCTATAGTATAAAAACCTTACCCTCTATGGAGGCTATAATTAAGGCTGCAAAAGATATGCCTGACTC
>CALFLJ010000240.1 GCA_937880335.1 uncultured Succinatimonas sp.
TTTTCGAGAAAAAAAATACAGATCTTGAACTAGTTGCGTGTGAATTTAACGAAAACTTGAATTCTAAGGGAAAAAATATGTCCGAAAATAATGAGAATAGTAGTCATACAATCGATCCAAACAATCTAGAGTTTAAAGTTGAATTTGAATTAAGCCGTAAGCTTATGACTCTTGATGAGATCAGTACTTTAAAAATTGGATCTGTAATTGCACTAGGAAAAGATATACAAAGTCCTATTGCAATCATTGTCAATGACAAAAAAATTGGCGATGGAAAAATTGTCGACTTAGGCGGTACTTTAGGCGTTCAAATAACCTCACTTCAAAAATAGCTATGGATAGTATTTCCGCTTTAAATCGTGTAGATCTAATTTTACTGATGGGATTTATGGGAATTTTACCCTTTCTTTTTACCATCATAACCTCATATTGTAAGATCATTGTCGTAGCTTATTTAGTGCGTAATGCCTTAGGTGTACAGCAAGTTCCTCCAACAATGGTTTTAACAGGACTTGCTATGATCTTAACCATGTTTGTAATGGCTCCTGTGGCAATTGAAACCTATGAACTTCTAAGGACTACAAATACCCCATCTGAACTTAATTTTAACAATATTATAAATTTAGTTAACAGCGTATCAGGCCCAATACATGACTTCTTAAATGCCAATTGCGATCCTAAAATCACTAATGCTTTTGTTAATACAGCCTATAGAATTTGGCCTCGGGAATTACACGGCAGTATAGACAGTAATAGTCTTCTTTTTATTATTCCGTCTTTTGTTGTAACCGAGCTTACTAAAGCCTTTCAGATAGGATTTCTACTATATTTACCCTTTATTGCCATTGATCTCATTATTTCAAATATTCTTTTAGCTATGGGTATGATGATGGTATCCCCTATGACAATTTCCTTACCCTTTAAATTAATGTTATTTGTAACCTTAGATGGATGGCTTAAGTTATCTCAAGGATTGATGTATTCCTATACATATACGTAAAAATTTCTTGTAACAACCTCATATTTGGCAAAAAGGGCATTGTCATATTCTGACAATGCCCTTTAATTTCTTGCTAAATCTTATTATTAAAATAAGCTTTTAGCAGTTGCAACAACATTATCTACAGTAAAGCCATAACGTTTGAATAATTCACCTGCAGGTGCAGATGCGCCATAATGGTCAAGGCAAACAGTCTTACCCTTAAGTCCTATGTATTTGTACCAAGTTGTAGACATACCAGCCTCAACTGCAACACGAGCAGTAACACCTGACGGCAATACTGACTCCTTATAGGACTCATCCTGACGGTCAAATACGTCGGTTGAAGGCATAGATACAACACGAACCTTCTTACCTTCCTTTTCTAGCTCTTCTGCTGCATGGAAGCATAAAGCAACCTCAGAACCTGTACCAATTAAGATGAGATCCGGAGTACCATCACAATCACGCAAAACGTAGCCGCCCTTTGAAATATTGTCAACCTGTTCACAGCTTCTTGGCATTTGCTCTAAGCCCTGACGGGTTAAAATAATTGCACTAGGACCATCCTTACGAGAAATCATATAGGTCCAAGCAGCTGCAGTCTCAACCATGTCACAAGGGCGCCAGCCATCAAAGTTAGGTAAAATACGGAATGAGGCTGTCTGCTCTATAGGCTCATGAGTAGGACCATCCTCACCAACACCAATGGAATCGTGAGTAAAGACAAATAAAGTAGGAATCTTCATCAATGCTGCCATACGTAAGGCATTCTTAGCATAATCAGAGAAGATTAAGAATGTGCCACCATAAGGACGGAAACCACCATGTAAAAGGATACCGTTCATAGCTGCACACATAGCAAACTCACGTACACCCCAATGGATGTAATTACCATCAAACTTGCCTGGCAAAACAGACTTAGAGGACTTATTAACAGTGAGATTTGACGGAGCTAAGTCTGCAGAACCACCAACTAACTCTGGCATGATAGAACCAAAGAAGTCTAAAGCAATTTGACCTGCCTTACGGGTTGCAACCTTTGGATCAGCGGCTTTTTTTAAATTATGAATCCACTCTGAAGTCTTCTTTGCAAAATCACAAGGTAATTCGTTATTTACACGACGAACAAACTCAGATGCAAGTTCTGGATAGGATTTCTTATATTCATCGAATAAAGCATTCCATTGAGCTTCTAAGGCTGCCCCCTTTTCCTTTGCATCCCACTTCTCATAAATTGAAGATGGAACCTCAAAAGGACCGTAATTCCAACCTAATTTCTCCTTAGTAAGCTTAATTTCTTCATCACCTAAAGGAGCGCCATGGCAGGATTCTTTACCACCTTTGTTAGGGGAACCAAAACCAATAGTGGTTGGGCAGATAATCAAGGAAGGACGCTTCTTATCAGCCTGTGCTAACTTGATAGCTGCACGTATCTGCTCACCATCGTTACCATCAGTAACCTCAATTACCTGCCAATGATACCCCTCAAAACGCTTTTTGGTATCGTCAGCAAACCAGTTTTTAACCTCACCATCAATTGAGATTCCATTTGAATCATAAAAAGCAATAAGTTTACCTAAACCTAAAGTACCGGCTAAAGAGCAGGCCTCATGAGAAATGCCCTCCATAAGGCAACCATCACCCATAAATACATAGGTGTAATGATCAACAATATCAAAGCCATCTTTGTTAAACTCATTGCCTAACATCTGCTCAGCCATTGCCATACCGACAGCGTTAGCTAAACCCATACCTAAAGGGCCGGTTGTGGTTTCAACACCAGGAACCTCTCCGTACTCAGGATGACCTGGGGTCTTTGAATCTAATTGACGGAAATTTTTAAGATCATCTAAGCTTAAATCATAACCTGTTAGGTGTAAAAGTGAATAAATAAGCATGGAAGCATGACCGTTTGATAAAACGAAACGATCACGGTTTGCCCATTTTGGATTTTTTGGATTATGACGTAAGAATCCTCGCCATAAAGCTTCAGCCATATCAGCCATACCCATAGGTGCACCTGGGTGACCTGACTTTGCTTTCTGAACACCGTCCATACTTAATGCTCTAATAGCATTAGCTAACTCTCTGTACTCAGACATTTATCTATAACTCCTATGATAAACACTAAAAAATTGTCTAAACAACCAAATTATTTATTATTAATCTGTAAACCTTTTGGATCTAACGTAAAAGTAGTTTTGTAAACTTCACCTTGTTTTTCAAAGCCTTTAACTAAATCTAATGCATCCTTGCTTACATTGGTCATTTCAATCTTAAATTCACCTTTAGCTCTCTCTACAGTCTCAAGCAAAGATTTTGCGTTAGGTAGATTGATATAACCTTGAGATAAGAAATCATATTTTATGTTTTTTTCTATTCTTTTATAGTCTGCATGCATAGAAAGCTTATTAAGCTTTAGCGTAAGCCCATCTTTTGAAATAAGGCTATTTAAATTTAAAGGAGCTAAAGTTTCAGAATGATTATTTCGGGTATTAGAGTTAACTACTTTCAAGGGACCGATCTCACCTAAAGATAAAATCTTACCTTGTCTTACATTCATATCCAAATCGTAAAAGAGCTTAAACAGGCCTTCATGATTATGCTTCCCTGTTGTAAGTTTCAGCTTTACATCATCAACATCTATAAAGTCCTTGTTAGATGAAAAAATGTTGTCTGCACCGAATAAAACCTCTCGCAATGGATAGGTTCCATTAGTAGCTATACGATTTATTAAATAAAATCTACTTGCAGAGAACCATGCTGTAGCAATGTTATCTACATCTAAGCTTAACATAATATTTTTATTATTATGTGCACTTAGATTTAATCTTAAAAATAATTCTTTATTTGAATAGTCAGAGAGATGAGTCCTATACTTTTGGATAAATTTTTTATCATAGCTTCCTTTAACTTCAAAATTTGAAGTTAAATTTTTAGGGAAAAGTCTTAGATTAAACTCGCCTGAAGATTTGGCTCCGTGATTTAGGACATTTTTATAAACAAGAAGATTGTCTACTAAGTTTTGTATATTAACTTTAGCTCTTAAAGTTAAGAAGTTATTATAGATCTTAGTTGGAAGGATTATTTCAACCCCTTGTTCCTTACAACTTAAAACAATACTGCCTCGACTTTTAAAAAAGCCTTTCTTTTTATCCTTATAACTGACCTCATATTTATATGGAAACAATCCCTGTAAATACTTTAAATTAAGTTCTTGATTAAAGGCTTTTAATACACTATTTACCGCATGAGTAGAGTAATAAGAGCTTACGCCTATTCCTGTTAAGTAAATAATGATACCTGTTAGAAAGATAATGAGAGTAATTAAGAATTTTTTATTCATATCAGAAAGTTAATTTAAAAAATTTACAGCATAAAAAAATGCCAACCAAACTTGATCGGCATTTTTTATAAATATTAACTGCAAATCAAGCTAAATTAACCAAAAACTTTCTTGTAATCAGCCTGGAACTTCTCAATACCAGCATCGGTAAGAGGATGATGGGTCATCTGCTCAATAACCTTGTAAGGAACAGTAGCAATATCAGCACCAGCTAAAGCGCACTGTAAAACATGGATTGGGTGACGAACAGATGCACAAATAATCTGAGACTCAATACCGTTTACAGAGAAGATATCAGCAATATCACGAATTAAATCTAAACCGTCAACAGAAATATCATCTAAACGGCCGATAAATGGGGATACATAGGTTGCACCTGCACGAGCTGCTAACAATGCCTGGTTTGCAGAGAAGATTAAGGTCATATTGGTCTTAATGCCCTCTTTTGCGCACTGATGACAGGCCTTTAAGCCCTCAACAGTCATTGGGATCTTAACAACCATATTAGGGTGGATAGCTGCAATCTCGCGAGCTTCCTTAATCATAGTCTCAGCATCAGTAGTGGTAGCCTTAACCTCACCACTAATAGGACCATCAACGATACTGGTGATCTCCTTAATAACTTCTTTGAAGTCACGACCTTCTTTTGCGATTAATGATGGATTTGTGGTAACACCGCAGATAACGCCCATCTCATTGGCTTTACGGATATCTTCAACATTAGCAGTATCAATAAAAAAACGCATGGTAACTCCCGTTTAAAAATGAGTGAAAGAAACTTATTGAGAATATAAGTTTGTCTTTCTAATAAGTCAAACAATCTACTTGAACTATGACTTTTTTAATATTGTACAACAATAAAACGCCGTAAACGTTTGCATTATAAATACAACGTGAGCTAGCTCTAATTTTTTTATAAAATTATGAAAAAAACTTACGAAAGTTTTAAAAATTTTAATATATTTTAAGTAAATTTTTCTCAAAGTTAATTTGTTTATTACCTGAAACTTATAAAGTAAAAGTCTTAAAATAAAGCAAAAATAATAATTTTGTATCAAAATTTAAACTCTAAAAGCAAAATACAATTTATAAATGCTCACTATTTATACATATCAGAGTCAACATAAAATTTTTGTGTTCGAGCACGGTGATTTTACAATAAAAAATTTTATGAGAAAATATTCTTTATTTTATTCTCGAAAAAAATCCCCCCTTTTATAAGCTAAATTACTCTATAATATGCAAAATATTAATTTAGCATATATGGAGCATAGAAATGTCTCGTTTATTCACCTCCGAATCAGTTTCCGAAGGACATCCTGACAAAGTCGCAGATCAGGTCTCAGATGCAGTATTAGATGCTATTTTAGAGCAAGATCGTGATGCCCACGTTGCATGTGAAACACTTGTTAAGACAGGCTTGGTTTTAATTGCAGGCGAGGGTACCACTACAGCTAATGTTGATTTTGAAGCTGTAGTTAGAAAAACTATTTGCGACATAGGATATAACACCACCGAAGTGGGTTTTGACGGTCATTACTGTGCATTCTTAAACGCTTTAGGAAAACAGTCTCCTGATATCAATCAGGGTGTAAGCCGTGAAAATCCAGAGGATCAGGGCGCAGGCGACCAGGGAATTATGTTCGGTTATGCAACCGATGAGACCGCAGAGCTTATGCCAGCTGCCATAAGTTATGCTCATCAACTTATGAAACGACAGGCATTAGTACGTCGTCAGGGTATTCTCCCATTCTTACGTCCAGATGCTAAAAGTCAGGTAACATTTGCCTATAAATCTGACGGCAGTATTGACTATATTGATACAATTGTACTCTCATCCCAACACACCCCAGATGTGTCACAGGACACTGTACATGAGGGGGTTATGGAAGAGATCATAAAAAAAGTTGTTCCAGCTAAGTACTTAAACAAAAATACAAAGTTCTTTATCAACCCAACCGGTCGTTTTGTTATTGGCGGTCCTGTTGGAGATGCAGGTGTTACCGGCCGCAAGATTATTGTTGATACCTATGGTGGAGCAGCTCGCCATGGTGGTGGCGCCTTCTCAGGAAAGGATCCATCAAAAGTTGACCGTTCAGCAGCTTACGCTGCCCGTTATGCGGCTAAAAATATTGTAGCTGCAGGTCTTGCTAAACGTTGCGAGATTCAAGTTTCTTATGCAATTGGCGTAGCTGAGCCTGTATCTGTTTCTGTAAATACATACGGTACAGGTAAGGTTGACGATGACTTTATCGCCTCTATTATCACAAAAGTGGTAGATCTTAGACCTTATGGCTTAATTAAGCAGCTAGATCTTCTGCGTCCAATCTATGCTAAAACTGCAGCATACGGACACTTTGGTCGTGAAGAATTCCCATGGGAAAAAACAGATAAGGCTGAAATTTTAGCCTCTTACTTAAAATAATTACTAGATTGTACAATCTTGATTTAGTAGATATCCAGAAATTTAAAATGTAATTTTCTAGGTAAAACTAAAATAATTTAAGGCTTATCTCCTAAAAATACGTGGAGATAAGCCTTTTAACTTTTAATACCACTTAGGTTTTATAGTAATTTTTAAAAACTCGGATATTCTGTCTTTAAAAGACTATTTTGTACATTTGTGAAAACAAACTCCCATTATTCGTTAATCTAACAATGGGAGTTATAGTTAATCACTAAATTTTAGGTAAGTTATTAACCTACAAAATTACCTGTTGAGCTAAAACAGAGATATTGTCCTCCTCAAGATTATCTCTTTCAGCTCTCCTTAAGATCTCCTCGTAAGTGTATACGTCCTCAGGGTAGAGAACTACCAATGATATATCACCATTTTTAAGGAAGTTATGCTCACCGAATTCTGTATAACGAGTAGCTCCAATTGAAATCATAATTTCATTAGGATTACCACAGGCATTTAAGTATGAATGGATATCTTCTGCCGGCCCTAGATTTTCCTGGTTATTAAAACGGTCGATAAGCCAATTTAATAATTTTTCATAGAAATAACTATAATCACGTATCGCACTATCCTCACCGTAAGGATGAACCAAACCGTCACGGACTAAGAAACTTGCGATACGGTATTTATCTAAAATTCCGCCTTTTTCAAACCTATCAATTTTAATAAAATTACCAGCAAATCCTTTACTCGATGGCCCCCAATTTTTCTTTTCACTGATTTTTTTAGCACCTTCTTTACGAATAGAACAATCATTCGATGCACTAAAGACTTTAGGATTTAGAGAAACTAAATTACCATCTGAATATTGTGCATCGCAAATAATGGCACACTCAGGCTCTATCTGAAGTTTTGTCTCGCCCTTAGGGAAAATTATCCTGTACTCGTCAAAAGGATAAACACCTAAATACGCAGGAACATTTTCCTTAGCGTTAGGAATATAAGTTGGGAATACAGCTTTAGGGGCTTTTGCTTCAGCAGTTTTTACTAATTTAAAATCTGATGCCTCTCCAGCCTGCTCTAAATGCCCTGTAAAATTACCCGCTACACCAAAAGTTGCCATGGTACGCAGATCAATATTCATAGTCTAAAATCTCCTTTTAGAATTCTTATAATGCTTTAGATTATAATGGAATATTGTTTACAATCACGCATTTGTTAGCAAGGCCGCGATTTTTCTCACAAAGATTAACTAATTGATCTTTTAAAAATTCTTAATAAAAATTGCAATTTATAAAAAAAACTTTATAAATTGGGCTTAAGTACAATTTAAGCCAGAAATTTACTTGAATAGATTTAATGGTTATAAGGTTAAATTTTATGCGCAGATTATTATATAAAATTGCAATATTTGCTTTTTGTATTTCTCTTACACAAATAAGCTATGCAGACGAAATTCAAAGCTTCAGCGAGGCTAAACGTCAAATCCCCAAAATCTTCAAACAACTTAGTAAGCCAACAACTTTGTATTGTGGGTGTAACATAAATTATCAAGGAAGAAAAACTATTGTAGACTTAAACTCTTGTGGATATAAAGTCCGCAAAAATGCTCAAAGAGCAAACCGAGTTGAAGCTGAGCACATTATGAGCGCCCATCAGTTTGGCAAAGATCTTCCATGCTGGAAAGCTGCAGGTAGAAAACAATGCTCAAAGCATTCTGATATATTTAAAATACGCGAAGGAGATCTCCACAATCTTTATCCTGCAGTAGGCGAGGTAAATGGAGATCGTAGCAATTTTAAGTTTGCCCAAAACGTCAGAGGTCCTCGTAACTATGGCAAATGCGATATGATAATTGATCGCAAACGCCAGATTGTAACCCCTCCTGAAAGATCAAGAGGGATAGTAGCTCGAGCTTACCTTTATATGAGTCAAAGATACAATATAAAGCTTTCAGCATCAGAGATTAGTCTTTTCAATCAATGGAACAAAAATTACCCACCTACAAGCAATGAATGTAAACGCAACGAGATCATTGCTAAAATTCAGGGTAATGATAACCCTTTTGTCACGGAAAAATGTAAGCGATGAGAACTGTAAGAATCTATGAAGGCCTGGCACCTTTAGTACCAAATGAAAACTTTACCTTAAGCTCTGACGGGTTTGGTCATTTAATTCGAGTATTAAGATTTAAGGAAGGAGATAAGTTTGTTGTATTTGATGGATTAGGACACGAATTTAATGCTGTCTTAACACAAGTTAATAAGCAAGCTGTCGCATTATGTCTAAATTCAATAGAAAAAAATATTGAATCTCCTTTAGAAATTGAATTAGGACAAGTTATAAGCCGTGGCGATAAGATGGAATTTACAGTTCAAAAAGCCGTAGAGCTTGGTGTTACATCAATTACGCCTTTAACCTCAAGACGATGTTCAATAAAGCTAGATGAAAAACGAGAGGAAAAAAAAGTTGAACAATGGCAAAAAATAGCCATTTCAGCCTGCGAGCAATGTGGTCGAAATTATGTGCCTCGTATTTGTAAGATTACCGATCTTAATAAATGGTGTGCAGAGAAAAATCCTGATGTTTTAAGTTTAACATTGGATCCTAAAGCACAAAAAAAACTAAAAGATCTCAATAATCCTAAAAAGATTCGCTTACTTATAGGGCCAGAGGGCGGGCTTTCGGAAGATGAAATAGAAAATGCACGCTTACTAGGCTTTGAAGGTATTAGTTTAGGCCCCCGTATCTTGCGAACTGAAACTGCAGCCTTAACAACGCTATCCATTTTAGGCTCCCTATTTGGAGATTTATAAAATTATGAAAACAGATATAGAAATGTCTACCTTAGGCAAAAATACACCTTGGTATTTTGAGTACAGCCCGTCCTTATTACAAGCAATTCCTAGAGCTTTAGGCAGACAAAGCCTTAAATTAAAAAATTATAAAGGCTATGATTTATGGCGCCTTTATGAAATAACATATTTAAACGAAAAGGGAATTCCTAAGACTGCATGGGGAAAAATCATAGTAGATAGCTCAAGCGAGTTTATAGTTGAATCTAAGTCCTTAAAACTATATATAGGATCATTTACCATGACTCGGTTTGGCTCTTTAAAAGAAGTTGAAGACATCATAGCTTTAGATCTATCAAATATACTAAAGTCTAAGGTCAAAGTTATGCTCTATGACCTTGAGACATGTATTTTTCCAATTGTCACACCTACTGGGGTATTAATTGATAATGAAGTCCAGATTTCAAATATAAGCTTCAAAGAAGATGAAAGTCTTTTAAAATACGATAGTAAGGATATAGTTGATGAGACTTTACGTTCTAATGTATTAAGAACCTTATGTCCCGTAACAAGTCAGCCAGATCATGCAAGTGTTATTATTCACTATAAGGGACGCAAAATTGATAGAGACTCCCTATTTGCCTACCTTTGTTCATTAAGAACACATCAGGGCTTCCATGAGCAATGCGTCGAGCTTATATATTCAGATATTAAGACATTATTAAAACCTACAAAGCTCTCTGTACTAGCTTGCTTTACCCGTAGAGGAGGAATTGATATCAATCCTATGCGTAGTGATGAAAATCTAGATGATCCAAATCTCACCGTAATTCGAACATTCAGACAATAAAAAAAATACAACTTATTGTACAATTTTTTTATATTTGTCAAATAATTAGTTTTAAATAGCAAAATTTACTTAAACTTTATACAAAAATTAAAAAACAAGCTAAACTCCTTAGTAGAAGATTTTTTATTAAGGAGTTTATATGAGTATTCAGGAAGTTTGGCCATCTGGTGCCATGGCTCTACTTACCCAAAAAGAAGCCGACAGTATTTCCCTAAGCTCAAGAGGTGAACTATACGATCTATATCGTAATTGCTCTTTAGCAGTACTCAACAGTGGAAATCTTACCGACAATTCCAAAGAGCTTTTAGATAATTACGAAAACTTTGAAATTAATGTTCTTAGAAATGAACGTGGACTTAAAATTGAACTTATAAATCCTCCTGACAGCGCTGTTGTTGATGGACGTATTGTTAAAACTTTGCGAAATCACCTCTATGCAGTTTTACGCGACTTAGTACAAATTAACGTATCTAAGGATGCTTATATAAACGCTACTCGCTCTGATTTTAAAGAAGCCAGCGAGTTCCATACTAACAATATATTTTTGCTTTTACGTAATGCTCAAGTTCTTGAGCCAGGAACAAAACCTACTCTTGCTGTTTGCTGGGGAGGGCACTCTATTTCTCGCAAGGAATATGACTACGCATATGAAGTTGGTATAGAACTAGGTTTAAGAAAGATTGATATCTGTACAGGATGTGGACCTGGTATTATGGAAGCTCCTATGAAAGGAAGTCTTATTGGCCATTCTCAGCAAGGAGCCACCCAAAATTGTCGTCTCATAGGTTTAACCGAACCATCAATTATCGCGGCAGAACCACCTAACGCAATGGTATCAGATCTTGTTATATTGCCAGATATTGAAAAACGTTTAGAAGCATTCGTTCGCTTAGGTCATAGTCTTATAGTCTTCCCAGGCGGGCCTGGTACAGCTGAGGAACTACTTTATATTTTATGTATAAAGCTGCTTCCTGAGAATAGACGTTCCTTTATGCCACTTATACTTACAGGTAATGAGGATTCTCGACCTTACTTTGAAGCTTTAGAGAAATTCCTCATCAACTGCTTTGGTAAAGAAATTACCCGCATGTATAAGCTTATTATCAACGATGCTAAGAAGGTAGCTGTTGAAGTTAAGAAGAATTTAGACACAGTTTATGACCATAGAACCATAATTCATGATTCCTATTGTTTCAATTGGGCCTTAAAAATTCCTCTAGAATTACAAAAGCCTATGGAGGTAAATCATCAAAATATGGCTGCTCTCAATTTACATCGAGATCAAGAACCGTGGAAACTTGCTGCTAATTTACGTGCAGCATTCTCAGGTATTGTCACAGGTAATGTTAAAGAGCATGGCATTAAACTTGTAGAAGAAAAAGGACCTTTTAAACTTCATGGAGATCAGGATATTCTAGACAGTATGGGCAGACTTTTAGATGACTTTATCTCACAGGGTAGAATATTGCTCTCACAACGGGAATACAAACCATGTTATGTATTAGAGAAGGACTAAAACTTTAGATTTTATTTACAAAACTCTGAGTATTTCTCAGAGTTTTTTTTAAAGTAGCCCTTGACATGAAGTGTTTATCAGTTTGCAGGTATTTTCTAAAAGATTATTAAAATTGGTTGTAAAGTTAGCCATAAAAGCATTCATAGATGCATTTAAAACCAAAATACCTACAATCATAGTTATTGCAAATCCTAAAGAAAATATATTTAACTGAGGTGATGCTTTTGTCATAACACCTAAAGTAAAATTTACAACCAGCATGGTACAAATCGCAGACAAGGACATAGTCAACGCACATTGAAACATCAATGTGCCAAAATAAACTAAAGCATGCAAATTATCGGAGTTAAAAAAAGGACCTCCTATAGGCATGGTCTCAAAGCTTATTAAAACCATGCGGAAGAAAATTAAATGACCGTCTACGCAAAAGAATACCAAAGTACACAATACTGTAAAAAACTGCCCTACTACAGGAGAATTAGTTCCTGAGACAGGATCTACTAAAGATGCAAATCCTAAACCTGTTTGCATGGCGATAGCTTGACCTGCAATAGTGAAAGATTGAGCAATAAAAGATGTCATAAAACCTATCGCAACACCAATTAGACTCTCTTTTATAGTAATTAGAATTCCTAAGCCAGAAAATGGCATAAGATCAGATGCTACGGCAGGAATTGAGGGAAGCATGCATAAGGTTAGAGCCAATGAAATAAGAGCTCTTACCATCATAGGGACACTATTACCACCTACGACAAACATAGTCATGATAAAAGCACTAATACGACATAAAGGCCAGACAAAATTAGCTATCTGACCTAACGTTATAGGCTCTAAAAAGTCCATTAGCCTACAGCCTGAGGTATAGTATCAATGATTTCTAAAAAGAAGGACATGAGCTTCTCAAGTCCCCAATGAGCTCCCACCATCAATGCGCCAATAGTCACCAATAATCTAGGCAAAAAGGACAAAGTTTGCTCGTTAATTGATGTTGCAGTTTGAAAAATTGAAACACATAGACCTACAACCAATGATGGTAAAATCGAGGCTGCCACCAGGACTGCTACCAAACCTAAAGCATTACGCACAATGTCGACAAAAATCTCCGGTTCCATATTCCGTCCTTATGTAGGGATACCTAAGCCATAACTTGACATTAAAGTACCCATAATCAATGTCCAACCATCCACTAAAACAAAGAGCATGAGTTTAAACGGCAATGATACAATCATCGGAGATAGCATCATCATACCCATAGCCATAAGAATTGATGCTACAACCAGATCAATAATCAAAAACGGTAAAAAGAGCATAAAACCAATTTGAAATGCGGTCTTAAGCTCACTTACTATAAAGGCAGGAATTACCACTCTTAAAGGTAATTTTTCTACTTCATCAACCTGTATATTTGCAAATTCTGTAAAAGCGCTTAAATCACTTTCTCGGGTTTGAGAGATCATAAAACGTCTTATAGGCTCCTGACCTTTGGCAAATGCCTCTCTGGCTGTAATTTGCTCATTTAAATAAGGTTCTATAGCCTCAGTATAAGTCTCATCAAAAACAGGTGTCATAATATAAATGCTTAAGAAAAAAGCAATACCGACTAAGATTTGATTTGAGGGCGATGTCTGAAGTCCTATGGCCTGACGCAGAATGCCTAATACTATGATAATCCGAGTAAAAGAGGTCATCATCACCACAATTGATGGGATGAATGACAGAAGCGTCATTAGGATTAAAACCTGCATAGAAAGACTATAATCCTGAGTGCCATCAGGATTAGTCTTAACTGTAAAGGCTGTCATATCTAGATTGGCAGCTTGCGCATTTGGAAGATAAAGCCAGAACATTACTATCAAAGTTAAAAACAAACCACTTAAAGCAAATTTTATAAGAGGCGTTTTTAAATTTGCAGCTTTTGATTTTTTAATCATGAGAAGCGTCTTTTACCTTATCTCTAACTAAAGATTCTTTTTTTAAAATTGTTTGAAAACTCTCATTATCTTGGGAAATTTCGCTTAGATAATTTATATTACTTTGCGTAACCCCCAATAATAAACGTCTTTGACCAACTTTTAAAATCACGACACGTTCTTTTGGACCTAAGGAAATTTGTCCCTCTAAAGTCATGGTGCCATTACTTCGACGCACAAAACGACTTTTCTTTAAAAACATTCCTAAAACAACTATCAGTAATAAAATTGCTGCAGTTGATAAAAACCAGGTCACAAGGCATGATGGTGTCTCTATTGTTTTCTTTTCAAAATTCTTAGAACCAAAATTTTCTGTGATATTGTCTGAGGTTTCGCTTTTTACACTTGACAGGATCTCTTGGGAATCTACTGATGAGGAAGCATATAAAGTACCAGGAGTAAAACAAATAGCGCAAAAAGCTAAAAATACAAACGCCACCAATTTTTTTATCATAAAAACCTCAAACAGACTTAAGTAAGTTTAAAAGCTTACCTAAGTTTTTTAATGCGCTCAACCTGTGAGATAACGTCTGTTAAACGAATACCGAACTTGTCATTTACGACCACAACCTCGCCATGAGCTATAAGCGTGCCGTTTACAAGTACATCTAGCGGTTCACCTGCTAAACGCTCAAGCTCAATTACTGAGCCTTGATTTAGTTGCAGTAAATTACGTATAGAAATCTTAGCATGGCCTACCTCCATTGTAATGGTTACAGGTATATCCATGATCTGATCTAATTTTTTTCGCTCCTCTGAACTTAAAGGGGCTCGTCTTGAAACAGCATCCTCATCAAGATCTGCTAATTTTGCACTTTCAGTCTGAGTGTTTTGCGCATTTAAAGCAGTAGCCCTTTCATCGGCTAATTTATTCTCATCTGACATTTTATTTATC
>CALFLJ010000241.1 GCA_937880335.1 uncultured Succinatimonas sp.
CTGTTTTCTCACCTGAGGTTATTTTTCCTACTGTTGTAGTCGATTCACGGTAAGAACGGTGTTTAGTTGCATCCCATCCATTTTTATACGTGCAAAGGTAGTAATTTTTACCACTTTTTAATATGAGCATTTTTTCAAGTTCAGGATGCTTATCCATATAAAACCTCTTTATAGATAAATATATTTATGTCTTAGTATAAATATTTTGTGAGATTGATCACATAGATTTAAAGTAAATTTTTTTAATTTTCAAACAGTTAAAATTTATACTATATCTAGAGCATTTAAGCTTTATATCTAGGAATACCTCAAATTTCCTTTTTTTTATCAAGTCGTTATCTGATTATTTAAAATAAGAACCACTTCGGAAATAAGAAGAATTTAATTAAATTAAAGGTTTGTTTTAATAATTAGGATAAAAAAAATGAAAAACACTCTGATTAAAAGTATTGCTTTGATTTTAGCTTTATCTTCATCATCTATGGCCCTAGCAACTATGGAAGCTGCCTGGTCAATTCCTGAAACTAATGATGCCTTATCTAAGGTAAAAGTTCATTGTCCTGAGTACATCTACCTTAAAGTTAATGGAAAAATGGTACAGAAGTCTTGGACTCATGAGGTTATCTCAAATCGCAGTGCTAATGACGCCGGTGAGTGTGTATTTGACTAAGGTCTAAAGATAATGGAAATTGAGCTTGCTAAATATAATCATAAGGTTAATGACTTATATAATCTGGAAAAAACTTTATATAGGCAGGGAGATATTTTATGTCTCCTAGGTTGGCGCTTAGCTCAGGCTGGTGCTGAAAGCCGTTTAGTTATTAATTCACTCACAAGAATGGCTAAAGTATTTGCACTAGATAACGTTGAATTCTTTTTAACTCGCTCTAATATGAGTGTCATTGTTACCTATGGAGAGCAGCAATTTTTATTCTCAAGAAAAATTGAAAACTTTGGGATAAATATGTCTCAAGTATCAGCTCTTTATAACATTTTTTTAAGGGTTATTACCGGCAAGCTTTTAGATTTAAAAACCATTCGGGAGGAGATATTAAATGTTAAAGCTCCAACCTATAACAAACTATTACTTGTATTTATAGAGGCTTTTGCAGCATCAGCCTTTGCCTATTTAAATGGTGGAAACTTCTATGTGTGTTTTTCTGCCTTATGTGGAGGACTGGTGCTTATGGCTGTACGTTTTAGGCTTATATCCCTAGGATTTTACGAAACCTTTTCATTTATGGCTTCAGCTTTTTTAGGCTGTAGCATTTCTTTTGTGCTATCACACGTTATCTTAAATGCTTCACCTCAAGACATTAAACTTGCGGTAATGGCCACTACATTACTATTGGTCCCAGGTTATCCCATAATGAATGGTTTTTTGGATATATTCAAAGGCTATATTGAAACAGGGGTATTCAGACTTATTCAGGCTTTTATTTTAACTATGGCTGCAGCTACAGGACTTTTAGGTGCACTTTATATGTTGGGGTATTTTGTAAATGTTTGACAGTTTTATACTTAAAAATTTGATAGATGGACTTTTTGCAGTTCCTTCTCGTTATCTTACTTTTGTAGCCTTAGCAGGTTTTATGACAAAAGCATTAAGAACTTTTTTATATAATGATTTAAATATTGAAATTGCATGTGCAACTTTCTTATCCTGTGCTGTTACATCTTTGGTTTATATTTATATAGCTCCAAGATTGGAAGTTCCAAGACCTATATTTACAACAGCAGCTATAATTCCCCTAATTCCTGGTTTAGATGCTTATACATGTCTTATTTCACTTTACGAGGTAATCGAAGGTAATGAAGTGGCAATTGTTCAAAGTTCGTACCTTATTTTGCATCACGGCATGAGATGTTTTGCAATATTATTGTCAATATGTTTAGGTATAGCTGTTCCACCGTTATTCTTTTACAAATATAGACACTTAGGTAACGTTAATATAGTAAAACTAAAACACAAGACAGTTCGATAATTAAGCTTAAACATACATGTTTTCTTATTTTAATTGTAATAAATTTATTTGAGTACAAAGTTACGACATAGCCTCTCTTAAAAGATTGCATTGTAGCTAAGCCAGTGTTACGATCTCTAGATTGTGAGCCTAAATAGCTTTATGACTTTTTTATAAAGTGGCTCAATGTTATTTATGTTTCGGGATGGTCGATTTTCGACTGGGGATTTAATCAGACAGCAAAGGAAGGCTATGTCGTCAGTTGCTTATTTAACCTTGTACATCGCTATTGGCGCCGTACTAGGTATTCTTTTAGGCCAAGTCAAATTTAAAGGCATTGGTCTTGGTATCGGTGGCGTTCTGTTCTCCGGTATTATTGTGGGCCATTTTGCTCACGAATACTACGGTCTTACACTTCGAACAGTAGAAGGCATGACCGCCGATGGTAATATTCTCCATTACCTGCAGGAATTTGGATTGATCTTATTCGTATACGCTATTGGTGTACAGGTAGGTCCAAGCTTCTTCTCAACCCTGCGTGGTATGGGTGCTAAACTAATTAGCATGGCCGTAGCTATTATTACCTTAAACGTAATTATCGCTTTATGCCTCTACTACACAGGTATTGTCCAGCCAGATGCTATGATTGGCATGTACTCAGGCGGTATTACAAATACCCCAGCTTTAGGTGCTGGAACTAGCATGCTAGCTGAAATGGGTAATCTATTTGCCTCCCAGGGTAAAGATCCTATAGCTATGGGATTTGATGCCACAAAGGTTTCAGGTGCTTACGCTATGGCATATCCTTTCGGTGTCTGTTCACTTTTAATTGTGATTATTGCCATTCGCATCATTTTCCGAGTTGATGTTGATAAAGCAGGTCAGGCCTATACAGCATCTAAGAATAAAGGTGTAGAGCAGCCAATCCACGCTAACGTTACTTTAGTTAATGAGTCTTTAGTTGGTAAGGCTTTAGGTGATATTGAAGCTGTTAAGGCTGGATTAGTAATTGTTTCTCGTTTAAAGAGAAATGGTGAACTTTCAGCTCCAAATCATCAAACTGTATTGGAGAAGGGAGATCTCCTTC
>CALFLJ010000242.1 GCA_937880335.1 uncultured Succinatimonas sp.
AAGTCTTAGATAATGCTCCTAAAGAGGATATTTCTTCTGATAAAGAAAACGCTGATTTAAATGGTGAATATATAGACAAAACAGAAAGTAATAAAAATCAGCTTATAGATGATAGCTCACTTAATTTAGATGATGAAAAAGCATCTGATTTTGATAGTACAAAAGAAGCACCCCAAAATACGGAGTATGAAGCTAATATCGATCAAAATTCTTTACCAGATGAGATTTTGTCTGATAATCAAACATCTTCTGATAGTGTTGCCATAAGTGATGATGATTTAGAAAAAAATTTTACATCACAAGGAAATGTTTTATTAAATCAAAATTCTAATAACACAGATCTTGATATCTCAAACAAATCCTCCCCAGATGAGGTGTATTTAAACAAAACAAGTATAAACTTAGGCAAGTTAACAGAAGCTCAAGCCTATGCTCAAAGTGAAATTGAAAAAGCTCAAAGCAATAAGGCACAAAATATTTTAGAGAATACCATTCCTTTAGATGAACTTGAAAATAACACTAAGCCCTCAGATGCTGTTTTAGATGAAAAATCTCAGGCAATAGCACAGAGTGCTACACAAATAAACCCCAAAGCTGACAGCCTTGGACAAACGACGCTTACAACTCCGGCAGCTGCTGCTATAACCTCAGGAGGAGCAAATCCTCTTCCTAAAAAAAGTGTTATTGAAAATCAAAGCTTGCCAAAGGAGAGTGGATTTTTCACAAAAATTGCCAATATCTTCGGACACAAAGATAACCAAATAAGTTCGTCTAATGGGATAAGTAAAACCTTAGTTGATATAAATAACTTAAACCAAAGTCCACTAGACACTCTTCTGACAAAGCTTCAAGAAAAAGCACAAAATGAATCCTTAGCCACTCCCATAAGAGAGAGTGCATCTAAACTTATAAAAGCTTTAAATGAACCTGTGGCAAATCTCCCATCTGTGCAAAACTGGCTTAACTTCACCTCTTTGCCACTTTCCCCAAGTTCACCTCAAGCCATAGCTCTACATCAATGGGCCTTTTTAATACTTTCTTTACGTTTTTCCCAATTAGGAAAATCTGTACAAAAATTTTTAAAAGAAAACAACAAAGATGAAAACCTTGATAAAAAGCTTGCTGTTATAAATAAGAACTTCCCCAAAAAAGATGAGACCATATCTGATCTGATTGAGGATACCTTTGCTCAAATTGATAGATTGCAAAAGCTTTCTGAAAAAGAAGATGAAAATCATCCTTTAGGACCATACCTCCCCTTACCCCCACAATATGATGGCGGTAATGAAGGATCTCTTAGTTTAGAACGTTTTAAAGATGATGACGAAAAAGATGGATATCATCTTAAATTTAAGTTTGACTTAAAAGATTTAGGACCTATTGAAATTAGAGCCACCCTAAAACACCCTGAGCTTAAACTCAACATCATAACCCAAAACCTTAAAACCTTACAAAAGGTGCAAGAGTTATTGCCGACTTTAACATCAAACTTACAAAATCTAGGACTTACTACAAGGCCACCTAGCGTACGCTTAGGACATGTAAGTTCTACAAATCAGGATGAAAACGATAAAGGAGAGTTAAATCTTAAGATTTAACGATTTTTTATGTCAGAGAAAGATGAAAACAAAGAATTATTTGCCGCTTCAATTAGCTACAAAGAAAACGATAAGGCTCCTGTAATCTCGTCCTTAGGTGAAGGTGATAGGGCTCGGGCAATTGTTGAAATGGCAAAAGAGCTTGGCATATATGTACATGAGGATCCTCTCTTAGCTGATGAGTTATCGCGTTTACAAGAAGGAGAACAGATACCAAAAGAGCTATTTGAAGTAATTGCGGTGATCTTATCTTTCAGTTACATCCTACAAGGTAAAACACCTGACGTCTACAAACGAAAAGATGGCTCAACTGCAGTTAATATTGACGCATAAAAAAACTTAGATCTTGCCAAGCTTTTGTCAGGCAAAAAATTTAAATCAGCCACTTATCCTTAACATCAAAAGATAAGTGGCTATTAAAATGAATAAAGGGATTTATCAAAATTTCGGAAAAAAACTCAAAAATGGTCGAAAGTAAGTCTTAAGGTTCAGACCAGTCCTCCTTTTGAAAAACCTCTACCTCATTTTTTATTCCACAATTAGTATCGACATAACGAATCTTATCAACTCGTGCAGGAAGCAGGCTCAAGCCGCTCATACGGCAATTATCACCTACAATATTACCTTCTTTATTGAAGTTAACAAATTTAACCCCCTCTGGACGTTTTAACTCCAAGGAATTTACTCCACGACGAGATAAATAGGCCCCATAAACTCTTAAAGCACCTGAACTTCCAAAAAGACCGGTTGATTTATTGTCATCAAAGCCCACCCAAGTCGAAACAACTTCATCAGAATCAATTCCTATAGCCCAGGTATCACGATTATCGTTAGTAGTACCTGTTTTAGTTGCTATGGATGTATTAGGGAACATTTTGCCAATTCTGCGACCTGTACCATTTTTTGTAGCCTCTGTCATAACATAAAGCGTCAAATAAGTATCACGCGAATCTAAGGTAGGCTCCCCTCTACCTTGTTTTTGCTCATATACAATTTCTCCATCTTTTACCACAGTACGTAATGTGGTCAGATTTTGATAAACGCCGTCAGTTGCCAAAGCCGCATAGACAGAATTTACCTCATAAGGTGTAAGCTCAACTGTACCTAGAAGCATAGATGGGTAAAGAGGTATATCCTGCTTAATACCTACAGCACGCATAGTTTTTACTACATTATTTAAACCTACCTTCATACCTATCTTAACAGTAGGCACATTTAAGGAACGGGCCATAGCCTGATGCACTGCTATAGGACCTCTAAACTTCTTGTCGTCATTTTTAGGTTGCCAAACCTGTCCTGAGGACAACTTAACCTTAATAGGAGAGTCTTTAACTATAGTTCCTAAATGAACTCCATGATGAAAGGCTGTAAGATAAACCAAAGGCTTAGCTAATGATCCTACCTGACGGCGACCTTCCATAACGCGATTAAATCCCTCATATTGAGGAGTACGACTGCCAACTACAGCTGCAACCTCAGCACTACGCCAGGAGCTTACTACCATAGCAGCCTCAAGCCCCCTGCGACCGGTTTCTCTTTCTATAGTATCAAGCTCCTCTTTTACCGCAGCCTCTGCTGCTAACTGAGCTTGTGGATCTAAGCTTGTAAAGATACGAATGCCATTACCTGAAAGGAAATCATTGCCAAAGCGTGTGGAAATTTCCTTTTTTAAAACCCCCATAAAAGCAGGGGTCTTAGAGTAGTTCATAGATCCACGCTTTATAACCCCTAAAGGCCTAGCTTTGTATTGCTCATACTGAGCTTCAGTTAAATGCCCTCGGTTGCGCATAACCGCTAAAACAGTATTACGGCGTGACAGAGCTATTTCCGGATTGCGCCATGGATCATAAAGAGAAGGTCCTTTAATAATTCCCACAAGTAATGCCATTTGATCTTGAGTTAACTCAGATACAGGAACACCAAAATAAAAATAAGAGGCTAAGCCAAAACCATAAATACCAGCATTACCGTTTTGTCCTAAATAAATCTCATTTAGATAGGCCTCTAAGATCTGATCTTTTGTATAACGGTGATTCATCACCATAGCCATTAAAACTTCTTTAAACTTTCTTGAGTAACTTCTCTCTCCTGAGAGAAAATAGTTTTTAACTAGCTGCTGGGTGATAGTAGATCCCCCTTCCACAACATGTCCTGCTATCATATTTTTTATGAATGCACGGGCTATAGCAAAGAAATTTACACCGTGATTGCTATAAAAAGAGCGATCCTCAATTTCAATTAAAGTCTGAATTAAAGGTTTTGGAACCTCAGCAAGCTCAATAAAAATACGATCTTCTTTAGGATCTATACGATTTATACGATCAAGTAAAACCGGATCCATGCGAACATAACCCAAATCCTGCCTAGTATCGGCATTTACTATTTTTGAAACTCTTGAGCCATTAAATTCCACCATCAGGGAAACCTGTTCTTCATTGCTATCTGGAAATGAAAAAGGTCTTCTTATAATTACCACACGTCCATTCTTATTATTTATGGCATATTCACCAGGATTTTGAGGACTTGTAACCTTGCGGTATTTCAAAAGCTTAAGTTCATATTCCATTTGCTTTAAAGACAGCTTTTGATCAGGATAAAGCTCAAGCGGACGAGAATACACAACCGCAGGTAAAACCCAACGGTCATCTACCTCAAATTTAGATAAAACAACAGAATCAAAATAAATAAACAAAAGTGCTATTACTGCAATTGAAGCTATACCTATTTTTAAACCTAAGGCTAAAAGCTTACGTTTAAAAGAAGGTTTGTGTCCTTTTTCTTTATTACCTCGCTTATCGTCATGATCATTTTTTCCATTGTTATTTATACTTTCGTTTTTTTCTTTATTCTCAAAATTAGATGACTTTTGCATTTCATCACCTAAGGTACTATCACTCTGACTAAAATTGTTCTCGTCATCTAAAGGTGAAAAATTGGTAAAAATATTATTATCTTGTGGGCTCATTTCTAAAAGATCCTTAAACTTAGACGCAATTATAGCAGAGCATAAAACCTAGTTTGACGAAGAAATTTTAATTTAGTATTTGCCTAAGTTAACAATACTTAAAAAAAAGCACTACTTACACCTTAAATTTACATTTAGATGCTTGTAACACATTATAAGATCTAGCATAATCTATCGCCTGCAAACGTAGCTTTTAATAAATTATAAAAATCGTTTGCTCAGAAATTATTTTTGTAGTTTTTACTACCTTTTTTAACATTCCAAAATTTAAGGAAAAACATTATGGCCACAGAAGAAAAAGATCCCAATGCTCTCGCCTCTATGGGTCCTTTAGCAATCGCTGGAGTGGAGCCGTATCAAGAGCAACCGGGCGAGGAATACATGAATGACCGTCAAAAAGAGCACTTCCGTAAGATTTTAACAGCCTGGCGCAATATGCTTCGCTCTGAAGTTGATCGTACCGTAGGTCATATGAAGAATGAAGCTGCAAACTTCCCAGATCCGCTCGATCGTGCATCTCAAGAGGAAGAATTTGCTCTTGAGTTACGCGCCCGTGACCGCGAACGTAAACTTATCAAAAAAATCGAAAAGACCTTGTCTAAAATTGATCACGATGAGTTTGGTTACTGCGATCAATGTGGTATCGAGATTGGCATCAAGCGTCTTGAAGCCCGTCCTACTGCTGACTTATGCGTCGATTGCAAAGCCTTAGCTGAGATCAAAGAAAAACAGCTTGAAGGTTAATTTTAAAAACTTGCAATGTTAATAGGCAGGTTTGCACCAACCCCCAGCGGACATCTCCATCTAGGATCAATTGCCACCGCTGTGGGGTCGTATTTATGTGCTCGAAACAAATCCGGTTTGATTTTCTTGCGCATTGAGGATCTTGACACTCCCCGTTGTAAGACAGCGTATACTAAAAGTATTTTAGAAGATCTAAACCTTTTAGGTTTTAGATTTGATGGTCAAGTAGTCTATCAAAGTGAACGCTCAGATTTTTATAAAAAAGTTCTTTTAGATCTCCTTCATGCAAGATGTGCTTATTACTGTGCATGTACCCGTAAAGAATTAAAAATTTCTTCCTGCAATTGCTATCTTAAAGACATAAAGCCCCAAAGCCATTTGGCCATACGTTTTAAAAGTGCTCTTGCACTTGTTGATAACTTTTATGATCAGTTAAAAGGATTTGTCAGAACAAGTTTAGATGATGAAAATCAACTACACATGGTACTTAGGAGATCTGACAAGATCGTAGCTTATAATTTAGCATGCGTGGTTGATGATATTGCGCAGGGGGTTACAGAAATTGTAAGAGGATCAGATCTTATTGATATTACGCCTTTACAAATTCTTTTATACAAAAATCTAAAATTCCTGCAGGAAAAGGGGCTTTTAGATAGTCTTAAAGATTATAAAATTGAGATCCCCAACTATATTCATCTCCCTTTAGTAAAAATGAATGACGAAAAAAAGTACTCCAAACAAAATCACGCAATAGCAGCTTTGAGTCTAGGAAGTCCTCAGGATGTTCTTTTTACATGTCTAAAATTCTTAAATCAGGATGTTTCTTATATAAGGTCAGATCTTACCCCCAAACAGATTTTAGATGAGGCACAAAAAAGATTTTCGATAAAAAAAATTCCTAAAAGTGACAAAATTATATCTTCTTTAGATCACATAAAATAACTTTTGTAAGTGTGATTATACGGCGAACAATTAAAAAAAGTGCCGCCACAACTTTTAATAAAATCAGAATTTAAATGTTCTATATTAAATAAACTAGATATCTTACCTAACTTAGGTAAGATATAAACACTAAAAATGTCACTACTGAAAATAATAAAGAAGCCTTATATTAATTTACCCTTGTAAATGCAAGGGAAGGAAACCCAAAATATACAATTTAAAAAATCTCAATTAAACAAGCTTTCCCCCCTCACATAAATGTAATAGATAAGGTCATCTTAAGCTATGAGATTTTAATTATTTATTTTTGCTATAATAGAAATGATTTTATGTTCATATATAGTGTGTTTTAACCGTGTCTTAGGTTAAACAATTTATTTTAATGGCTGGTATATAAAATAAAACCGCCTTAATTGAGTGCTTTTGAGGTAATAAAAAATTACAGTTAAACTCTCAGAACTTCACGAGCTTTTACAAAAGAATAAGGCTTTAGTGAAAAAGCATGGCCAAGCTAAATTGGTTTTAAAAAAAGAGGAACACGGTATTTGCCGTAACAAAATTTCCTCTAAAGCTTTAAGTGTTGTCGAACGATTACAAAAATTTGGGTATAAAGCCTATTTAGTTGGCGGCTGTATCCGTGACCTTCTAAGCGGAAAGGATCCAAAAGACTTTGACGTTTCAACTAATGCAACCCCTGAGCAGGTTCGACGAGTATTTGCTAACTCTAGAATCATTGGTCGTCGCTTTAAGATTGTTCATGTCGTATTTGGCAAAGAAATAATTGAAGTCACTACCTTCCGAGGAGGGAATGATTCAATTAAAGCAAAGGGAAAAGCTACAACCCAAAATTTACGTGTAAGCTCAGGATCAGGAATGTTAGTCCGTGACAATGTTTACGGTAAAGATATTTCTGAGGATGCATCGCGCCGTGATTTCACCATAAATGCCATTTACTATGATAGTCAAAAAGAAACTCTTTTGGATTTTCATGGTGGTCTTTATGATCTTATGTCAGGGGTAATTGACATAATAGGCGATCCTAAAACCCGCTATCTTGAAGATCCTGTCCGCATCATAAGAGCCTTACGCTTCTGTGCAAAACTAGGATTTAAAATCTCAAATCGTACCACAGCTCCCATAAAGGAAATGTCACAAAACCTCAAAGAGGTTTCTAACGCTCGTATGTTTGAGGAAGTAAATAAGCTCTTTTTAACAGGACATGGACTTGAGAGTTTTAAGATCTTACGTAAATACCATATCTTTGAGGTTTTATTTCCAAGCCTCGAGGAATTTTTAGACAATCAAGTTTTTATTGACTTTGTCGAATACGCTTTAAATAGCTCTGATTTACGTTATAAAAATGATAAACGCAATACGCCTCACTTTTTATATGCGGTACTTTTATGGACTCGCTTCCAATCCTTAGTCTATAAATTACAACAAGATAATGATTGCAGTCCTGTACCTTTATCTACACGCAAGATTGTAAATATAGCTTTTCCTAAAGTAATTGGAGAGCAGACAGTAATGACTGCAATCCCTATGATGTTTACGGAAAATATTCGTTCTTTGTGGGTCAATCAGTTCATGCTTTTGAATACTGAGGATGATGAAATCGTAAGAAAAATTACTGCTACAACCATGTTTAGAGCAGCTTATGATTTCTTAAGCTTACGTGCAAGGTTTGAACCCTACCTTAGCTCTTACGTAGAATTCTGGAAACCTTTTTACGATGAAAGCGCTCGTAAAGCCCAGGAAAAACGAGAAATAAGTGCCAAAAGTTTTAAAGAACATCAAAAGAGTAAAGAACGTCAGGCAAAAAAAGAGTTAAAACACAGTAACCTTGCTGAACAAACTTTTGAAAAAGAACAGTCCAAAGAGGTTAATGATCGTTTGGCTAAAGCTCGTGCTTGGCGAATTGCTATGCATTTAGATCCATAATGGCAAAAGCATTCATAGGACTAGGTTCAAACCTAGGATCATCTGAAAATATCCTTAAGGATGCACTTTATGACCTTAATCTTATAAATGAGATTAAGGTTTTAAACGTTTCATCCTTTTATAAAACTAAACCTTGGGGCTTTTTGGAACAACCTGATTTCGTAAATGCTGTGGCATTAATCGAAACAAGTAAGGCCCCTCTTGATCTTTTAGATTCTCTTTTAGATCTTGAAAAAAAATATAAACGGAAGCGACTTTTTAAAAATGGCCCTCGAACATTAGATCTTGATTTACTAAGTTATGACGATCTAATCTACCAAAGCACTAAGCTCAATCTTCCTCACCCTCTTATAAGGGAAAGGGCCTTTGTCCTGGTGCCGTGGGCTGAGATTGCCCCCGATTTCATTCTTCCTAAGGCTAATTTAAGTATATTAAATTTAAAAAATGCTCTTCCTCCATCTGCAATTTTAGAAGTGGTTTTATTAAATAATGGCTAATTCAAACGAACCTGATATAAAAATGATTGTGGGACTTGGTAATCCAGGAACTCAATACGATCATACCCGTCACAATATGGGAGTTGATCTTTTAAATATTATTGCGGATAAATATCGCATTAATATGCAATTAGAAAGCCGTTACTTTGGCATAGTAGGCCGTGGCGAAATAGAAGGGAATGAAGTTCGTCTAGTCTATCCTACTACCTATATGAATGAAAGTGGCAGATGTGTAGGTGCTATAGCTAATTTCTTTAAAATTAAACCTGAGGAAATTCTAGTTATACACGATGATCTCGATCTTCTGCCAGGTCATATGCGCCTTAAATTTGGGGGAGGACTTGCAGGTCACAACGGACTTAAAAGCATTACGTCCTGCCTTGGAAACAATCAAAACTTTTACCGTCTACGAATTGGTATTGGTAAACCACCATCACATGATGTTGTAAGCTGGGTGTTAGGTCGTCCAGCCTTAAATGATCGCGAAAATATTGATGCGGCTATGCAAGAGGCGCTAAAGGGTGTAAGAATGCTCTTTACTCAAGGTCTAAGTCGCGCTACAGCTTTAATTAACGGTTTTAAACCGACTTTGGAGGAATAAATGGGTTTTAACTGTGGTATTGTGGGTCTACCTAATGTTGGTAAATCCACTCTTTTTAATGCCTTAACTAAAGCAGGTATAGCTGCTGAAAACTTTCCTTTCTGTACTATCGAGCCTAATACCGGCATCGTACCGGTACCTGATCCAAGACTAGATGAAATTGCCAAAATCGTTCATCCTGCCAAAATCGTACCAACTGCCATGGAATTTGTTGATATTGCAGGATTAGTAAAAGGAGCATCTAAGGGTGAAGGTCTTGGCAATCAATTCTTGATGAACATTCGTGAAACTGACGCCATAGCACATGTAGTGCGCTGCTTTGATGACGAAAATGTAATTCATGTTTCAGGAAAAGTTGATCCCGTTTCTGATATTGAGGTAATCAATACAGAATTAGCTTTAGCTGATCTTGATGTAGTTGAAAAAACCTTAGCCAGAATTGAAAAAAGAGCTCGTACAGGTGGGGACAAAGAGGCATTAGCACAGGTCATAGCTTTAGAAAAATGTCGCCCAGCCTTAGAAGAAGGCAAGATGTTACGTGCAGTTGATTTTACACAGGCAGACTTAGATGCAATGCGTGGCTTTAACTTCTTAACCTTAAAACCCGTGATGTATATTGCTAACGTTTCTGAGGATGGTTTTGAGAACAATCCTTATTTAGATGCTGTAAGAGAGGTTGCTAAAAAGGATAATTCTATAGTTGTTCCTGTATCAGCATCCATTGAGGCAGATCTTGCATCTATGGAGGATGAGGATCGCAAAGAGTTCATGGATAGCTTAGGTATCAAAGAGCCTGGATTAAACCGCGTTATCCGTGCAGGATATAAACTATTAGGCCTTCAAACATTCTTTACTGCAGGAGTAAAAGAAGTAAGAGCTTGGACAGTCAAGGTTGGAGCTACCGCTCCACAGGCAGCAGGTAAAATTCATTCTGATTTTGAAAGAGGATTTATCCGCGCCCAAACAATCTCTTATGATGATTTTATAAAATACAATGGCGAGGTTGGTGCCCGCGAAAACGGTAAGTTACGCAGCGAAGGCAAGGACTATATTGTAAAAGACGGCGACTTATTTGAATTTTTATTCAACGTCTAAAAAAGGCCTCACTATTGTGAAGACTTGCGTAAATTAGATATTTAACAATTTACGCTGATTTTAAGGACAAACATCTTATCACTTAAGGTGTTTGTTCTTTTTATATTATCTCAAATAGGAATATATTAACTAAAGCAAAGTTATCAACAGACTAAAGTAAAAAACTTAGCGTGGAACATAGGGTTAAGGAAAGCCGTTGCAATTTAAAAGTTATATTCCCTTTTGTCTTTGGGTATAGTTCTTAAGTTTTAACCTTTATGATTACCTCTTGTTTCTCATGTTTTACTAATATGCCTGATAATTTTTAAACTTGGCCTAAAAAAACATCTTTTCATAAATTTAACGCCTACAGGATATTTGTAAGCATTAAGTGACTTATATGTTTACTGCAATTGTTAATTACCCCAATAAGCTCGTTGAGTTTATTAGGGTACATTATTTTTAAGGAACTTTATATAAATTCAGATTTAACTATTCACCTTTTTGAATAACTTCCTCGTCCTTTTCTAAATTAGCACTGTTTACAATATAAACATCACCCTTAATCTGCTCTAAGACAAGCTCTCCTGCAGTTGAGTCAATAGCACCAAAGAAAGAACTCTTTGGAGTTGTGCCCATGCAAACCATACGAGCTTGTAATTTCTCACATAAACGAGGGATTTCCTCATCAATTCGTCCCTCAAGAACATGAACATTTTCAAGAGGAATACCGTGCTGAGTTGCAAAATCATCAACAACCATCTGATGAACATCCTTACGACCTAAAGCACCGGCAATAACAATCTTAGATAAAGCAGTACTTCTTGAGGCAAGTCCTCGATTTAAAGGAGATACACAGTTAGCAATATGAACCTCACCATTAAATCTCTCAGCAAATAATTTTGCTGATAAAACCAAACGCTCATCTAATTCCTCAAGATGATTAGCCTCACCAAAATCAATAGCAATTAAGATAGCAGTACCTAATGTTGCCGTTGAGTTTGCTGATTTAACAACCAAAAGTGGTAATGGACAGCAACGCATAATTTGACTGTCTATAGTATTGATAAAGAGGTCTTTTATCGAGTTCCTGCGATTTGCACTAATAATAGCTAAAGTATAATCACCTGATGCACACTCACGATTGAAAGCGTCAGATATATCTCTATCAAAAATAACCTTTAAAGATAAGTTTTCAATATTGCAACATTTTTTGGCACATTCATCAAACTGACGTTGAGCACTAGCGGCTAATTGCTCCTTAGTCTCTTCAGTAAATTCGTTAATAATTCTAATGGCAACAACTTCAATTTCAGAGGCAAATTTTGCATATTGAGATGCGCGATCTAAAGCTGGCTGCTCATCACCGACTTTTTTAAGTAATACCGCAAACTTAGTTTTTTTATCGCCCATTGAAGACTCCTTAGTTCTTGTTTTAATTAATTCTGAAAAGCAGATTTTGTCTATTTGTCTAATTTAATATTATCCATTATTTCTAAAAACTTACTCGCTTAATTTCGCAATTTACTGATCCAACTCGCATAAAAATTCAAATCTAAAAAGATCATCACGTATCTGCCTAAATTTAGCCTTAAAATCGCACAAAATTAGAAAATACTTATCTTTAAGTTAGATACGGTATACGATATACATAAAAAAATTAAAACAGATTTGTAAAAGCTAAGGTAAAAATGTTTTTTTTAAAACTATCACTTATATTCGATAAGCTCGTATAAAAAACTCTTTTGATAAAACTTGTACAAGCCTTACCTATAAGCAATTACTTACAAACTAAGATAGATTAAAAAGCAAAAAAAATAAGCTTTAGGATCAAAAGCCTTAGACCATAGTTTTGTTCTTATGGTAAGACAATTCCTCTTACAGATAATAAAGGAATAGCTAGTATTTAGCCTTAAAACAAATACTGTTTAAGATAATTTAAGCTTTAAAAATTTTTTCTTAGGTATTTGCCTACAAAAAACAAAAGCATGATTAGATATTAAAAACCAGGAAGAACACAATGGCATAATTTAGCTTTCACAAATACTATATGTAAGATACATAAAATAAACTTATATATGATATGCGCCAAATTAAAGAGAATGTTTATAAAACAATCTCAATACTAACTTAATTTAATTAGCCCCATCAGCTGTGATATAGAAGTAAACCATTTCTTATCTTAAAGAATGGACAGACAAAAAAACATACAAGAGGAATTGCAGGAGATATAACCTGGCTCACAATATTAGCTGTATTGTTTAGCAGTAGTAATTCTCAGAATAAGTATTGATGGATATAAACACATGATATCAAGTTATGAATGTAGAACAGAAACTTGATTATCAAATTTAATATTTTTAAGGATATAAAATGACCTCGCGTACCTTACAGTGGCATGATGCAATATATACTCTAAAAGATGATCTTAAATTTAATCTTGGAAATCTCACCATAAAACCTGATGATTTAATTGTCTTTATAGGTGGTAATGGTAGCGGAAAAACATCGTTGGCCAGGGCATTAGGCTGTGATCTTAAATTACATAGTGGATCTGCACCTGAAAATTATCATCCAGTCTTAGTCTCTTTTGAAAAGCAAATGAAGCTTTTAGAAGATGATTATAAAATGCGTAACAATGATAATGCCTCACACGAGGAAGCTTTTGGCATTACGCCAAGAAAATTGTTTGCCTCTTTAGATCAAAGCTTGCTTTTTGAGGTTATAAAAAGCATGAAACTATCTGCACTTTTAGATACTCCTATAAGACAATTGTCAGGAGGAGAAGGAAGAAAAGTCTTACTTGCGCAAGCTTTATGCTCAAAACCAAATCTTATTATCTTCGACACCCCTTTTGATGCATTAGATGTACAAACCCGCCTTGAACTTTTAAAGCTAATAGATGAAATTCACACCAAATACGCAACTCCAATTGTTTTAATCGTAAATCGTCCAAGTGAAATTCCTGATACTTTAACTGCAATGGGAATTATCTCTGATCTTAAAATTGCAAAACTTGCCTCGCGTAAGGAAATTGAATTAGATGAAGATGCTAAGGTTCTTTTAGGTAATGCAAAACTTATGGATGTAAGCTTACCTAAAACTCCGTTGAAATTCGCCCTCCCCACATTGAAATCAGACAAAATTATAAGTTTAAAAAATATAAACGTCACTTATCAACGCAAAGTTTTAGATAATCTTAATTTTGAAGTAAAAAAAGGAGAACACTGGCAGATAATAGGTCCTAATGGTGCAGGTAAATCAACACTCCTGTCCTTCATTACAGGAGAAAACCCTCTAGTATATGCCAATGATGTAACAGTATTTGATTTTAAACGTGGTAGTGGAGAAAGTATTTGGGATATTAAAAAATACTATGGTTTAGTCTCAGGTACATTACATTTAAACTATAGAGTAAGTTCAAGTGCCCTAAATGTCGTGCTCTCGGGTTTTTATGATTCTATAGGACTTTATAATCAGGCCTCTGACGAGGAAATTAACTGTGC
>CALFLJ010000243.1 GCA_937880335.1 uncultured Succinatimonas sp.
TCTACAGGATATGCAGGATGCTCTGATGATGGCGAGCCTCACGGAACTGCAGGAAAGCCAATGCTTAATGTCGTGATACACAGTGAGGTAGGAGAGATAACTGCAGTAGTAACCCGTTATTTTGGGGGTATACTTTTAGGTACTGGAGGTTTAGTTAAAGCTTATCAGGATAGTGTAAAAAACGCTTTGGATAGTTTAAAAACAACTCCAATGGTTATAACGTCGACAGTTTACGTTGAAATTTCTCCTAAGTTTATTACACAATTTTTACGTTTATGTTCGTCTCATCAGGCTCAAGTTATAAACCAGAATTTCTTAGCCAACGTTATATATGAATTAAGTATCCCACAGTCACAGTGTGAGGCTTTTTCAAAAAAGCTGATTGATTTAACATCAGGCAGTGCTGTAGTTAAAATTAGAAATTAGTAAACAAATTTCAATTTAAGAAAACAATCCTCCAATAAGACTAATAGGCTATATGGTGCCCCAGTAAGTTTAAAAAACTTATCTGGGATCTATTTTTAAATTCACCTAATCATATCCTGGTCATTTTTCTTATTATTTTAATCTATTAGTTTTCTTTTTTTCTTATTACAAGAGCCCCAAGAGCTATCACGAATGTGAATGCAAATACAATATTAAGCGCTGTTCCTAAAGTATAAAGATTGGCCAAAAATCCTATTAATGGTGGGAAGAATAACATTCCTGAGTATGAAATAGCTGCAACGATGGAAGTTGCACTTTCAGCACTAATATTCTTTTGTCTTCCGGCACATGAAAATAAGATTGGACTTATTGGTGCAAGCCCCACGCCCATAAAGCAAAATGCAATAAGGCTTATAATTGGATTGTGCGTATATAAGCCAATTGCAGCAGCTAAAGCTATGATTATTGTTCCAGATAAAATCAAAGTAGAGTCTTTAAATCTTGAGCGAATTTTATCGATCATAAGTCTTGTTGCAGTAGTGGAAAGGCACATACTGGCATATAAAAGGGCAGATAGAGATTGAGAGGCATTCTTTTCCTCATGCAAAAGAATTGAGCCCCATTCTGCAATTGAGCCTTCAATTGCAAAAGATATCGAGTTTATAAGACCTAAAAATATTATGAAAAATGGCATATATTTTAGGAAGTTAAAACCTTTTTTTACAGGTTTTACGGGGGTGTCATCAGCTGATTTTGCCTTTAAAAGATTAGGTAGGGCGAATATAGAGAGTATTAGATAAATACTAAAAACTATTATGTAGTTTGAAAAAAGACTTAAGGTAAAAAAGGCAAAAAAAGAACCTAGAAGTGATCCTAATAGACCACCTATTGAGTAGGCACTGTGTAATACTCCCATGCATAATACATTAAAATATTTTTCAAGTCTTACACCTAAAATATTGATGCAAACATCAACAATTCCAAATGCAAGTCCTGTTAAAACAATATAAATTGCTGCATTTATTACAGTTTTAGACATGCCTAACATAGTCATGCTAAAGGCAAATAAGAGCATGGCAAGCTTAAGTAAGGTTGTTACCTTTAAAAACTTTAATAAAACCGAAGAAAGCGTTAAAGATGTAATGCCAGCAATTCCAAAGCATAAAAGCAAAAATCCTATATCAGGCTCGTTGGCGTTTATTTGTTCTTTTAAGGCAGGCATACGTGAGGTCAAAATACCGTATCCTAAACCTGGCATAAGAAAAAAATAAGCAAGGGATAGTTTTTTTACTGTTATCTCTTTTAGTTTCATTTAAAAATCAAGCACCATATAATACATAACCGAGCATTGAGTATAAACTACTGTCAAGGACAAGAGTCAATAAATAAAAATACTTATAAATCAACGTGAATAAACAATATTTACTAAAATAATATCCTAAAATGCGTAATTTTTTAAAAATAAGTGACTTTGCAAAATTATGTGGAACGACTAAAGATACACTTTTGTATTATGACAAGCATGATCTTTTAAAACCGGCTTTTGTCTCACCATCAGGTTATAGGTATTACACAAAAGAGCAGTATTATGAATTTGATTATATAAGTGTGCTTAAAGGATCTGGTTATGAGTTAGCACTTATAAAAAAACTTATAAATAAAGATAGCTCATATACAGAGGCAATTGATTTTGCTTTAACATCACTTAGAAAGCAGAAGGATGAAATAGAAGCAAAGATTTCTATGCTTTTGCACTTAAAGCTTGATTATAGAGAAAAGGGCGAAAACAGAATTTATTTTAAAGAATATAAAACACTAGATTATGGTTTTATTTCTTTGCCTCACAATAGAATTATTGATTCAAAAGAATTGGTTAATATATTCTCTCAATATAGAAATGAAACAACCGCAACTCCTCCTTATATCTATCAGCCAATGGGAACAATTATCTCTAAATCAAAGGCTTATAAAAATTTTATTTTTTATAAAGGGGCTATAACTTTAGCTTTTGATGATAGGGATAAAGCAAGCATTAAATATGTTAAAAAGCGAAGAAGTTCTGGTTTATATGCGGTTTTGTTCAGAACAGACAGTGATGAGGGGCATAAAAAAAATATTTTGAATTTTGCCTTAGAACTTAAAAGCTTAGGTTATGAATTAAAGTCTGATATTTTTATATTTTATGATGTATCTTATATTTCAAACATCAGTCCTACAAATTATGTTATGAGATATGAGGTTAAGGTAGAAAAACAAAAGATTATTTAGCTTGAAAAAAAAAGGGGCTATTTATATGAAAATAGCCCAAAAGTAAGAACATTAACCTAGGATGACTAATGTTTAAATTAACTTTCAGATCTTTCTTTATACTCAAAATAGCTAAAGTCGCAAGGTAGGTGCTCTCCTTGCAGATCCATGCATGTAATACCTACAAAAGCCCCAGTAAAGTAACCTCTACCAATGGTTCTTTGAATGTAATCATCACTTAATTCAAGACTACTAAATTTAGGGCCTACAGGGATAAATGTTTTATCCTCATTTAAAGAGTAGTAGTATTGATATTTATCTCCATTAACCGATACCTTAAATGAAATCTTATTAACATCATTAGGTATTGATATGGGGGTATCAAGAGGAGCGTAATAGTTCTTATTTTTACGACAGAACATATCAATACATTTACCTTTTTCCTCATCATAAGAAACAAAGACAAAGGTAAAATTAAATCTGTCATACATGCAGACTAAACCTGCAGCTTGCTGGAAGCTTTGAGGATTAAACTCAAGTTGAGTTTGGGCGTCAAAATATAGGGACTGCCAACGTCTGGCAATAAAAGATACGGTATGAGTTGATGCTAATGACTCATGACCATAAAGTCTTAAGTAACCAGGTCTATCAGTAGTACTTATGAGTTTTTTGTTAAGAGGAATACGTAAGCTTTGGAAGTTTATATTAAGTTTAGATGGCTTTTCTCCGTCAAAGATATCTTCGTTAAAATAAACTCGTCCAGGCCAGGTGTTATCTTTAGGTCCTTCATTCATCCCTTCAATATCAAAACACTCACGTCCATGAATACCACCTACAACATAAGGCCAATCATTTTCCCAATAAATTTCTTGTAAAGCTGTTTCACGACCTAACGGGCAATGACCACTGCCTTGTATATCTAAGATAGGTAGATTACCTGTCTCAAATGGGCGGGAGGCAAGATGGGTAATATACCATTTATTATTATGGGCCTTTACTAATGAGGCATGTCCCATTTTCTGTAGTTTCTGGGCAGGCTTTCCAAATGATGTTATTAAAATTCCGTTTTCATTTGGATGATCTTCATATGGTCCAAATAAATTTAAAGAACGTGCTACAACTTCAGTATGACCATATTCAGTTCCTCCAGCTGCACAGAATAAGTAATAGTATTTACCTACTTTATACAGGTTTGGACCTTCGGTTCTACCTATAAGGCTTCCCTTATAAATGCACTTACGTTCACCTACTAATTTTTTTAAATCAAGATCTAATTCTTGAATAAAGATGCCGTATGACCAATGGTGATTTAATCTATGATCTCTTACAACATTTAAAATATAGTTTTTACCATCTTCATGGAAAATTGAAGGATCAAATCCTGAGGAATTTAAGTATATTGGAGATGACCAAGGCCCCATAATATTTTGGGAGGTAATAACGTAATTATGGCAGTCCTTCCATGCAGATGATTCATCTGTTTTCATATCTGAATATACAAGATAAAAGGTACCATTATTATATGATAGGCAAGGAGCCCAAACTCCGCC
>CALFLJ010000244.1 GCA_937880335.1 uncultured Succinatimonas sp.
GGATAACGACCAGGTTTTATTAGGTCTTATGGACAGCGAGGCCTTAGATGTCATAAAAGACTGTGCTGAGGAAAAACATGCTTTTATCTATCAAGATGGGACTGATTTTAAAGCCTCTTTTGAAGATAAAACTTATTTTGACGATTTAGACAAAAAATTTAGTTTAACTTTATCACTACCTAAAATTCCTGAAATTTGTGTAGCATGTGTCATTAAAGCTTTGCTTTTAATTGAGGAAAAATTCTCAGATAAAGTACGGTTTAAATTTGACATAAACAAAGTTAATGAAACCTTAAATACAGTCTCGCTTCCAGGACGCATGCAAAAGATAAACTCACATCCTGATGTCTATCTTGATGTGGCGCATAATCCTCCTGCAGCTTTACATTTAGCCAAGGTTTTACAAAAACATAAGGTTATAGGTTTGAGGCATGCTTTAATTGGTATGCTTGCAGATAAGGATGTGGAGAGCGTGTTAAAAATAGTCAAAGATAGCTTTGATGATTTTTACTTAGCCTCATTGCATACTGATCGTGGTGAGAATTGTGTGCGCTTAAAAAATGCGCTTTTATCCTTGGGTGTTTTACCTTCTAAGATCCATTGTTATGATAAGGTAAGTCTTGCTTTAGAAGATTTATATAAGAACGCCCATTCTGATGATGAAATCATCATATTAGGATCATTTGTAACCGTAAGTGAGGCCTATAAGCCTTAACACTAGTAAAGGGAGAGAGAAGATGTCGGTAAGTAAAAGCCTGCGCAATCGAATTGTCGGACTTTTAGTCGTGTTATCGCTTATTACAATGATCATTGTGCCTGCCATGATGGATCCTAAAGAGATCTACAGTAAAAACGATAATGCAATTGCGATAACTAAAGAAGGAGCTCTAACTGATGAGAATGGTCGCTTAGTTTCAGCAGCTGAGCGCGATTATACTGATCTTTTAGAGCCTGAAAATGATGTTGTAGAAAAACAGAGTCCCTCTGTTCCTGTAACAAGCTCTCCTTTGACAACCCAGGTTCAGAGTGAGTCTTTTGCAAATCAAAATACAAATCCAGTTGATGTACCAGATGATAATATGTTTGGTCCATCACCTGCCATAGTAGAATCTCAGCCTCTGTTATCGCACGAGCAAAATACATCTCAAAACATTGTGCCTCCTCCTGTTTTGTCCGAGAGTAAAACTACCCAGGCAAATTCGTCTCAAACCTCAAATAATGCCACAGATGCACCTAAGGCAAAGAACAATGTTTCAAAGCAGGATGCTCCTAAAGGTGGCGATTTTGCAGTTCAGGTGGGTGTTTTTTCTAATAAGGCTAATGCTGACTCTGTGATAGCTAAACTCAAGATGTCAGGCTTTAATCCAACAACTCAGACCATCAATGTTAATGGTAAAAATGCCATCCGCATCTATGCCGGTTTTGCAAAGACTCGAGAGCAGGCAAAAAAGATTGCTCAGGATGTGAAAAATAGAACCGCTCTTAAGTGTAACGTTGTAAGTCACTAAGGTAATTTAAAATGCATATAAGAGAGCTTGAATCTTGTATCAACACTTATTTAGAAGTTGATAAATTTAAAGATCCTTCTTTAAATGGCTTGCAGGTAGAAGGCTTTTCGGATGTAACCTCAATTGCAACTGCTGCAAGTGCAAGTCTTGAGGCTATTGATGCAGCTGTTGAACAGGGGGCTGATACATTAATTGTTCATCACGGTCTTCTGTGGCAGGGGCAGGATACACGTATAGTCGGAACATTTAAGGATAGATTAAATGCCATTTTAGAGGCAAATTTGAATTTACTTGCTTATCATTTGCCTTTGGATGCTCATCTGACATTAGGTAATAATCGTTATCTTTCCGATTTGCTAGGACTTGAGGATTTAGATTATGTAGTTCCAGGTAATCCCTTATCAATTGCCATGCAAGGAATGCTTGAGGAGCCTCTTAAAGTATCTGAGATTGCTGAACTTTTAAGCGATGAGCTTGACACTCGGGTAAGTGTGCTTGGAAATTGCGACTCTCAATTATTATTAAATAAGATTGCAGTTTGCTCAGGTTCAGGATCATTTTTACTGGATAAGAACCCAAGCCCAAATTTTGAGGCTTTAGTTACAGGGGATGTAAACGAGCAGACCTATCATTTGGCAATTGAATCTGGAACTCCGGTTTTTGTTGTAGGGCATCACGCATCAGAGCAGGGGGGCATTAAGCGTCTTGGGGTGTTTTTAAGTCGAAAATTAGGTCTTGAACATCAGCACCTGCACTTTAGCCTAGAGAAGGAAGTGGCTGTATATGACAGTAAGCGTAATGGATGATTATTTAAGTCCTGAGGCAATCTTGGTAAGAAATGCTTTAATTGAGCGAGGCCTTGAAACTCCTTGGGTTGATAACGGACTGGAAAGTGACGAGAAAAAGCGTATAGTTGCTTTACATATGCAAAAGATCATGGAAACCTTGGGACTTGATTTAAGTGACGATAGTTTAAGCGAGACTCCAACTAGAGTTGCCCGTATGTATGTAGACGAGGTTTTCTCAGGTCTTGATTACAGAAATTTCCCAAAGGTTAGTGTATTTGAAAATAAAATGCACTTTGATGAGATGGTTAAGGTGAACAATATTACCCTAACCTCAACCTGTGAGCATCATTTTGTGGTTATGGATGGCCTGGCAAAAGTTGCCTATATACCGCATGATAAAATTGTCGGTTTATCTAAGATAAATCGTATTGTGCAGTTCTTCGGTCATAGACCACAGGTTCAGGAACGTCTAACCCAGCAAATTCTAGTGGCAGTGCAAACTCTGTTAAATACCAGAAATGTAGCTGTAAGTATTACTGCCACTCATTATTGTGTAAAGTCACGTGGTGTCCGTGACCCTGCCTCGACTACAACCACCACTGCATTAGGTGGCTTGTTTAAAAGTAATCAACTTTCACGTCATGAATTTTTAACGGATTAAATCTATGATTACAGATACATGTCAGGATGATAACTATAAAGTTGCTTTAGTGGTACCGGTTTTCAACGAGGAGGAGACTGTTGAAACATTTGTAACAACAGTTCAGCAAAAGCTTAAGTCAGTTTACGACCATTTGGAAATCGTTTTTGTTGATGATGGCTCAAAAGATCATACCGTAAATATTATCGAAAATCTTCAGACATCACATAGTGAGATAAGCTTAATAAAATTATCAAGAAACTTTGGTAAAGAGGCAGCTATGTCGGCGGCATTAGACTTAGTTGACGCTGACGCTCTAATTCCTATGGATGTGGATCTACAGGATCCTCCTGAGGTTGTTCTTGAATTTATCAGGATCTGGCGTGATGAGGGGATTGAAAATGTATATGGTATACGTGTCGATCGTTCACAGGATTCTGAGGCTAAGCGTGTAACAGGCGGTTTTTATTATGTATTTAACAAATTATCAAATCGCGTCAAGATTCCATCTAATGTTGGTGATTTTCGATTAATAGACAGAAAGATTGTCAGAACTTTAAGAGAACTTCCTGAGCGTAACCGCTTTATGAAGGGACTTTATGCCTGGCCTGGCTTTAGTTCAAAAGGTGTAGGCTATGAGCGTCCACAAAGGGTGGCAGGTCAAACAAAGTGGAATTACTGGAAACTTTGGAATTTTGCCTTAGATGGCATTGTTTCATTTTCGTCCTTACCTTTGCGTGTCTGGTCCTATATAGGCGGAT
>CALFLJ010000245.1 GCA_937880335.1 uncultured Succinatimonas sp.
TCATCAGGAATGGTGCAGTGAAACATCCATTAGTGATATAAAGCCATTAGAGTATTTAATTTTTTTTAAAAGTCAGAATATCTTACTAATCTTATTTTAGATGCAGAAAAAGGGTAAAATACATAGCACTTAAATTCAAGAGGAGGGGGATATGACAGATCGTAAAAACTTTGAAAAACGTCACTTTGAAGGAAGTGATATAAGCCCTTTGCGTGAGCCTCCTCGTAATATTGATGCAGAACGTCGTCTCCTAGGCGCGTTAATGATTAATGGAAAGTTATTAGAATCCTTATCTGCATCTAAAAACGCAATTCCAGCAGAAGATTTTTTCTCTGAACGTCATCGTATTATTTTTGAAGCAATTATGCACAGAGCTGCTGTCTCTGATGTATTTGATCCTACTGTTATTTGTTCTGATTTAGAGCAGGCTGGCAAGCTTGAAAAAGCCGGTGGTAAGACATATATAGCTTCTCTTACAGATGATCTTGCTCCTGAGTCGTTAGTTCCAGATCTTGTAACTATCATAAGTGACAATTCTAAGCGTCGCCAGTTAATTTCTGTATCTGAACATATTCAAGATATTGCATATCGACCGGAGGGACGGAAGGTAGATGAGCTTTACGACGAGGCTCAGGGACTTATATTTTCTTTATCTGAGAAAAATGCTCATAAGGATAATGGCCCTCGTTCTATGACCGAGGTTGCATTTTCTTTGATCGAGAAAATTAAAGCAGATATGAAAGCCGGAACTAAGATGCGAGGCGTTTCAACTGGATTTTCTGGACTTGATACTATTACCTCAGGTTTGCAAGGAGGATCTCTTAATATTGTGGCAGCTCGTCCTGGTATTGGTAAAACATCATTTGCGATGAATATTGTTGAAAATATTGCAATGAATCCAGAAAACCATAAGCCGGCTTTGGTTTTCTCTTTGGAAATGCCATCTGAACAAATAGCCTTACGTATGTTATCGACTTTCGGTCGAGTTCCAATGAAAGAGCTAAGCTTAGGTAATGCTACCAATGCCCAGTGGCATGACATAATAAGGAAAGTTGTATTGCTTGCTGATACTCAGTCAGGGACAAGAAAGAATAAACTATATATAGATGATACGGGTGATATTACTCCCCTTGAGTTGCGTTCAAGGGCCCGTAAAATCGCTGCTGATAACGGAGGGTTATCAGTGATTATGATAGATTATATTCAGCTTATGAAAGGACAAACAAAAGCGGAAAACCGAAGTTTAGAGGTGGGTGAAATTTCCCGTTCACTTAAGATGTTAGCTAAAGAATTGGATGTTCCTGTTATAGCCCTATCTCAGTTAAACCGAGAGGTTGAGGGGCGTAAAGATCATAGGCCTATGAATTCAGATTTACGTGAGTCAGGCTCTCTTGAGCAGGATGCAGATTTGATTTTGTTTTTGCACAGAGAATCTGTGTATAAAGATCGCAGTGCCACTGATGTAGATGAAAGCCAGGCTACTTTAATTGTAAGTAAAAATCGTCATGGAGCTACAGGAGATATTGAATTGCAGTTCCAGGGGGCGTATACAGCATTCTATGATAAAGCTGACCCTACTGCATTTTATGACGATATTCCTCAGGCTTAAATTTTTAAGGTTGTTTTATTTATGAAAGCTGTAACTGCTTATATTGATACTAACGCTCTTATAGAAAATGTGCGTATTATCAGAAAAAAAGTTCCTCAATCAAAAATTATTGCAGTGGTAAAAGCAAATGCTTACGGTCACGGTTTATATCCTATTGCAAATGCACTATCTGAGGAGGCTGATGCTTTTGCTGTTTCACGTATAAGTGAGGCTATGAGTTTACGAAATCAGGGAATTACTAAACCTATTGTTTTATTAGAAGGGTTTTATAATGATTCTGATGTGGATTTAATTTCCCGTTACGACCTGTATACTGCAGTACATGATTTTGAACAAGTAGAGGCTATTGAAAATGCTAAAGTTGACAAGCCTATTCACTGCTGGGTAAAGATTGACATAGGAATGCATCGCTTAGGATCTTGCTTTGAGAATGAAATTTTAGAAATAAAAAATCGTCTTGAATCTTGTTCAAATGTGCGCAAGCCTTTAGGGCTAATTTCTCATTTGAGTGTTGCAGATACACCGTCTGAGAGTGAGTACAATGAACAAGAAATTGAAAGTTTTAAACGAATTGCCTCGCATTTTAAAGGTGATCTTTCATTAGCAAACTCAGCTGGCATTTATAGCTGGCCCCAATCTCATACAGATTGGGTTCGTCCTGGTATTATCATGTACGGAATTTCTCCTTTTGAGGATAGTGTAGGGACTGATCTTGGTCTTACCCCTGTTATGACTTTAAAAAGTTCTCTTATCGCTAAACACAAAATAAAAAAAGGCGATAAAGTTGGATATGGCGCTGCTTATGTAGCTCCATATGACACTACATTAGGTATAGTTTCAACAGGATATGGTGATGGATATCCACGCAGTGCTCCAAACGGTACTCCAGTCTTAATTAATGGAAGAAAGGTTCCGACTGCAGGCCATGTCTGTATGGATATGTTGTTTGTTGATTTAGGTCCTGATTCAACCGACAAAATTGGTGATGAGGTTATATTGTGGGGTAAGGGATTACCAGTTGAAATTATTGCCCGTTTATGTGGCACTATTCCATATGAATTAGTTTGTCATATTATGCCTAGAGTAAGTGTTGAGTTTAATTAAGTAAAAGTACTTGGGAGTTTATAATGACTGCACCTGCTAAAGAACTATCTGCAGATGAGATAAAACAATTAAAGCTTGAAAAAGATAATAGAGTACGAAAGAATTTGCGTCTTTTAGCATTATGCGCAGCCATATATTATTTTATTTCTGCTGGGTTTTCCTGGTATGAGGATTATAGGGACGAGAAGATTAGAATTATCCCCCAATATCGTTCAGGTTTTGTTGTAGATGCTACAACTTTGGAGACAATGGCTAAGAAATTTAACTTAGATAAGTTTAATCTTACTTTTTATTCTCCTGTAATACAGGGCAATAAACGTAGTTACAAGTTAAAAACAGATTCTTCAAATTCAGGTTGTTTTGATGTTTATATAACCGATGATAAAGTTGAAACAATGTCGCTTAGTTTTACTGGCAATAGTCTTAAAGATGAAGCTTTGAATAATGCTTTGATGTTTTTAGTTTCTTTATCTGAAAATACTACTAAGTCGAATATTTTGGACGAAATGATGAATGTTATGGAGTTTGATCCTAATTCTGAAGATCCACATATTAAGAGTAATGAGATAACTTCTAAGAAAGTTCGTTATACAGTTGAATATAAAGATAATGGTATTAAAACGCTTGTAATTAAGACTTCTGATTTAAATGCAATTTAAAAAAGAAGAGCTTAGGTAGTATGTCTCCAGAAATTGATCACTTAAGTTTCTAGGTCATACTATCAGAATTAAAGGCTTGTTTCCTAAAATTAATCGGAGACTGGCCTTTTAACTTTTTTACAAACTCTTTTATTCCAAACTTTGCAGATCATAGTTTCTAATCTTTGACTATCTTCTTAGGGGTGGAGGTCCATTTTTCAGAAGGTGCTTATCTGGCATATGAACCTAGAGATCCATGCATAAAGGTTGGGGGGCAAAGACTGACTGTATTTGCAATAAGTACCTTTACAGAATCTTCTTTGAGAGGAACCCCTGTAAGAAACATCATT
>CALFLJ010000246.1 GCA_937880335.1 uncultured Succinatimonas sp.
CTTAGTGGACTCGAACCACCGACCCCCACCATGTCAAGGTGATGCTCTAACCAAGCTGAGCTAAAGTCGCAATCAGTGGGACTCATTATATCAATAATTTTTTTCTAAGCAAGGTCTAATCTTAATTTTTTCATAAAGTATGTTTAACAATACGTTAATTTAAAGGATTTTTACAAATTTCGTTCCTTTATTTTTGCGCTTTTTGTTGCTTTTTTTTGTGCAATTTATTTTTATAAGAGTATAATCACAGCTGTTTGTTGCTCTGTACAAGGCCTCGTCGGGTTGGTGCGAGGATAGCTACAGGGGACGATAATCTTTCCTTTCTTAATTAACTGGAGCCTCGAGATGCACTGTATGCATCAAGGTTTTTAAATTATGTTAAAAATTACTCTTCCAAGTGGTGACGTCAAAGAATTTGACCGTCCTGTTTCCATTTTTGAAATTGCTCAGAGCATAGGTCCTGGTCTTGCACGAGTATGTGTTGCAGGCAAGGTTAATGGCGAGTTAAAGGATGCCTGTGATTTAGTATCTGAGGACGCCACTGTAGCTATCATTACCCCTAAAGACAAAGAGGGTATTGAGATTATCCGTCACTCATGCGCTCATTTGTTAGGTCATGCAATAAAGCAGTTATGGCCTACAACTCAAATGGCTATTGGTCCTGTTATCGACAATGGTTTTTATTATGATGTCGATATCGATCATAAGCTTACAGCAGAGGACATGGAAGCTTTAGACAAGAGAATGCATGAACTGGCCAAGACTGACTACAAGGTTATAAAAGAGGTAGTAGATTGGCAGAAGGCTTACGATACCTTTAATGAGCGTAATGAGCCTTATAAAAAGTTAATCCTAGAAGAAAATATTGATAAGGATGATAAGAGCATTGGTCTTTATCATCACAATGAATATGTTGATATGTGTCGTGGTCCTCACGTTCCACACATGGATTTCTGTCAACACTTTAAGCTTACCCACTTTGCGGGTGCTTATTGGCGTGGCGATTCAAAGAATAAGATGTTACAGCGCATTTACGGTTGCTGTTTTGCTACTAAAGACGAGCTTAAGACTTATATTCGTCGCCGTGAAGAGGCTGCAAAACGCGATCACCGCGTATTAGGCAAAAAACTTGACCTTTTCCACTTCCAACAGGAAGCTCCAGGTTTAGTATTCTGGCATAATGATGGCTGGACTATTTACCGTATTGTTGAGAATTTTATGCGTGAGATGTTGCATAAGTATCACTATATTGAGGTTAATACTCCGCAGATTATGGATCGTGTTTTATGGGAACGTTCAGGCCATTGGGATAAATATGCAGAAAACATGTTCACCACCAAATCTGAAAATCGTGACTACGCAATTAAACCTATGAACTGCCCAGGTGCAATTCAGATTTTTAATTCACGCACTCGTTCCTATCGTGATTTGCCAATCAGAATGGCTGAGTTTGGTAAGGATCATCGTAATGAACCATCAGGTTCTTTACATGGTTTATTACGTGTACGTGGCTTTGAACAGGATGATGGTCACATCTTCTGTACTGACAATCAGATTTTAGATGTAGTTTCTGATTGTATCCGTATGGTTTATGACACCTATAATGAGTTTAACTTCCATAATGTTGATGTAAAACTTTCAACACGTCCAGAAAAGCGTATAGGATCAGATGAAATTTGGGATCGTGCTGAGGAAGACTTAATTAAGGCTTTAGAGGCTAACAATCTTGAGTACGAGCTACAACCAGGAGAGGGTGCTTTCTATGGTCCTAAGATTGAGTTCACTTTACATGATTCCTTAGATAGAGCCTGGCAGTGCGGTACTGTGCAATTAGACTTCTCTCTACCAGCACGTTTAGGCGCTCACTACATCGGTGAGGATAACCAGGAACACGTACCGGTAATGATTCACCGTGCTATGTTAGGTTCCTTAGAGCGCTTCATTGGTATTTTAACTGAAGAGTATGCAGGATCCTTCCCAACATGGTTATCTCCAGTTCAGGCCATCGTAATGAATATTACAGATGATCAGTGTGAATATGCAAAGCAGGTTTGTGAAAAACTTGATGAGGCGGGAATTCGAGTAAGAACTGATTTACGTAATGATAAGGTTGGCTTTAAGATTAGAGAGGCTACCATCATGCATATACCTTATATGATTGTGTGTGGTGCTCGAGAAGCTGCTGAGGGTCGCGTAGCTGTTCGTACTCGTAAGGGTGCAGATCTTGGTTCAATGTCGATAGAAGACTTGATTAAATTAATAAAATCAGATATTATATCGCGCAAAAATATGCCAGATGCTGATCTTGAAATTGAAAAGAAGAAAGCTCAGGCTGAGCATGACAAAGACTAAGGCTCTTTAGCTTAGGCTTTTATTAACTTTTAGTGGGAGTACTTGCTATAAACAACAATAGGAAGACCGGTAAAGCTTTTCAAAAAAACCGGATAAATAATGACATTAGATGCCGTGAAGTGCGTCTTTTAGGCGAGGATAATGAGCTTATAGGTGTTATGCCTACAGTTGAGGCTTTACACATGGCCAAGGAAAGAGGTATTGATCTTGTTGAGATCAGTCCTAATGCCGAGCCTCCAGTCTGTAAGCTTATTGAGTATGGCAAGTATCTTTACGAGAAGAGTAAAGACGCTAAGAAAAAGAAGCAAAAGGTTGTTCAGGTTAAGGAAATTAAATTCCGTCCTGGCACTGACGAAGGCGACTATCAGGTTAAACTACGCAACCTGATTCGCTTCCTTGAAGAGGGCAATAAAGCTAAGGTTACATTGCGCTTCCGCGGTCGCGAGATGGCACATCAACACTTAGGCTTAGATGTTCTCAAGCGTGTAGAGGAAGATCTATGCGTTACTCGTGAGCTTGCCTCTGTAGAGTCTTCTTCCCGTGTGGAAGGTAGACAGGCTACTATGGTTCTAGCTCCGAAAAAGAAATAGATTCAGGGTAACAAGTATTTAAGGCTTATTTTAGGCTTTAAGTCTCCTGTGTCTTGTTTTTAACTGCAATTTTAAATGCGGAGTTTATAAATGGCTGGTAAAGTCAAGGTCAAAATGAAGACCGATAGAGGCGTTGCAAAGCGCTTCAAGAAAACCGGTAGCGGTCACTACAAGTGCCGTCACCAGAACTTACGTCACATCCTCACTAAGAAGACTGCTAAACGTAAGCGTAATCTTCGTAACATGGTTTACGTCAAGACCTGCAACTTACGCGCTATTATGCGTCAGCTGCCTTACGCATAATCTTTGGAGGATTTGATAAATGGCTAGAGTTAAGAGCGGCGTTACTGCCCATGCCCGTCACAAGAGAGTCTTAGCTGCTGCTAAGGGTTACTATGGTGCTCGTTCACGTACTTATCGCGTTGCTGTTCAGGCTGTTACTAAGGCCGGTCAGTATGCATATCGCGATCGTCGTCAGAAGAAGCGTCAATTCCGTGCTCTTTGGATTGTTCGTATCAATGCAGCTGCTCGTCAGCATGATTTAAGCTACAGTCAGTTAATCAATGGCTTAAGAAAGGCCAACATTCAGATTGACCGTAAGGTTCTCTCTGACTTAGCTATCAATGATAAGGAAGCTTTCAAGGCTATTGCTGAGCAGGCTCGTGCTGCTTTAAACTAATTCTTATCATTAAGTCATAATAATTTTGGCTCTTCGCCAAATCCGTGGAATCCCTGGAAAGAATATAACAAAATTCAC
>CALFLJ010000247.1 GCA_937880335.1 uncultured Succinatimonas sp.
CCTTAAAGTGGCAGTTATAATTTTATCTAAGTTCTAGCCATCGTGTCAGGAGAAAAATTCCTCAATGTAGGTTTGTTTCCCTGATTGTCGTTTGGACTGCGGTCTTTATAGACCAAGTTGGATAGATGATTAGAAAAACTACTTTAATGTGTATGGGGGCTGTTTTGACAGCCGTGGTTTCTGTTGGTTTAATGAGTGCTTGTAGTGGTGGTTCAGCCGTTAGTTCGCAAAATCATTTTTTATCTTTAAAAGATGTAAAGACCAACTCTGGGGAAGGTATAGATAGGTGGATCTCAAGTCAATATGCATTAGACTTTGATGGTCTTAAAAGCTTTAACGAAGAATACAGCAATAACGTAGGCTCCGTTTGGGATAGTTCCTTAATTGATGAGTCTAGATTTAAGATCAATGTCAAATTGACAAACGCTGAGGAAAAGTGGGCAAAAGCAAATGCAAGATCTTTAGCTACCCATTTAGAAAGGGGAAGTCATTTTGTTCATTATTTATTAGTTAAGCTAAAAGAGTATGATTTGCCTGTTGAGCTTATGGCAATTCCTATTATTGAAAGTGGGCTAAATCCTCACGTTCGCTCTACTGCAGGAGCCCATGGTCCTTGGCAGTTCATGCGATCAACAGGTAAGTCATTAGGTCTTGAACGTAGTAGTAATTACGATGAACTTTATGACTTTGTAGCAACAACAGATGCTTCTTTAAAGTACTTAAAGTATCTTTATGAGGAACTTGAGCATAACTGGGATATGGTTGCTGCAGCTTACAATCAGGGAGAGTTTGGAGTAAAAAAAGCAATACGTCAGGCTAAGGCCCGTGGTGTTACGAAGTTTAACGTTAATACTGTAAAACTTACCTCAAGTGCACGTACCTATATAAAGCGTTTTCATGCTTACTCTGCAATGTTACGTGATCCTGAGCGCTTTAACTTAAGATTACCAGATATTAAAAACCGCCCTGCTTTTCAAAAAGTCGAGGTTGCCGGTCGTCTAAATTCTATGAAGAAGGCCGCTGAATTATCTGGTACTAATCTTAGTACCTTAAAGAAATTAAACGCAGGCTTTTTATCTGACAATTTAAATACTCGTGATGGTCACGCCCTATTAGTTCCAAGCGAGAAGGCTTATGCCTTAGAAAGTGCTTTACGCAATAAACAAAATAAAGTTGCAGTGAACTAGTATTCTGTCCCTGGCCTTAAGGCCGGGGATTTATATAATTGTCATTTAATAGCCATTCCCATCTTATTTAATTATTCTCAAAAGACAAAGAATACAGCTAAAATTAAAAGGTCGAACTCCTTGTGAAGTTAGAAGTTCGACCTTTAAAATCAGCATAAACTGATATATCCAATTTACGTGGATCACCGAAAATCAGCAATACCACAGTTTTGATAAAGAACATAAAAAGAGGGGGATAGCCTAAAGACTACCCCTCTTACCCTATTTCACAGTTTTAACTATAAATTGCCTGCAACAAATTCCCAATTTACGTGGGCTAAGAAGCCATCAATGTAATTAGGTCTTAAATTCTGGAAATCTAAGTAGTAAGCGTGCTCCCAAACGTCGATTACTAATAAAGGCTTGTCTCCTTGAGTTAATGGATTGCCGGCATTTGATGTATTTACAATTGCTAAAGAACCGTCAGCCTTTTCTACTAACCAGGTCCAGCCTGATCCAAAGTTAGTAGCGGCACTCTGTTTGAAAGCAGCCTTGAAGTCATCAACACTCTTAAAGTACTGCTCGATCTTAGCCTTTAAAGCCTCTGGAATAGCTTTTTCTTCTGGACTTAAGCACTTAAAGTAGAAATCATGATTCCATGCCTGGGCTGCATTGTTAAATAATGCACCTGCAGGAGCTGTCTTAATAATCTCCTCTAAAGATTTACCCTCAAACTCTGTGCCTTTAACTAAATTATTTGCAGTGGTAACGTAAGCATTGAAGTGCTTATCGTGATGGAAAGTTAAGGTATTGTCAGAGATGAAGCCTACTAAAGCGTTCTTTTCATATGGAAGATTTGGAAGATTAAACATTTGCTTGTCCTTTTGTTTATGTCCTATTGATATACTTAGAATAGGCTTTATTTTTAAATTAAGCAAATCCTAAGTGATCTCATATTATCACATGATAAACATAATTGCTTATTAGTAATAATTACTAATTACTAAATCTAATTTATTGTTAATCTTAGATTAAATATAAATAAAAAGTTAGATTTCATAAAATACAATCTTAAAATAAAGCTTAAATCCTTACAAATAATAAATATTCAAAATAAATGCGATTTGAATTTTATTTAATAATTAATATTATTTGTATTTATTGTTTAATCTAAAAAATAGATATAGAATATATTTCTAAGCTTAGATATAGTTTGTATAATATAAAAGTCTTATAAAATTTTGAGGGCTCATCATGTTCAACCTTATAAATTCAAACGATCTTAATTGGCTCTCTGATATTTGCACTGAAATAATAAAAATAAATAATTCCAGATTTTCATTAGTAGAGCGTTGTCTTCATTTTGAAAAAATCATTGTTATGAATAAAGGGATGGAGACTTATATGCGGCAACATATTGCCTCATCCTCCTCAAAGATAGCTGCAGGCATTGAATTTACGCAATTGTGGGGATTTATCTGGTCTATACATAAGCTTATAAATAAAGCTGACGATCTCAACCGTTTTTCACATGACTATATTACGCACACCATACTTGCAACAAAAGACAAATGGCTTTGTGACAAAGCTTTTAAGCGTATGCAGGATTATGTTGAACAAGATGATGAAAGCGGTGTTAAGACATATGAACTTTGTATTAAACTTGCCGATACATTTGATCAGTATCAAATGTATCGTCCAGATTGGCTTGCCTCATGGAGTAAGTTTACAAAAGAGGAGTTTGAGCTCTTTGAGAATAATCCCTTGCATGAAGGTGAAATAAAAAAGTGGATAATTCATGCATCAAGAAATAATCACAGTCTAAGAAATCTTTTAACAGATAATATTTGGCAGGCCAGGCTCTGGAAGCTAATTAGTGATGAAATCAAAAACAAAGCAAATTTTGAAGATAATGCTAACCCAAACAATTACTTAAGTAGATCTGAGGTAATATCTTCATTATGTAATCACAAATATACAAAAGATGAAATAGCTCAATTGCCTCATCAAGTTTTCATTATTGGTATTTCATCTCTGTTTATGACTTTTTTAATGTTATTTCAGAACATATCAACGTCTTTTATATGCTACTTACCCCATGTCAGGATTACTGGGGGGACCTTAGCTATAAAGATTTTGAAGATGTGCAAAATAAAGATAGTTTTATCTTTAATCGTCAAAAAGGTGAACGATCCTCAGAGAGTTATGGTGATTTAAAAAATCCTCAGACAGAGCTTATTACTGCAGATTTTGCAAAGCAGGATGAAGATCTTGATTGCTCTAGGACTGAAAATCAATTTGAATATGAACGTGTTGAAGGTAATTCCCTACTTTTATCGTTAGGTAGAGAAGGTAAGGAGAATTTAGCCTGCATGTATGATCGCATCGAAAATATAAATAATACAGATGCCTTTAATGAAGTTGAGGAGACAAGCCTTTTAAATTCTTTAAAACATAAGCTTTTATACCTAAGAGACGATAAAGGTCGTTATAAGATAAAAGATAATGACTTGTCTTTAGAAATTCATTCTTGCCACACTATACAAAGAGAAGTTGAAGTACTTCGTAATGCCATATTGAAAAAATTTAAAGACGCACAGATAAAAGGAGAAAATCTCCAACCTCGTGAGCTTCTAATTATGGTTCCTGAGATAGAGGCTTATGCTCCCTATATTGAGTCCGTATTTGGTGGTATAGATAAAAGCGATAAAACATATATTCCATATGCCATATCAGATAGAGCAAGTAATAACGAAAGTCTTTTAGCCGATGCTGTTTTACATTTACTTTCATGTGGACAAACTCCAGTTACAGCAAGCTTTATAACCGATTTATTAAATGTTGGAGCTATTGCTCAGAAGTTTAAATTA
>CALFLJ010000248.1 GCA_937880335.1 uncultured Succinatimonas sp.
AAGAGATCTGTGGCTTAAACCTTGTCTTTTAGGCGGATAAATCTAAAAAAAGACTTTGTTTAATCCAAAGTTTTTGTCGCTTAATCTATTGTTTTTGCACAGATATGATGGCATTTGCCGGATATGGCAAGGTAATAGTGAGGCAATAAAGCGTTTATCATAAAGCTGTAATAATTACCGTTAAAGCTAAATAAAGAAAGATATTGAGTTTAAATTTCTTCTTTGGTATTTGCTTACAAATACAAAAAGGACGTGTAGATTGTAGAACAAGGTCAGCTATGATAAACAGTAGTTTTATTTCATAATTAAATTTAGCATTGAAAGAGCTAATTAACTTTGCCTTTAAATATAAACCCAAAATAATAGGAATAGGGCTTTTTTATCGTTCAGTTTCCCAGATGGAGCTAAAGCCTCACTTTATATAAAGAATCTTATGGATGGAATATATCAATTTAAGGATAATTAGGATTAAACGATTACAACTTAAAAATAAGCTTAAAACCATCATCGGTATTATATGCAAGTAAAGCTCATTCTTATTTTAGGATACGGAATTTCATAGTATTTTAAGAATATCAAAATTTGCTTTTATGACTTGTCAAGTAAACCTCACAGGCAAAAGCTAATGAAATAGCCTAAGCTTACAACAGAACAAATATTATTTGTTTGTAATCTCAGGCTTAAGTTCATGGAAGATTAAGTAGATGATTTTAATCTAATAATTTAGGCAAACATAAAGGAAAATATTATGAAAAAAAATACATATTTAATTATCGTGCTTTTGGGGGTTGTTGTAACAGGTTGTAAGACAGAGGTTTTGCTTGATACCAGTTTCTCTAACCTAACAGATCAACCTTTGCATACAGAGAGAGCTAATCTTGAATTACAAGTTGCAAGCTGTGTTGATTATGAGGATAGTCGCAATCCTTCAGAAAATCTATTACAAGTTCAAGAGGCTATTCCAAATGTGTTTCATGGGGCTAAATATAAAACGTGTTACACAAAACAGATGGAATCATTTGCAAGTTTTGAAATTCCAATTGGAGTGGGTAATATAGATTCAGAACTTTTATTAACTAACGATTTAAATATTGTTTCAGATCCGCAAAATAGACTTATATATGCACATGCATCCGAAGGATTGTTCCGTAGATTTCATGATTACCTACAGAGTAATTTAGTTTCTGATTTAAATTTAAAGGTTAAAGTTAATATTGAAAACGACGTTCAAGACGAAATTAATTACACAGGCTTTGCAACTTTTGTTGGAGATTACCCTTGTGTTCAGTGTACATTTAAATCTGATATAAAACAGGTTGCCTCCTTTGTTTTGTCTGATGTGTCTGTTGAGTTTATTATGGGACAAAACAGATCTGGAGATAAAATATTCTTTGCAAGATATTAAAAAATATACCAAATAATCTTTTAATTTTTCTCTCTCATTTGGCATCTTAAAATTTTTAATTTTTCTTTGTCGTAAGATGAAACTTTTAGGGAGTCGATGATTTTTTGTATTGCCATAAGTCTCATCTTACAATCTATTTTTTCATTTCTAAGAATATTTAAACTCTCTTCTGGAAATTTTAAGTAAAGAGTTGAGATAAGCCATGCCACACCCATGCTTAGATAATATTCCTTATAATCTATCCTTTTTATAAAAAAGAAGATCTCATCTTTATACTCATCTAAGATAAAGTATTTAAGGCTCATAACTGCAGCGAACCTAACATAGGCTGGTTTTTTTGAGGAGAATTTGCTTTTTATATAAATCCAGTAAATATTATGTTTTTCTTTAGCCTCTTTAAGCTCAGAGCATAAGAAATCACAAAGCGCCCAACCTCTTAGGTTTTGAAGAAATTTATCAACAAGCTCTATCCTGTTTTCCACTTTTAGATGTGCAATTATATAAGCTTGTACCATTAACTCTTCAAGATAAGGCTCATCTAAAGTAAGCTTGGAAATTTCAAAACATCTTGTTGAATTTTTCATAACAAGTTTTGCAACTTTTTTTATATTTGCTGAATTTACTCCTAAAACCTTGATGTTAGGTTCTAGTTTTTGCATAAAGGATGCATAATTAGAAGTTGCTACATTCGTTAATAAACTTCTCAAATTTTTTTGGTCAGAATTCATAGAAATTATTGGTACTTTTATCTGCCATAAGAAGATATTTTATATTTTTCTATTATATAAAATAGCTCGTTTTTGCATTGTCTTTTATTATTTTATGATAATTTATTTTTTTGAAATTCTGTAATATGTGCACAAAATCGCAATTTTGATATTTTTTTTACAAAGATCTACTTTCAAACAAAAAAATACATATATTTCTAAACGAATTTAGTTAATATATAAAAAATTTTTGAAATTTTGTAATCGCTTGCGTTTTTTTGCATTAAGAAGGGCAATATGAGCGTAACCCTAAAAGATTTAGCTAAAGCCTCTGGTGTATCTGTAGGAACGGTATCCAGAGCATTGAATGATAAAAAAGAAGTTAGCGCTAAAACATCTGATCGTATAAGACAGCTGGCCTCTGAGCTTGGATATATTCCTAATCGAGCAGGGCGTGCGCTATCTGCACAAAAAAGTATTAGCTATATAGGAGTTGTACTACCAAGCATCAACAGTCCGTTTTTTGATGACATAAAGCATGGAATAGATAACGCTACTCGTGAGTTAAAAGATCTCGGAGTTGATGTAATTTTAGACGAGGAACAAGGTTGGAATCCTGAGCGCCATATCGAGGCTATAGATAATTTACAAAAAAGAGGTTGTAAAGCATTTATTCTTTGTACAGTAGATACTCCAGAGATTTGTGCAAAGATAAATTCTTTAGCAGAAGATGGCATACCTGTTGTTCTAATTAACAACGATTTTCCCGAGGCAAAGCATATTTGTTATGTAGGACCAGATTATTACAAGTCAGGTCAAATTGCAGCTGCTATGCTAAATATTTGTAAGCCCAAAGATGATCTTAAGATTTTAATTGTTGTAGGAACAAAAAGCCACTTAGGTCATAAACGGAGAATGGATGGCTTTATTGATGAGCTTAATAAACGTAGTTGTAAATATGAGATTGTTTCTATAGTTGAGGGTCATGATAAGGATATAGACACTCAGCAGGTTACAATGAAAGCCTTTTTGGAGCATCCTGAGATTAACTGTGTCTATACTGCAACAGGTTCAGGCGTATCAGGCTTAGGCGCGGCTATTATTGCCGATAGCTTGCATGAGCGTTTTGTTATAGCTTGCGATGAAATATATACTACAAGAGAACTGGTTAAAAATGACATTATTGATTTTGTAGTCTGTCAGGAAACAGAGACGCAAGGTTATCAAGCTGTAAAGAAGATTCATGAATATCTTACTAATAAATTTACCGCTAAATTAGATAATTATATTGTGGATAATATCATCAAGATTAAAAACCACTTTGAATAAGTAATAAGGCGCCAAAAATTAGTAGGGCGCCTTTTATATATTATTTTAATAGTTAAGAATCTCTTGTTTTAATATAGGTATTGGTGCAAAAAGCGTAAATAGTGTTTATATTTTATATTTTGCGTTATTATCTAAATTCATTAAAGCTTTTAAGCTTTATTTTCTAATTTATATTTTAGTTTTAAAAAGATTTATGTTCGGAGAGACATTTTTAATGTCTTGATTTTATGACTGATTATTCATCTCTTGCCCAAGGTGGCTTAACTCGTATTCGTCCATATCAAGCAGGTAAACCTATTGAAGAGGTTCAACGTGAACTAGGGATAAGTGAAGTCATCAAATTAGCATCTAACGAAAATCCGTTTGGTATGAGCAAAAAAGCACTAGATGCAGGCATTAAAGCTTTAACTGATGGTCATTTTTACCCAGATTCAAATGGATATTATCTAAAACAAAAGCTCTACGAAAAGTGGGGGTATAAAAGCGAATGCATTACCTTAGGAGCAGGTTCAAATGAGCTTATCAACTTGTTGTTCCAGGCTTTTGTAAATGAAAAATGTAATGTAGTTTTACCTGAGTATTCCTTTATTGTTTATCAAATGGAGGCTACGGTAAACGAGGCTTTAGTAAAGGAAATTCCATTAGTAAATTGGAATGCTGATCTAGATGCCATCTATAATGCAATTGATGAAAATACTCGTATTGTAGTATTTGCCAACCCGTCCAATCCGATTGGTACATCAATCAAATCAAAAGATCTTCATGAATTTATCAAGAAAGTACCTAAGACTACTTTAGTTGTAATTGATGAGGCTTATAACGAATTTAATGCTGATGACGAGGACTATGAGGATAGTGCATCCTGGCTTTCTGAGTGTGAAAATTTAGTTATTTCTCGTACTTTCTCAAAAGCGTATGGTTTAGCTGGTTTACGCATAGGCTATATGTTAACTAATCCTGAGATAGCTTCTTTATTAAACCGTTTAAGAGCTCCTTTTAATGTCAATATTGTTGCATTGGCTGCTGCTACTGCAGCATTAGATGATGAGGAGCATTTAAAGAAAGTTGTTGAAAATAATACATCTGAGCGTCAACGTTATAGTCAATTCTGTAGAGATCATAATTTAAATATGATTCCATCTAGCGCAAATTTTGTGGCTATTGATTTTTCAGGTTATGATGCATCGGAAATTGCAAAAAAACTTTTGCATAAAGGTATTATCATTCGCCCTCTTTTAGGTTATAAACTTAAAGATATTTTAAGAATCTCAATTGGAACTAAAGAGCAAAATGATAAACTCTTCTCTGCGCTGCACGAAATTTTGGCTAATTAGTAGCAAATTCTAAAATTATTTATAAGCAAGCTATCCTAAAAAACAAAAGAAGCTTGCTTATATATGCCATATAAAAAAAGTTATTTAACTTTTTTTAATACTAAATTTTGCTATGGAATATTAATAACACTTTTAGATTTATTTTGCAGATAATTTTTTTGTTTTAGAGATCACGAGTCGTTTAGAATATTAAGATTTTAAGTAGTAATTATTTACCACACGGCTGCGATTTTGTTTGGGGAAAATTATAATTTATATTTATTATACATTAGTTTTTCTTTGAACATATAATTTGTGAATTTATTATAAACCTAAAAAATATATACAACATATAATTTATGTAGTCTATGCATTAAAAGGCGCTTGTAGCCACTTAACAAAATAATTGCGCAGGACAAGTATGCACTATTGTGAATATCTCTTATCAAATGCTTTAAGTGTATATTGAAAACATATGATAATATTTATAGCAAAACTGTGTTTGCTATTGCTTTTGTCTCAATCTGAATTATGTTTTTACAGCTGTTAACACTGTATAAATAAGATAAAAAAGATTAAGAATACTTGTTAAGTAAAGAGATAGAATGTTCTTATAGGTACAGGAACGTTAATAATATTCAGAATATTTACAGTTATAGAAATTTTTCTACTAAAACTTATGATGCAGGTAGTGAGCATTCAGATATTCTTTTAGGATTTCTGCATGAAAACTATCATTGAGTAGAAATTACCGTCGAGTTCTATTATGACGGTATTTCGCGCAGAAATCCCCTTCTAAAATCAAATTGTATTGGGGATAGTTCACATGGAGAATAAATTGACTTCCTCTAGTAAATTATATTTAAAAAAAATACAGAAGATTGATGGAAAGGTAATTTTGCCTGGCTCAAAATCACTCTCAAATCGAGCTCTTTTATTATCAGCCCTAGCTAAGGGGCGTACTAAGCTTTTAAATGTTTTGAAGTCCGATGATACCTCGCGCATGATAGAGGCATTGCAGAAACTGCATGTACATTTGACCTCAAACGCCTCGACAGTCGATATAGACGGTTTAGGAGGTACATTTGATGAGGGTTTAAATCAAGTTGAACTTGATTTAGGTAACGCTGGTACGGCTATGCGTCCTTTATGTGCAGCTTTAGCTGTTTCAAAAGGTCAATTTAAGCTAACAGGTGAGATGCGCATGATGGAACGTCCTATTGGACCTTTAACAGAAGCATTAAAATCATTGGGGCTTAAAATTGAGTATCTAAACAATGATGGCTATCCTCCATTACTGATTAGAGGAAGTCAAATGCGCGGACACGAGGTTTCAATTGATGGTTCTTTAAGCAGTCAATTCATAAGTGCGCTATTGATGACAGCTCCTGTGTGTGGTGGGCTTAAGATCTCAGTTGAAGGCGATTTGATTTCAAAACCTTATGTCGATCTGACATGTGATTTAATTAAAAAATTTGGAGCAAAGGTAAGTCGTCGCGGCTATAACGAATTCTGTGTTGAGGGGACAGGTTACGTATCACCTGGTTCTTATCTCATTGAAGGCGATGCAAGTGGAGCTACTTATTTTGCAGCTGCTGCATCTGTTGCAGGAAGTGTAGAGATCTTTGGTATTGGAGCTGACTCTGTACAAGGTGATAGTAAATTCTTTGATATTCTATCTAAAATGGGAGCTAAAGTAACCCGTACAGAAAATTCAGTAATTGTAAAAAAAGGACATTTAGACGGCATTGAAGTCGATATGAATGATATGCCAGATGCTGCTATGACTTTAGTTCCTTTAGCGCTGTATACAAATGGACCTGTAATTATTAAAGATATTGGTAGCTGGCGTATTAAAGAGACTGACAGAATAGATGCTTTGGCAACCGAGATGCGTAAATTGGGGGTTAAAGTTAAAAGCGGTCAGGATTATATAAGTATTGATGCCTCAGTGCGCAATGACGTCACTCCAACTTTTGATACATATAATGATCATAGAATGGCTATGTGTATGTCATTAGTGGCACTAGACAGAGAAATCTATATTAATAATCCTGAGTGTACCTCTAAGACCTTTCCTGGGTACTTTAATACCTTATCATCGATTTGTAGATAAGACTGCAATAGCATGACATAATTCCTTGCATTTGAAGAGAATAGAAAATCTTCTTTCACTTTGTTAAATGCAAGGTTTTTTTACTTACCTCGAGTTGTTTATTTGTTTTGTTTAAAAATGACATTTGCCTATAGAGAGAGTGTTTAAGTTTTACCTAGTAAAAGGATCTCATCTTAGTTTTTTTAGTGCAAAAGAGGTATATGAGTTAGTTTATAAGATAAAACAAAGGCTAAAATTTTAGCCTTTGTTTTAAATGAAAAGATTAGTAGTTTATAGTATGTACTTCAAAGTAGGCTTGTGGGTGGTTGCAAACAGGGCATACATCCGGAGCTTTAGTTCCAATAACAATGTGACCACAGTTACGGCATTCCCAAACTGTAATACCTGCTTTCTCAAATACAGTTTTTTCTTTTAAGTTCTTTAAGAGGTTACGATATCTTTCCTCGTGATGCTTCTCGATTTCAGCAACACCACGAAACTGAGCTGCTAACTCAGGGAAGCCTTCCTCTTCAGCATCCTTTGCCATCTGATCATACATGTCGGTCCACTCATAGTTCTCGCCTTCAGCTGCAGCTAAGAGGTTCTCTTCAGTAGTACCGAGCTCTCCTAGAGCTTTAAACCATAATTTTGCATGTTCCTTTTCATTATCTGCAGTCTTTAAAAATAACGCAGCAATCTGCTCGTAACCTGCTTTTTTAGCGACAGAGGCAAAATATGTATATTTATTACGAGCCTGGGACTCACCTGCAAAAGCAGCTCTTAAATTTTGCTCAGTTTTTGTACCTGCGTATTTTGATTTTGCAGGAGTCTTAGGAGCCTGCTCTGCGTTTAATTCGACGAAGACATCAGATTTGCGGCAACGAGGGCATACCTCTGGAGCTTCATCCTCTTCACTGATATAACCACAAACTTTGCAGATGTATGACATTTTATTCTCCTTGTGGATCAATAGATGCAGTAAAAATAGCGAGTAAAAATACTCACTATTAATCTAATTATAAATTTCTAAAACTTAAAGATCCAATATTTAAAAATTAAATAAAAGATATATTTAAAATTATAGAGATACCTATTATATTTTACTTAGCTAATAAAATTTTTTTTACAGCAATCTTCACAAATTCCACTAAGATTTACTGAACAGGAGCTTATTCTACCAGCGTAATTCTTAGCAAACGAATTTCTTATTCTTTCAATGTCACGGGTAAACAGATCGCTTACGTGACCGCATACAGTACATAAGAAATGAGCGTGTGGCATAACATTGTAGTCAAAATGAGTTGTACCGTCGCCAATATCTATAGCCTGAATTTCACCTAGATTTTTAAGTAACATTAGATTTCTGTAAACTGTACCTAAGCTTAGATGCGGATGTTGTGGCTTTAATTCAGAATAAATTTTCTCAGCTGTTGGGTGATCGGTACGGTTGTTTAACGCCTCACGAATAACATCACGCTGTTTACTATTTCTAAGAGGTGTGGA
>CALFLJ010000249.1 GCA_937880335.1 uncultured Succinatimonas sp.
ACATCGATACCTATACGACATTAGAAGATGGCAAAGCCTTTTTACATTATAGTATTGAATGTAAGGAGCAAACTTCATTAACTGTTTCTTTATTAGACGAAAATGGCAACATAGTTTGTTCTTCAAATAAAGATAAAGATGTATTAGAAGTTGAAAATCCTCATTTATGGGAGGTTGGTGAGGGCTACCTGTATACCTTAAAGGTAAAAACTTGTGAGGTCTTCGTACTGTACAGGTTAAAGGACATAAATTCCTTATCAATAATAAGCCTTTCTATTTTAAGGGGTTTGGTCGTCATGAGGATTCCTTCTTTAGAGGAAAGGGCTTTGATAATGTAGTAATGATTCATGATCACTCCCTTATGAAATGGATAGGAGCAAATTCCTATAGAACCTCTCATTATCCATATGCTGAGGAGATGATGGACTATGCTGACAAGCATGGCATTGTAGTAATTGATGAAACCCCTGCTGTTGGTATTAATATGGGCCTGTCAGGTTTAGGTGGTGACTATAATAAGCCTAAGTCTATATATGAGGTTATAAACGAAAATACCCAAAAAGCCCATGCTCAGGTAATTGAAGAACTTATAAACCGAGATAAAAACCACCCTTGTGTTGTTATGTGGTCAATTATGAACGAACCTGATTCAATACACGAAGGTTGCATTGAATATTTTGAGCCTTTAACTAAGCTTGCTCGTTCACTTGATCCTGAGCATAGACCTCTAACTTATGCAAACGAAACTAATGGTAATTTTGAGATTGAAAAATTAGTTCCTCTCTTTGATGTTATAAGTTTGAATCGCTACTACGGTTGGTATTTTGATACCGCTGATTTAAAGGAAGCAGAATTTAGTTTGCGTAAAGAGATAAATGGTTTTGTTAAGAAATTTGATAAACCTATTATCTTTACAGAATACGGTACTGACACAATGAATGGCGTTCACTCCGTAAATTTTGAAATGTGGACAGAGGAATTCCAGTCAGACTTCTTAAAGCTTTATCACAAGGTTTTTGATGAGTCTGAAGCTGTAATTGGTGAACATATTTGGAATTTTGCCGACTTTAAGACTAATCAAAGTATTATTCGTGTTGGAGGCTGTAATATGAAAGGTGTATTTACCCGTGAAAGACGCCCTAAAAAGGCAGCCTTTGAAGTTCGTGATAGATGGTTAAATATAAAAGATTATAACTATAAAAAATAAATCAGTGTTTTAAAATCGTAAGCATTTAGCTTTTAGATCTGTCTATTGATTTAGGCAGATCTTTTTTTTATTTTATAAAATAAGTATATATAGAGTATAAAATTTGCTCTAAAAGAATGCAAAAAATCACCAAAACAGAACAAGTTAAAGTTAACATTTATTATATAGAGCATATTGTTATATGATAAAGATATATAAATGCATAATAAATAACTTTATTGTTAATTTTGATTTTTGTAGATGAGATTAGGAGAAAAAAATGAATAAAATTAATCCACCTTACAGAGCAGATCACGTGGGTTCTTTTTTACGCCCAGAAAAAATTGCATCTGCTCGTAATATGTATTTGAAAAAGCTCATCACAAAAGAAGAACTTACAGCAGTTGAAGACGAAGAAATTGCAAAGCTTGTCAAGCTTGAAGAGGAAAACGGCCTAAAAGCTGTAACTGATGGAGAGTTCCGTCGTGCATTTTGGCATTTAGACTTTTTAGCAGGCATAGATGGCATTGAGCACATTGGCGCTAAAAACTGGTCAACTCACTTTGAAGGCGTACAGCCTAAGGCTGAGACGGTTGCAATTGCAGGAAAAGTTTCATTTAATGAAAATCACCCTTTTGTCGATGCACTAAAACGTCTTATTAAAATTGTAGGCGATGCCAGAAAAGTAAAATACACCATTCCTTCTCCGTCAATGCTTTATCAAATCTGTGTTGTACGTAATAAAGACTACACCCCAATCGATCTTTATAAAGATAATGACGAGCTACTTTTTAACGATATGGCAGATACTTGGATTAAAGCTGCTAAAACTTTTTATGACTTAGGCTTAAGATATCTACAGATTGATGATACTTCCTGGGGCGAGTTCTGTTCATCTGAAAAGTGTGCTTTATATTCAGGTTACGGCCGAGATCTTAAATATGTTCAAGAAAAGTATGTTGAGGTAATAAATAAGATTCGTGCAGCTCTGCCATCTGATCTTACAATTTCCATGCACATTTGCCGTGGTAATTTCCGTTCCACATGGTTTAGTTCTGGCGGTTATGAAAGTGTAGCTGAGCTTTTATTTGGCAAATGTAATGTTGATGCCTTCTTCTTAGAGTATGACTCTGATAGAGCAGGTGATTTTAAACCACTGCGTTTTATAAAAGATCAAACAGTAGTTTTAGGTCTTATTACCTCAAAATTTCCTGAACTTGAAGATAAAGAACTTATTAAAGAGCGCATTAAAGAGGCTTCTGAATATGTACCTCTTGAAAGACTATGCTTATCAACCCAGTGTGGTTTTTCCTCAACTGAAGAAGGAAATATTCTCACACAACAGGATCAGTGGGCAAAAATTCGTTTAGTCTCAGAAATTGCGTCTGAAGTTTGGAAGGAGATTTAATGGTATAAACGGTTCTCTAAAAAAGCCTTTTGGGGTATAGCGTTAAAACCTATACCCTATTTTTTTATACTTTGTCTGTAAAATTTAAAACCGTTTTTTACTCAGGTATTTATATAAGCTCAAAAGTTGGTCATCAGTCACAATAAAAGACCTTAATAATCAACGGCAAAACTGATAAAATTTGCTATAAAATATGCACCTTTAGTAATTGAAATAAAGAATATTCCCCTTACAGAAAGTGCTAAGTGAATTAAGGATAAACATGAAAATTAAGACTTCACTTCTAGGCGTTGTAACTGGTGGATGTATTGCAGTAGCTGCTATATTAGGTATCTACACAGCTACTTATCTTACCCCATCCTTTGAAAAGGCAGAATTTAAAGAGCAAAAACTGGTCTTGTCTAATTTGGATAATTATATAAACGAAAAATTAGATTTAGCTATAAAAAATAGTAAAGATCTAGTATTAGAGCCTTTTTATGATTTAAGAGATAGAGCCTTTAAACTTACTGAAGATAACAAGAATTTAGCGTCAATTTCCCTTCCTAATATTGCCATAAGATCTTTTTCCAAAAATGATCTTTTAGATAAGCAGTTATTTGATTCAAAACGAGGATTTCCTCAGGGTAGAGATTGTTTTAAAGTTCTAAAAACCCCTGAAAATTTACAAAGTTATGTAAAAGAAAAGATCAATAAGGTATCACATGACTTCAATCGTTTTGTCTGTTACGGAGATAAATACCATAAATTTTTTGGTTACCTTATACCTGTAAAAAATGATGTAACTAATTATCTTTACCTTGAGAAATATGACAATCCTAAGGAATTTATTTTCCCTGAAGCCAAAGAATTACTAAAAGATCTTAATTTTGATTTAGCTAAAGTCGTAGAGGATAAAAAGGTTGTTATCCTAAATCAAAATAAAGAGATTTTAAAATCAACCTTAGATGGTTTTATGCCAGGTAATTTAAATGATAGTTTAATTAAGGAAGCAAAATCAGACGGACTTAGGCAAGATGTTATAAATTTAAATAACAAGGATTTTTTAGTCTCAGTATCCTATAACAAGCAAGGTCAGTGTTACCTTGTAAACTTTACTCCAAGAGGAGAAGTTATAGGTCCTGTCATTACATCTTTTGTTGTTTTAATTGTAGTTTTACTGATTGTTGCAGCTATAAGTCTTTATTTAGTGATAAAAAATGCAAAAAAATTTGAAGATAGTCTTGAGGTATCAGAAAAGAAGTTAGATGAGATTTTAAATTCAAAACTTGAAAACATCTCAGAAAATCAGTTTAAATTTGATGATGAAAAAGAGCCTAAACTTATAGAGTTAAAAAACATAAATGAAAAAATATCTTTATTGGGGGCTAATTTACAAAAAGATTTACCTCAAATTATAAAGAAACACGATGAAGATAGCTTTAAAAAAGGTTGTATTGAATCGCTTATCAATATCCAAAGCTATTTTCAGCCTCAGGCCATGCCTTCATCACGTTATGTAGACATTGCTGCCTTTTTAATCCCAGCAAAGGATCATATCACTGACTTTTATGATCTTTTCCGCGTGGACAAGGAAAATGTTTGTGTAGTAATTGGCTCATGTTCAAAGCCAGGCTTAATTGCTCTTGAAGCTATGGCTTATATTAAGGCCTTAATTAGAACATCCTTGCATATTGAACATAAACATCCAAGTGAAGCTTTAACCTTAGCTAACAAATATCTTGAAGAATACTCAAAAGAAAAGGATTTTACTATTCAAACCTTTGTAATTATATTAAGTGAGTTTACAGGCAATTATATTTATGCAAATGCCGGTTTTGCCTCTCCTTTCTTGGTGCATTTACACAAAGCAACAAAACTTGATAAGGAGGATGCAAATCCTGTATTAGGTTTAACCCCTTCTTATAGTTACAAAGATTGTAAAGGAAAAATAAATTACGGAGATGTTCTATATTTTGGAGGCCGAGGCTTTACATCCATAAAAAATAAAGATGGAGAGGTCTTTGGACTTGATAGAACTAAAGAAGCTTGCGAGGAACTCTTTGATAAAAATGCCGCAGATCTGCTTATTTCACTTTACAAAAAGATTAAAACATTTGGTAAGGATGGAGATAGCAATCTTGATATGACAGCCGTATGTATTAAAAAATCTGGAGCAGACAGCGAATTTTAAATAAAAATTTTGCATAATTTATAAGGTACCTTGAAGATTGCAAGGTGCCTTAATTTTATGAAAAATGTTTAAATATCTAAATCAGCACTTTTTAACTTTTCAATTAGATCAAGATCAGCTGGTAACCAATCTACACTATTTAATTCACTTTGAGATAACCATTTTGCCGATTCATGCTCTAATAGCTTTAATTCTCCACTTATTACTGAGCACAAATAGCATTTCATTGAAAGATGAAAGTTTGGATAATCATACTCTACAGTATCAAAGTATTTATTTACCTCTATATCAGTAGCTAGTTCCTCTGAAATTTCTCTTATAAGGGCATTTTCAGGACTCTCCCCTGCCTCAACTTTACCACCAGGAAACTCCCATCCATCCTTAAATTCCCCATAACCACGCTGCGTGGCAAAAATCTTTTTATCCTTAACAATAATTGCTGCTACTACATTGATAGTTTTCATTTTTTTTCACTTATTAACAATATAATCGTAAATATCATCACGTACAGGTGATTTTAACTTAAACAAAAGTTTTACAGCTGGCAAAGGCTTTTTATCGTTGTTTTCCATGCTGATTTGCTCAGCGCTGTTTTCAACGTAATCGACAGGACCTAAATAGTAAAATTCTTTGAAAGTGTCTTTATTTTTGCCGTTTGATCCCTCGCTTATTTTAACTGAACTATTGTTTTTTCTTACAAAAAGTTCAATTTTTGTTTTGCTTTTTGCCTGAGATAAAATCGGTATTAATTCATTAGAACTTAATTTTCGATTTGATTTAGATACCCAGGAAAAGATCTCTTTATTTACAAAGAAATCCTCATACTTAATACTTTCATTAATGTTTTCATCCTTATTGTAATTAACAAATACAGGTAAGGTATTAGTATCCTTATCGTATCTGTAACCGCCGATATTTTGCGCCACAATCAGTTTAGACCAGTTTAAAATGCGACAGACATCAGCATAACTGTATAATTTATATAAAGCAAAATAATTGTCATCTTTTGTTTTATAGTTTTGTCTGTAGAAATCTAATGCATAATCTACAAGTTCCAGAAGAAAATCCTTAAACTGATCTTTGCCTAGCATTTTTAAGAAACTATCTGTTACAAAAAGGTCATCATCCTTTACATAGGCTATTTGAATATCACTTAAATTTGATGCAGCTGTTCCGGTGATAAACTGGTTGCTCATTATGTTTTTTAGATTTTCTTTTTCCTGGCTACTAAAGTTTCGATGTTTTAATGCTTCTAATCTTTTAATTAGTAAATCTTTAGCACCGTCTAGCATAAGTTTTAAGATCAGAAGTTCATGCTCTCTTTTGCCATTACCAAACTGTCGTGATACAAATTCAATATGCTTTGCCTCAAGACAAGTTAACATACCATTAAATTCACTTTCGTATTTATTTAAGAAATTATAGTAAGAGCCAAGACTACTTTTGAAAATACACTGCACATCCATAGCGCCGTATTTTTCAAAATCAATTATCTTTGGAATTCTGCCAATTTTTGCTTTTAATGCCTGATAATTTTCCCTAATAAGTTTAATTGCGCTAAAGTTTGTGGTGTCAATTGAATCAAATATTCTACTTTTGGAAATCTCGTCAAAATTTATCGTTGATGAACCTGGGATAATGCGATTTCCTTCCTGTACATAACGGCGCAGATTTTCTTTATCATAGCTTCTGTCCCCCGAAAGAGCCATAGGGATCATGTAGTTATTGGTATAGTTTCCGATGAAATCGAGGATCACAACATATTCTTTATCCTCGTATTTTCTAAGACCACGACCTAATTGCTGAACAAAAACAATTGGTGATTGAGTAGGTCTTAACATCACAACCTGATTTACTTTTGGTATATCCACACCTTCGTTAAATATGTCTACAGAGAATATATAATCAAGATAATCCTCTGTATCTGCAGGAGCTTCAAGTCTTCTTATAGCATCATCTCTCTCTTTTTGTGAGTTATTTGCTCCTAAAAAGATGGTTTTATACTTTTTACTTTCATTAAATGCTTGCGATAGTTTCTCTGCAATATCAGATCTTGAGCAGAAGATTAGGCCGTGCGGTTTATCACCAGAATAATCATAGTACTCAAGTTTATCCATAATAAATTTCACTCTATCTTCTGAACACAGAAGATTAAAATCAGGTAAATCAAGTTTATCTTCATTATTTATGATGTCAGTAATACCAAAGTAGTGAAATGGACATAAAAAGTCATGCTCTAAAGCCTGTTGAAGTCTAATTTCATAGGCAATATTGTGATCAAAGATCTTAAAGACATCTATATTATCACCTCGTTCTGGGGAGGCTGTCATGCCTAGAAATAGCTTTTTAGGCTCAAAGTAATTTAAGATCTTCTGATAAGAAAAGGCGCCAGCGTGATGAGCCTCATCTATAACGATTACATCAAATTCATCCTTTTTAAATAAATTTAAATTCTCATCCTTACAGATAGTCTGCATTGTAGAAAAGATAAATTCAGCCCCTTCAATATTTTTATTATTAGCTGATAGAAGAGCACTTTTCTTCTCTTCGTTAAAGACCACGCCATAACTTTTTAATGCCTGCTTGGCAATAGTTTCACGATGTACTATAAAAAGAAGCTTTTGAGCATTTAATTCCCGTACAGCAAAAGCTGAAGCGTAAGTTTTACCTGTTCCCGTAGCTGAGATAAGCAATGCTTTTTTAGCACCATTTTGCATAAGAGTTTTTAAATTATCGATAAACTCTGTCTGCATGCGATTTGGGGCTAATTTATAAGTATCAAGAGCTAGGACCTGCCCACTTAAAGCAGCTTTTTGCTGAGCCTTAACTAACTTATAACTTTTTTCGTAAAGATTTCTATAATCTTCATAAATATAGGAATTATGACTTGACCAAAGATTGTTAAATTCGTTTAAAACATCGTAAGCTAATTCTTCATTATCTATAGAATATAACTTAGTATTCCATTCTTTATTTACAGTTAGAGCACTTTGAGTAAGATTAGATGATCCAATAATTATCTGATAATTCTCACTATTATCTTTAAAAATATAGCCTTTTGTATGAAAACCAACGTTATCCCTTCCGTGAGCTTGATTTGTAACATACATTTTTAAAGTTATATTTTTAAATTTAGATAGTTTTAATAAAGCTTTAGGTTCACTAAACGTTAAGTAATCTGTAGTGAGGATTTTTCCTTTAATTTCTTTTTTTTCTAATTCCTCTAATATAGGCAAAAGAGGTGTAATTCCGCTTAAAGTAATAAAAGCTACGCTTATATAAAAACAAGAACAAGTCTTAAGTCCGTCCTCAATTGAGGTTAATACTTTCTTACCAAAAATAGGATCATTACTTACAAATTCACTTTTAAGTGCTAACTGTCCTTCTGTAAATGTTTTTGTAAGAGGGGTTATATCTTTAAAAGTAAAATTTTCCATAGCGCTATACCTCATATAAAAAATAGTATAGCAGCCTATCTTTTATAGGACCAGATATAAAAGTATACAGTATTTAATTACTAATAAGGAGAGAAAAACAAAGGTAAAGAACAGCACCTTTAATTTAAGAAATGTTTATTTTTGGCTCTT
>CALFLJ010000250.1 GCA_937880335.1 uncultured Succinatimonas sp.
GTTTGCGTAAAAAATAGTTGCTGCCCCTATATCAGAGCAGCAACCACTTGATGTCTCAAATTTGTCCAGATCTTATCCCATAAGAGAATAAAGGGAAGCTAAAAGTAAAAAAACATAAAGGTATTCCTTTTTTATTGTATCATGTTATAGTATTCCATAAACATTATGGGATATTAAATACTATGGCTTCAATCATCGTTCCGAAACTTCCTTCTTTAAAAACAGGTTCCCGTACAGCTAAGGGAAAGTCTTATTTCTATCTGCAAACCTATACCTTTCATTACGATAAAACTCTAAAACGTAGTATTAGGGATTCTCAAAAAACGGTTGGGAAAATCAAAGGACAGGAGCAATTCGGAGAGATTGAGTGGTATGAGGATTTTCTTAACCAATACCCAGAGTTAAGAAAAATACGTTCGTTTAAAACTAAGAATGGGATTGAATTTAAACCCTTAGAAGAAGAAATACCAGATCGTTTGGTTGCGGAGCGACCAATACAAAAGAAATTAGCTGGTGCCTATTGGGCTATATCAAAGGCTATGGCACAAACAGGAATAGGTAATGCTTTAAAACAGGTATTTGGGGATTATCATCGTGATCTAAAGCTTGCTTCAGTAGTAATGTATATGCTCATCAAAAGAAACGGCGGAATCATGCATCATTATCCCCCGTTCTCCAAGCTCCATTACCTCCCTTGGCCAAGTGAACTTAACGATCATCAATTAGGCACCTTATTTTCTCATGTTACCTATGATCGTCTTATAAAGTTTTTTAATGCCTTAGGACGTGAATACTACAAGCATCATGAGGAATTATTTAAAAGAAAGCAGCCACAGCGTTTAATTCTGGCATTGGACTCAACCTCTATTTCGACTTATTCCAAAGAGCTTCCGAACTCTGAGTGGGGACACAACAAGGATGGGGATTGCCTAAAGCAGAGCAATTATTTGCTCTTATGCGATGAGCTTACAGGAATGCCTGTATATGGGAAGATGTATAAAGGGAATGTAGTTGACAGCTCCACTGTTAAAAACCTCATTTCAGATCTGTCCATTATCTTTGAAAAAGCCGAGGTTAAGCCAGAGCTTATCTTTACAACCGATCGTGGTTACGAAAGCACCGACAATATGGAGACTTTTTTACGCAACGGACACAAGTTCATCATACGTAGCAAGATCAGTACTAAGTGGGTACAGGACATAGTTGATTCTGTGCGAAACAAGTTTACAGATGAAAACCTGCATGATGAATTCATCAAACAATACATGATCACAACGGAGGTGACGTACAAATACGATCCCTTCCCTATAACAGGAAAAAGAAAGAATAACTCCGAAAGCGTCAAACTCTATGCACATGTGTACTTTGATGAGGAAGTGTTTTTCCGCAGACGTGAAAATCTCCGCTTTAATATTAATAATGCCAGAACTATATATAACGCTGAGATAAAAAAAATTCATGAGGAGTATGAAAAAACTGACGGTAAAAAATCTAAGACAGCAAATGGAGCAACGCTTGCAGAGAAAATAGCCTCAGTTAATATTGGTAAAATACAAAGCTTTATTGACAACTATTGCTACTTAGACAGTGAGGGCTATGCCTTAATTGATTTAGATAAATTCAAATCGCGTATCAAAAATGCTGGAGTTATGGTTATTCTATCTAACGTTGCCGAAACTGCATCCTCTGCCTATGCAGCTTACTTCCGCAGAATGACTGTAGAGAGAAATTTTCAAAACTTTAAATCAGCCCTTGATTTTGACCGTCCTCGCGCCAGCACCCAATCATCATTACAGGGACGCTTTCTGTGTGAGTTTATAGCCTCTGCAATCTATGTATTATTCCAAAATCGTATTGCATCATATGAAAAAACTCCCGAGGCAAAAGAAGATCACATAATTTTAAGCAATATGTCCTTGCCTAGGATCATAGAAGAGCTCAATACCGTCATGCTTACAAGCTATAAGAACGGAGGTTACTTCGACGAGATATGTGGCAAATACCGAACTTTGTACAAAGCCTTACAGATCCCATTACCGGAATCGTTCATTGAAGGAATAAAGGATTTTGATGTGGACGAAGAAGAAACATCTGAGTACGAAGAACCAGATTTACAGATCAAAGAGGAAGAGCTGTGAATTAAAAGCCCCTAATGAAGGGGCTTCGTTATAACCTTAATTTAGTATGCTATAAAAA
>CALFLJ010000251.1 GCA_937880335.1 uncultured Succinatimonas sp.
TAAGCTGTTCACAACTTAAAACAAATACACCACAGCCACCACGTTTTAAATCAACAAAATGGAATGGGACCATAGGGAATGCTTCAACCAAATGTTCCTCTGAATTCCCCACCTCCATAACTAAGATACCATCATCAGCTAGGAAATCAGATGCTTTAGCTAAAATGCGTTTTGCACAGTTTAAGCCATCAACCCCGGACCCTAACGCCTCATCAGGTTCTGCATGGTATTCCTCAGGCATTGAGGACAAATCAAAAGCATCTACATAAGGTGGGTTTGCCACTATAAGATCGTACTTATCACCTTTTGGCAAATTATCAAAAAGATCTGATTTGATTGGTGTTACAAGTTGTTCTAAACCATAATTTTGGATATTTATGTTACAGACTTCTAGAGCTTCATCTGAAATATCTACGGCGTCAACCTCTGTATCACCTTCAAAATGGAGAGCTGTGGCAATAGCAATACAGCCAGAACCTGTACACATATCCAAGACTCGCTCAGGATCTCTATCTAAATAAGGCGCAAATCCATTTTCAATAAGCTCACCTATTGGAGATCTTGGGATAATCACACGACTATCGACATAGAATTCTTTACCACAGAAAAAAGCACGGTGAGTTAAATATGGAGTCGGGACTCTATCTAAAATACGCAGACGCGCAATTTTTGAAATAGTAGAACGCTCCTCTTGTGTAAGACGTGAGGTTAAAGTTGAATCGTCACACGGCGGTGTAAGATGCATTACAGCCTGAACAATTTCTAAAGCCTCATCCCAATAATTGTCAGTACCATGGCCTACATAAATATCATGGGCTGCAAAGCAGGAAACCAGATAGCGGACAACATCCTGTACTGTAAAAAGCTCATGAGTTAAAGCCTCTTCAATTTCAGAACCAGTAGGTAAATCGTCTAAGCGCTTATGTATAGCAGCAATTTCGGGATTATTAGCAAGTTTTGACATAAAAAATTATTCGCAAGGACGGAAAATAAATTTCCAATTAAAAGATGTAGAACAGGCCACATAGTGGCCTTAAAATTGAATAGATTATAAAGTAAATTAAAGTAAATATGAAATCCTAAACACTAGGATCACTTTTTGACCGGTGCATAGCAAGGATCTAAACGCAAATGACCTGTCATAGAAAAAATAGCTTCGTTAACTTCGCGACAAACCTTTAAGCGGTAATCATTGATAGTATCTTTTTTACCAATTACTACCTTACCGCAGTCAAAAGCAAATTCACCAATGCCTTGAATGAAAAAACTTCCTTTAAAAAGTAAAACCACATGACGAGCGATCATGACTGGGGCATATTTTTTAAAAACTCGCATTTTATATCCTTATTCTTGTTTCACAAAAATCGTCAAATAAGATAACGAATACAAGTTAAGGATAAAGCAAATTTACAGAAAAGTCCTGTAAAATTTTATCAATTTGCCATAAATAACAAATATTTGCGACTTTTACCGGTATCAGAAGTTTTTTGTGATCTCAGACAATAAATCAGTACCATCGTTCCTGTGTTGGTGAGAAAAAATGCTCAGGAGTGGCAATAATTCCATTATAGTCGAGTAAAAGTGCCGACGAGGTCACAAAATCAGGTCCAAACTCGTGGTGAGAAGTCAGTTCATAAATTAATTCTTGTACTAATGGTATATGAGAAACAAGTAAAACTATATCATTTTCACTACATGTAGCATCAATAAATGATCTTACAGTGATGGGATCACCATCAGGTGACAGTTCAGTTAGAGTTTCGATCATTAAATCTTTATTTAAATGGTTGATAACAACAGTTGCCGTCTGCTGAGCTCTAGTTTTAGGTGAAGCAAAAATCTTATTTATCTTGTACTTAGCACAAATTTGAACCGCCACTTCAGTGCTCTCTTTAATTCCCTTATCGCTAAGCACCCGATCGTTATCTTTATAAGCTGCATCTCCATGACGCATGACAAAGATCTTCATAAAAGCACTCCCTACAAACTAAATTTTAATTATTTCTACAAAATCATGATCCCAAACAAGCCTTTTAGGACATTAAGCATTTCACAGCTCAAAACTGATTTTAAATTTTCACCTGAAGTTATTGATAAAATATATCACAAGATAAATTAACAAAAGGCTTAAATATGCAGTTTCTGTAAAATACTAGATCTAGCTCACCTTGTCTTTTTTTTACAAAGCCTTGCTATTTACAAACCCAGAGAAAAATATCAACCTCTCATTACCGATTACATCAAAAACCTTAAAATCCCCCAAAATAACAATGGCACAATAAAAATATCGTAAAGCTAAAATACCCTTTTCTTGTAAAGATTAAATCTATGAGCATAGATGAGATCAAAATAGGAAAGTACTCTTTATAAAGACTAAAACTAAATTTTCAAAGAGTGCACAAAAATAATTTTTTTTGATGTTAATCCTCTAAAATCTAGAGTTGTTTGTTTTACCCCCGAAATATGCCATAAAGCTCAAGTAGATGGGAAAGAAAACTAAAAAAAACACTGCTTTATTTTTGAGGTAAATATCTTTTTGGTCTTATTTGGATACCCAAGATATAAATATCTAATGTTTTCTACAGACAGAACACAATCAACAGTATTTAAAGGCCTATTAAATAGCTTTAAATATTTTATTGGCGTTCCAAAAGAAATCTTATTTGACAACATGAGGACGGTAGTTGACCAAAGTAGAACTCAGTGAGGAAAACCTATTTATAACGATAAATTTTATGAGTTTACAAAGGATGCTACTTTTATTCCAAGATCATGTTTTACTTACAAAGTGCAAACAAAAGGTAAAGTTTAGTCACTTGCAAGATTTATGAATAGATTGTTGGTTTATAACCATGAATTTGAAACTCTTGAAGACTTAAATGAGATTGTAAAAAACTTTAATGAAGAAATAAATAACGAAATATCACAAGGAACAGGGCAAAAACCAATAGAAAGATTTAAGCAAGAACAGAGTAGTTTAAAACCACTACCATCATTAGATGTATTTGAAAATTACTTAGAGCTACGTCCAAATAAGCGAAAAGTAACATCAGAATCAATGATAAGCATAGGAGGAATCAAGTACTCTGTTCCTCCTTAGTATATAAATTCAGAGCTGTGTTTTCAAATAAAAAATGAACAAATAGAAATTTTTGATATGCAGCAAATACCAATTTGTAGCCACAAAATTTCTTTAAGAAAGCTCAATTACTAAGAAGCTTACAATAAAAATAACAAACATAACACAGGATAAATTTTAGCGCTTTAAATCCCTATCCTTTGGTAGCTTATGTTTATTATTTGTAATCAAAAAGATAAGCTTTTAGTTAAAGGCATTGATTATTTAGTCAAGCTTCTGTCCAAATGCCAGATCACCTGCATCGCCAATTCCTGGCACAATATAAGAATGAGGGTTCAAGCTTGGATCAACCGTTGCAACATAGAGATCTGAGACCTTATCGCCTAATTTCTTGTTTACATAATCTAATGCCTGCTTTGAGGCTACAATAGAACATATAATCACACGCTTAGGTTTGCTTTTAGTCAATATAGCATTGTAAGCCACTTCCATAGAGCTACCTGTAGCTAACATTGGATCGCATAAAATCAGGGTTTTATCTGTCAGATCAGGCAAGACTAAATACTCAACGTGAATTGTGAAATTATTTTCATCAACATATTTTCTGTAAGCTGAAACAAAGCAATTACCTGCCCTGTCAAATACATTTAAAACGCCATTGTGGAGTGGAAGACCTGCTCTAAGAATAGAACCTACCACCAAAGGCTCATCTATGGTATTTACCTCTTTAACTCCAAGTGGAGTTGTCACAGCTTCTTTTTTATACCTTAAATTCTGGCTTATCTCGTATGAGAGCATCTCACCTATTCGTTCTATATTACGTCTAAAGCGTAAAGGATCATTTTGCACGTTTACATCACGTAATTCCTTAGTGAAGTAATTAAGTACAGTATTCTTTTCTTCTAAATTGTGAATAATCATATAGGGCCTTTAAATTTAAGACGTTATTAAATGACTTTTGCCTGGGCAAATATCGCGTTATTTTACCATACAAATTTTTACCATTTAGGTTACTCACTCCACAAAATTTTCATTAAACAAAAAACTCTTTTAAAAGATTGTTCTTTTAGAATTGATCTTTTTTAGCCTGTCCATATAATCAGATAGAGATGATATAAGTAGGATACTTTTGTGCTAGATAGAAAATTTACAAATATAAAACTATTGCGCTTAACCTTAAAAGATGCGACCTCAGATGAGCTTACATCTCTTATTGAAAAAATAAAGATCATAAAAGATGAGGTAAAAATAAAGGAACAAAAAGAGGCTTTAAGTAAGAAACAAGATAAGCTCTGTCTTGAACAAATTCTCTCTACATTAGATAAGCGAAATCTTACTATTGACGACTTAAAACTGCTTTTAGAAAAGAAAAATAAAAAACCGCGTCGGACTATGGCCATACGCTACAGTTATACTGATCTTAATGGAGAGAGAAGAATATGGTCAGGTCAAGGTAAAACACCTGTAGCTTTAAGAGAGCTGATGGCCAAAACTAATACCTGCAAAGAGGACTACAGGATAAGGGATATTCCAACTAAAAATCCTTCCTCCAAATAAAGCTGGTTATTTTTAAAGGAAGGATAAAAAATCATTTAAGATCTTATCTGAGAAATTTCCTTATTGATATCTTCTAAGGCTAACATAGGATCTAAAGCCTTGGTAATAGGACGACCAATTACCAAATAATCAGCCCCTGAGGCTAAAGCTTCTGTTGGAGTCATAATACGCTTTTGATCACCGATATCAGCACCCTTAGGTCTTATTCCCGGAGTTACACAAACAAAAGGAGCACTAACATTAGCTTTAATGGCTCGGCTTTCTTGTGCAGACGAAACAACACCATCAAGACCACATTTTTTTGCAAGCGATGCTAAGCGTAAAACCTGATCTATAGGCTCAAGATCAAGTCCTATACCAGATAATTGGCTACGATCCATGGAGGTTAGTACTGTTACACCAATTAAAAGAGGCTTTTTCTCATATTTACTTAAAGCCTCAGCTGCAGCTGTCATCATAACCTCGCCGCCTGAAGTATGAACATTAACCATCCATACACCTAAACGGCAAGCTGCCTCACAGGCGCGGGCTACGGTGTTTGGAATATCATGGTATTTAAGATCTAAAAATACATCAAAACCTTTATCTATAATTTTAGATACAAAGCTCGGTCCTGCACTGGTAAAAAGTTCATTACCTACTTTTAGGCGACATGAGTCAGGAGTGATCTTATCTACAAAATTTAAGGCAGATGTAGCATCTTCGTAATCTAAGGCTACAATGATCTTACTATCGGTCATTTTAATCTCCGTCTAATCCCACTTTAGGTTTTAAGCTCTCCCAGCGTTTACAGCTTGGACAGGACCAAAAAAGCATTTTTGATTCAAATCCGCAATGAGGGCAAGTATAGATATAGTTAGATGCTATTTGCGCATCAACTAAACTTTTTAACTGCAAAATTGCTTGATTAGCAGAGGGATCCCCGTCTTGCGAACGTAATCCCATGAGAGCTGAGAATAACTTTAGGTTAGGTTTTTCTTTTATATAGGATAAAAGTAAATTTTCAGCATCCATCTTACCCTGCGTATTTGACACTACCTTAACTAATTCCACCATTGCTTGTGCAGAATGAGTTGCGTTTATAAGGCTTTCTAATGCAAAACGGTAATTAGGATCTGCTTTATTTGGGAAACAATCTGAAATAAGCTTAAGACATACAATTCCATAGTTGCCATTAAAGGACAAAACCTCTCGTACAATATCGTAAGCATCTTTAAGACGATTTTGTTTAATCAAAAGAGAAGATAATTCAAGACGAGCTCGTACGGATTTGTCAAAAATTGAAATGGCATAACGATAAGATGCCTCAGCCTCATTATATTTTTGATTTAAAACTAAAGCTGATGCCATCTCACAATAATACTGCCCTAACTGCTTAAGGCCCCCCTCCCCTAGCACGTCACGATACTTAAGGGCAACTTCAATAGCCTTTTTAAAGTCTTGTTCTCTCTCATAAACTTTTAAAAGCAGTTTGGCTGCATAATTGCGCTGTCTTGGAATATCGACAGCGGCAAGCAAAATCTCTTCTGCTCTGTCAAAAAGACCTGCAGATATAAAATCGCGAGCTAACTCAATTTGTGCTGTTTCATGGTCACTTTCATCAAGACTTTTATCACTGACCATTTTAGAATGCAGGGCAATGGCTTTTTCAACCTCACCTCTTGTACGAAAGAGGTTCCCTAATGCAAAAGAGGACTCAACTGTAGGATCTTGCTCATTTAAACAGGCTATAAAACGATCTACAGCTTTATCCTCCTGCTTATTTAGAAGATATTCGACACCTTGAAGATAATTATTATTTTTCTGATTGCGACTATTTTCTTCATGATCACGCATGGAACTGCGTCCCATGTAATAACCATAAAACGCAGCTATAGGTAACAAAAGAAAAAGCAATTCAAACATGGAAATAATTAGGCTTTTTCAACTATGGAGGAATTTTCTTTATTTGCCTTATCAAGCTCAGTGCGTAACTTTGTTACTTCCTTATTAAGTTTAGCAGCACTGCTTCTTGCTACACGAGCGTGATTCCAGGTTTTAAGAATTAAGAGAAATGAGCCCAAAATACCTAAAATAAAACCAAAAACGACACCTACAACCAATACAGTTGCCAGGGAAACATCAGCTTTGACTACTAAAAAATCAAAGAAAACATTACTGTCGTTAGCTGCACCAATAGCAAGTCCAAAAGCAACAATAAGTACAATAAAAACTAAATTTATCCAAAACTTAATCATGTTAAAAAACTCCCAAAGCTTCAGACACTATGATAACAGAAAGGTTATATCCAGGGTAGTTCATAAAGCTCTGAGTTTCATATTATTTATTCAATTTCACTAATACTCTGAGGTGACTTTAAATCAGCCTCATCTAATGGCTTGATATTTACTCTATTGCGTAATTCTACACCAGGCTTGAAGTGTACAACACGACGCTTATCTAGTGCTACAGGCTGGCCTGTTTTAGGGTTATGAGCCACACGAGGTTCACGAACTCTGATTTCAAAACTGCCAAAGCCACGAATTTCAATACGATCTCCTGCAGCTAAAGTCTCTATCATAATCTCAAAAATTTCGCGTACAGCGTAATCGATTAGTTTGGGATTTTCATCCGGAAACTGCAAGGATAATAAATCAATTAATTCTGCGCGGGTCATGTTAAAACTCCATCTAATAAACTATATATGCAAATTTTAAACAAAAAATAAGTACTTAGATATTAAAAATCAATAAAATCTGATCTTATACGCATTTTTTAAAATAAGAATCCTTATAATTTTTCAAAATCGTATACTCCGTCGCAAATTTAAAAAGAAAAATTTTAAAATCAAAGAGTAATTTTATCTTTTAAAAATATGGATCTTCGCCAAATCTGTGGTTGACTAAAATCTCTTGGTGAAAATTGCTAAGTTATCGACAAAAAAAGCTCATTCTCAAATAAGATTGAATTAGGGAAAATAACTATCTTGGCAAATGACTATGGATAATGTACCTAATTTTCAAGAAGCCTTCACAAAGCTTTTCTTTAAAGGTTTTAAAATTGTCAAT
>CALFLJ010000252.1 GCA_937880335.1 uncultured Succinatimonas sp.
CGCGTCTTTCACAACCCATGATGAGATCTAAGTTACGTAAACAAACATCAAAGTCTAAGACAGCTGTTTTGTGACCTTTCATAGCAAGACCTGTAGCAATTGCAGAGGCTGAGGTTGTTTTTCCTACGCCACCTTTACCTGAGGTAACTACTATAATACGCATTTTAAAAGGCTCTTTACTTAGTTTTGAGGGATCATTATCCTCAATTAACTTTTCACGCTTTAGCTTAGCAAGATCAACTTTTGTATCTTCTGTTTTTACACTTTCTATTTTTTCTTGTGTATTAGCAGCGTTTTCTTTAGCCTCGATATTCTCGTTCTCTTTATTGTCTTGAGCCATATTTAAATCCTGTTAAAACTTGGAATTTGAGTTTAAAATTTCGTTAATATTCATGTACATAAGATTTTTAGCGTCAGCACTTAGGTGAATATATAGTTCCTGACGTTTGCCATAAATTAAGGCTGTCTTAGGATCATGTTCCATATCATCTGCGGTTTGATAATTACCACAAATGGCACACAAAGTTGGTTGAAAAACACCAGCTGTGTATATATAACTGTGCGGATTTCCTATAGAGTTACTATCTTTAGGGCTTCCTGCGTAAACCTCTCCATATAAAGAGCCAAATATAATGACATTATGAGAAGCTATGATACGAGCAGAGTTTGCAACATTACCGAATATTACAACACTATTGTCTCGGGCACTGATGCTTTCACCTGAACGTATATTTCTATAAATTGTAAGAATTGGTTCAGGTACTTTTACCTCAACTTTATAAGGAACCTTAATTGGTACTTGCACCTCATAAGATTTTACTATGACCTTAGGTTTAAAGTTTTCCTCTCTTACACGAGCATAGCGGTTTGAATTAACAATCGGGACTCTTTTTTTGTTAAGAAATGAGGCTTTATCTTCGTTATCTACTCCCGAGAAGCCTAAAAGGTAAAGGTTGTAGCTCTCACATACTGCTTGTAAAGCCTTATAATCAAGTTTAGATAAGTCCTCAATTGCAGATATATCTAAAACAACTGGTGTATTATCATAAAACTCAGGATTTGGAGCTACTTTTACCATTAGTACAGCTTTTAGGTGCTCTGCAGATAAATCAGAGAGTGCGATTGTATTGAACGAGTAACCAGTACGAGTCAAACTGCCGCTTACCGCAACTGGGGTGCCGTCAGATGATGTTATATGTGTGGTCATGTTCAGCCTTATGTTGATTTTAAGTTTGCATTGAATGTCTGCTCTTACATCCGTACAATTCTAGCATAATCACGGACTTTTTGAGGAATTATCAGGAAGTTCATAGACTAACTTATCAAAAAAATTATAAAAAGAGGCTTTTTCTTAGCAAAAAGAATTTATATGTCAGAGCGTTTAGTATTTGTTTATAAGAGTGTACAAAAACCACGTCATTATCTATATTTAGCTCAAAAAGATGTTTTTTCAAATCTTCCTCAAGGGCTTTTGGATGCTTTTGGAACACCACAATTTATTTTGACATTTGCACTTTCTAAACATAAAAGTTTACCTAAGGTCGATGTTTTGAAATTAGATGAAGCCTTATCGACTAAAGGTTATTTCTTGCGTATTGATCTTGAAAGTGAGGAAGAGGAACTTATAAATCAAGAGAGAGCCTATAGGGGATTGCCTAGCTTGTCAAAAGAGGAGATTTTTGATTTTTTAAACAAACATTTTTAGTTTTTAAGGATAAAAGAAATGCAAGAATATTCCATATCTTTACTTGAAAATGTAAAACTTGTAATAGTTAATGATAGTGTTATAAATATTAAGGCTGATGCCATAGTCAATGCTGCAAATTGCACATTATTAGGCGGAGGTGGTGTTGATGGTGCTATCCATAGAGCCTGTGGACCTAAGCTTTTAGAAGAGTGTCGTGGTCTAAATGGATGTAAGACATCAGAGGCTAAAATTACACAATCTTATGATCTTAAAACTTGCAAATATATTATCCATACTGTAGGCCCAATTTTTTATAAAGATCATGACTGTGAAAATCTTTTAGAGAAATGTTATCAAAATTCTTTTAAGATAGCTTTAAATAAAGGCCTTTCAAGTATGGCTTTTCCTTGCATTTCTGCAGGTGTGTATGGAGCACCCATTGATGTTTCAGCTAAGGTTGCTATAAGTACTTTAGTTAAATGCCTAAAAGATTGTAATAAGCCTTTTACAGTTTTTTTAGCCTGTTATAAAGAGCAGGAGTTTAAAGCTTATATAGATTTTGCAAAAAGCTTTATATAAAAGATGACTGTGGCAAGAGCCACAGTCAAAAAAAGCTTTAGTCACCACAGAATGGATTATAGGATCGTTCGTAGCCTATAGTTGAATCCTCTCCATGCCCACTTAAAACCTTTGTTTCATCAGGTAGTATTAAAAGTTTTTCCTTAATGGAGGATATAATCTCGTCATAACTTCCACCCGGAAAATCGGTGCGACCTATTGAGCCACAAAAGAGAGTATCTCCACTTAGTAAAAATCTCTCTTGTTCACAGTAATAACACACACCACCTTTGGTATGGCCTGGGGTGGTAATTACCTTTAAAAAGAGATCTTTTAATATTTCGATTTGTTCACCATCATAAACGCTTTCAAACTCAAAGCCCTCAGGTAGAGGTAGGCCTAACATTAAAGCCTGGGTTGGTAGAGATGAAATAAGTTTTTTCTCTTCAATAGATGGTCCTATGATCTTAGCTCCCGTTAAGTCCTGAAGAATTTTTACAGCACCTATATGATCAAGATGACCATGTGTAATTAAGATTTTCTCTATAGTTAAATCTAATTTATCTGCAGTGCTTTTTATAAGCTCAGCGTTGCCACCTGGGTCAACTACAAAAGCCTTTCTTGTTTTATCATCATAGATTAAGCGACAATTTTGACCATAAACTGTAACGTTTATTATTTCTATTTTGATCATATTTGATTCTCGGTATTTAATTTACAGCTACCTCAAGACCTTTTAAGTAGAAGGTCTCAGGGCAGGGAAGACTTACTACATGATCGCTATCTTGTCTTAAGGTAGTTATAACCGTACCTTGAACATTTGCCTCAATTGCAGCATCAGCTACTATCTTCTGGAAAAGATTTTGATCAACTAGTCCTGAGCAAGAGAATGTTAAAAGACGCCCGCCTTTTGCTACAAGCTTCAAACCTAAACGATTAATGTCCTGATAGCCACGACAGGCTCGTCTTAAATTTGCAGCGCTTTCGGCAAATTTAGGTGGATCTAGGATTACAAGATCGTATGTGACCTTTTCTTCAACTTTTTTTCGTAAAAATTCAAAAACATCCTCTTTAATAAAGCGACAGCGACCTGGATCTAAATGATTGAAAACAACGCCACTTTTTGCAGCATTTAAAGCAAGACTAGATACATCAACATTATCGACGCTTTTTGCACCACCTTTTAATGCCCATAAACCAAATCCGCCAGTGTAAGAAAAACAGTTTAAGACACGAGCTCCTTTTGAAAGAGTTGAGGCGTGCAGGCGACTTTGTCTTTGATCAAGGTAGGCACCTGTTTTATGTCCGTGACAGATATCGACAGGTACATAAACCTTATCGTTTTCTTTTACATATAAAACATCAGGAGGAGTTTCTCCTCTTAAGACACCGCAATGTTCGGCAAGTCCTTCTTTTAGACGGGATTTTGTATCTGATCGCTCGTAAAAAGATGCATTTGGAAAGTGCTTTTGTAAACTATCAACAATGACATCCTTGAAAATTTCCATAGCATAGGATGATATGGAGAGAACTATAAAATCGTTATATTTATCAACAATTAAGCCTGGAAGAAAATCTCCTTCTGAGGCAACTAAACGGACACCGTCATTTCCTCTTAATATGAGATTTTGACGCAGATTTACAGCATCAGATATTCTTTTTTCAATAAGAGCGTCATCAACCTTTATATTTACGTCAAAAGATAGTGCTCTTACTCTAATTTGAGATTTAGGACTATATACGCCTTGGCATAAGAAATTACCGTTTGCATCTAAAACATTGACTATAGAGCCCGCTTTAAGGTTATTTGGCTCATTGGCAATTGCTTTTGAGAAGATCCAGGGGTGATGACGAAGTAGGGACTTTTCGCGTCCTTCGTGAAGAATAATATCTTGCATAACTATCCTTTGATTATAAAAGGTGACAAACAAATTTATAAAAAGTCGCCTTTAAATTAAAAGAATTATAATTTTGCTCTATTGTATGCTAATTAGCCTTTTCACTCTATAAGATCGTAAATTTTAGCTTGCCTTTAAACTTTGAAAGACTTTAAAAATGCAAGAAAGTGTATAAGTTGAAGTTTTTTTTAATTTGCCCATTGCGTCAGTTAAATAATAAAAAGTGAACGCAACTTATGATAAAAAGTGATTGTATGGAATGCGTAAATTGCGTCTTATTTCTGATATTTAAAAATTCCTACCGTTCTATTTGAAAGTGGTAGGAATAATAATTTACCTTAAGCTTAGGGTAAAAATTAAGCTAGCATAAGAAGTTCAAAACGACCTAAACCAAAAGAGGTATTTTTACCTAAGTGTATATATGTACCAAGTTTTAAAAACATTAAAACTAAAGGCGGTACATTACTAAGTTTAACAGTTCCTACATAACCTCCAAGATTCATATGCTTTTTCTGGCGATTTGAATATCTTATCCAGTTTTTTTTGACCATTGTCGCGGACAAATTTATATTTTCAAATAATTGAGGTATTTCTTTAAAAGGAATATCAAGCTTATCTTTACAGAAAAAGTCATTAAGCAAGGCTACGCGTCTGAAAAGAGGCATTAGCAAAATACCCGGAGTATACTCACTTGGAGTTAGGATACGTCCATTATTTTGAATTCTAAGAGGAGTTGTAAAATTTAAAATTACATTTTGATTTTTGGTAAAAATATTAAGTTTTAGACAGTTATCATGTTCTTCAATTTGACTCATTTCCCTGTTATAGATGCAAAATTCACTGTTATTGTCATCAAGATAATTCACTTCGACAAATTCTGCAGAGCCTTTGGCAATATTCCTATGCATAGCTTTAATCATGGCAAAGATAATTAATGCAGTGAAATCTAAAGCCTTGCCGATTAAAACCAGATCAAAGGAAAACTTATCGCCTGGTTTATATGAGAAATTTTGCTCGTTAGGGGCTTCAATTACATAAGGTACGGGGATTTTACTAAATTTTTGTATAGTCTCTTTTTTAGGAAGAGGTGGTTCAAAGATCTGCAAATAGGGACAGGTATCTTTTAAAGGGCATTCTGAACAGTCCTTAAGGTGAGTCATACATGAAATTCTTCTTAAGGAGTGTCCAAATGCTCCACGAATAGCACTGCCCGCATAATCTGCAAAATTTATACTTTCTTTTACCTCAAAGTTAAATCTATAGCGGGCAATAGGGAATTTGCTTTGGCTTAAACTGGTTTCTAATGCTGAAAACATGATTTATTTCTGTTTTTCCTTAGCCTTTGCAATTTCTTTATATTCGTTGTCTAAATTGAATTTAGGAATTATTGATTGCATATAATCACAGTAATCCATTAAAGGTTCATTATCACCTTCAGGCTCAATTTCAAGTAAACATAAACCAAAGGGGACTTTCATAATACCTTTTTTTGTATCAACAGAGGCAATGTTATATGTTTTAGGAGCTTCTATATTTTTATTATCAAGTGTGACGCTTTGTTTTCCTTGATTTTTTCCTAATCTAACAAAACAGCTTTTATAATAAATTGCTTCGTCTTTATTAATTTTTTCATCAAGATCAACGTACTTATTTAAAAAATCTCCACTCGTTTGAAGGTAGAAGAATTCATCATTATCATAATAATTATTTATAAGATTAAATATTTTTGCGTAATAAAAATCATACAAACGATCACAAATAACATCTTTTGTTATTGCTTTATCATTTTGTACGGTTATAGTTCCCTTAAATGCCCTGTATTGACCAAAATCGATAACCTCAACCATTTGAGGAATATCATTATTTCTTTTCCTTGTATCGTTTTTTTGTCCAGTATCGTTTCTTGTTCTATTCATCATCACAATTCTGGTATAAGCTTCATTGTTTGGCATAAAATCACTTACTTTGATAAATCTCATTGGTGACTTATCAAATGAATCTGCGTTTAGGAATGTTTTATCAAGATCTGTTTTAGGGGAGAAATTTTTCTTTCTATCATCTTCACTTAAATTAAAGTCAATAAAGGCTGTATGTATTGCTCCTTTTAAGGAAGAGCCTGGAATATACGGTTGGTTTTTATTATTTATAAAGGTATTACATGTCCTAGAAATTTCTAATTTTTTCTTTTGCTCGTTCTTGTTTCCAAATTTTGTATCTGTAATACTTCCTGCTGAAGGATCTAAATATTCTTTATATTTTTTTTCTATTTCTCTATCGACTTTGAAGATGGAATTAACATGTGCTTTAAAGAAACTACTAGCATTATTTTGTATAAATCTATACATTCCTCTTGGATCTTCAGTTTTAGCAAGTTTTAGCAAGTTCTCTCTTTTATCGTTAGGTAAAACGAGATCCTTAGGATCAAATTTATATAAAAAACCATTTTCAATATAATAGTTTGTAGGTATCAGATCGTCTCCATTTCCAATATGAACTGGAGTTAAAGGTGTTAAATAAACCTTATATTCTTTTAGGAATTTTTCTGTCATGATTATTTACCAAAATCACTATTAATACCAATCACAGGAGCATATCCCTGGTGGACAGCATTTGCTTGTGAATTGGAAATATTTCCAATGCCAACGCCAAAATATGGGAGAGTGTATTCTTCTTTAAATGATATTAAAGCTCCACTCTTAGCTAAGATGATAGGTTTCTTAAATGGATTGTCAGAACAAGCTACAAAATCACCGTGCCTACCAAAGTGAGTTTTGGTTTTGTAAAAAGTTTTATCAATTAGAACATTCTCATGATTTAAAGCACAAGATGATAGTGTCATAACACTATTTGATTTAACTTTATTTTCTATTTCCTCAATTTTACTTATTTCAAACTTTCCTAATCCTACGCTGGCATCTTTTCCATAACCGCTAAGACCTACAAATTCTAGTAATTTGATTAGATTTTCTTTTGATAAAATTTTGTCATCGGAGGTTGTAACAATATAAATATCAAAAGTATGTTTACTACTGTAAAAGGTCTCAGTGGTTGAAAATGGCTTGAACATGCCATCTGCTGTTGTCGTATTTGTTAAGCGGTTTATGGTGGCATGAACATGTTTATACTGAGTTTGAATTTTTTCTTGCTCAGAAAGCCCGAGTTCTTTTTCTAATTCTTTATTAAGTTCTACATCACTTATAGCTTTATCTCTAAGATCTTTTAGATTTGTCTTAAAATCTGTTTTTTTAAGCCAAATTTTCTTTTTCAAAAGCTTTCTGTCAAGATTACTGTCTTTGAAATATTTCTGAGGAACAGTTGGAAGAGGCAAATATCCTGATGGATAAGCATCAGATACAACCAAAAAAGGCTCTCCCTTTGTGTAATTTTCTAATGCTTTATTTAGAGCATCCTCAGTGAAAAGATGCCTATATGCCCAACAAAGTTGACCAAATAAAGTTTCACCAAGGATATTGCTTCCAAATGCTGTTTGCGGTTTTATTTGGATGCGGTATGTCTTCATAATAAAGTCTCACTAAAAAGCTTTTACTTTATCAAAGGCCTGCATGGCATCTACACCATCAAGTTTGATTGCAGAGAACTTAACTTTGCCATAGCCTCTTGATCCGCTTCCGCCTAAACTATCTAACTCCAATAGTTTCATAGCGCAATACACAGTATCTAAAAGAGTTTTTTCATTATCTCCCTCAAAAATTCTGATTGAGAGATTAAAATCAAAAGGTGTCCCAGCTACAACTCTTTCAATCTGTCTTGGATGTTCCGCTGTTCCACTTATACGGTTGATGACATTTTCCATTTTTGCTTCGGTTAGCATTTGGTTTTTGCTTCTAATATCGTCAATCCACTCTTTTTTTATATTGCAGTCCCAAAATGAAAGTCTTCCAAGTCCAATTTCTTTAGCAGTATTAATATCCAGATTACTATCTCCTGAAATACCGAAAAGTTTTAAAATATTGAGCACATCATTAGATTCTGTTTTTTTATAGCTGTCATAACCTAAAGGCTTTTCCTGAACGCTTCCAGATCTCCATTCAAGTAGAGATCTCATTTTTCCTTTAAGAGATGAGCCTGGAATATAAGGTTCTGAGGTCAATGGATTTTTGATAACAGGTGTATCAATTCCGCCTATATGCATGGTTTGATCGGATCCACCTATGTGTAAACCAGTTTCACAAGTCAAGGTTGCAGTGAGTTTGATGATTTTATTTAATTTCATAATCTTTTTACCTTATTCAAGAGATTTCTTAAAACCTAAAACAGCTTCAAAAAATAATTTTGCATAATTTAAGGTTTTAGGGCTGTCAATCTGGGATATAAGTCTTTTCATAAGATCCAAGAAATTTTTTCCTACATAGGATCTTCCATAGGCATAGGCTGTCTTTGCTACCATCATTTGAATAAATGGTTCAACATTTTTAAAAGTTTCTTGATTATCACCAACTTTCTCTTGCCACATTAAAAGTTCATCATAAAAGCGTCTTATTTGTGTGGATTTGTTTAAATCTTTATTGCTTTTATTTTTGCTGTTAACGTCAGAAGCAATAGCATTTGCAACTTTTTCAGCGGTTACGGAGAATAAAGTTCCTGTTAATTGCCCTTTTATGTTTATTTCATTAAGTAATTTTTGTATATCGCTTGACGTGTTTTGCATTGACATCGTTTAGTCCTCACGAATATCGTAAAAAATATTGCTCAAAGCGATTCTAATATCGCCAGAATAATTGTTAATTGCATTAACTAATGTATTTAAAACCTCATCTTGATTGCGCTTCTTGTTTGCTGCATTGTCTTTTCCTGGATATTTATTTTCCATAATTCTTGCTACGCGGTAATAAAGTTGAGATCTCCAAATATTAGCTAATGGATCATTCTTTTTGTCCGCAAGATCTATTGTGTTAAACAGGCTATAGAGGAATGTTTGTGAAATTCCCCAAGCGTATTGATTATCTTCCAAAGTTTCTTTAAAACTGTTGATGTTTTCTAATTTGTCCCATTTAACAGATCGACCAAATATATTTACAGCATTTTTCTCTTTATCTATTTGTTTTGCTTTCTCAAGGCTCTCTTCGGATAGATCGGCAATCATTGCAAGAGGCATGTCAGGCTTGAGCATTACCATGCCAGCGCAGAAATGAACCTCAGGGTTTTTTGAAACATAGTTTTCAAATTTTTCTTTCATTGTCAAAGCAAATGATTGAATTTTCTTCCAAGGGCCTATCATGAAAAAGTCATCACCACCTGCATAAATGGTATAAATATTTCTAAAACCATTTATTTCGTCTTTAGTGCATATATTTGAAAGGCAAATTGAAAAGAAGTTATTCATCATGCGAGATAAGCCACATAGCTTTGCAAAAGACATATAGTGGTTTTCTTTTATATTTATTAATCCCTTCTGGAAGGTTAATCCAAGATTATCAACATCTCCTTTTAAGGACATGATTGCTTTTTGTCCAATGTATTTATTGTGATCTTCTAAAGAAGGATGGCGGTCTTCGCAAGATAAGTGTTGGAATGATTTTATTTGGTATTGATTAAACTCTTCAGATCTAAGTGAAGCTGTATATTTATCTGGGTGGGATATGTCTTCCTCGTTAAACAATGGTATATAACAATTAATATTACGTCTTGCATATCCATTAAATAAAATTTCTTCATCTGTTTTAGGAAGAGAAAAGTCCCAACAGCGAATAATGCTATCTTGTTTTTCAGATTTATTATCTTTTCCAAGGGTAAAGTAATAACCTAATATTGGAAGCTTGCACCAGTTTCCACTTTCATCTAACGGTTTTGTTGCAATTAAAATTTTATCTGCATTGCTTACAAGTTTTCTTCCAATAAGAATTTGATCATATGAAAGGTAAGAGCATTTTTTGCCATCGATTTGAAGTTGTGCTGGCATAAATCCATTAAATTCACAAATGCCTTCTGTATAGTCAACATTAAATACATTTTCTTTAAGATTTGCTAAATTAAAGGATTGGAACTTTGCCTCATCAAGATCTAAAAAGAGTTTTGTTGTAAGGTTCGATAATTCATGTTGTAAGAAGTTTTTAGCACTTGCTTTAGTGTATACAATACCTACATTGGCTTTACCAAAAGTATTTTGTAAAAACCAATCACTTATTTCTTTCTTTAATTGCTCAAGTTTTTCAACAGTTGTTTTGGTATTAGGAGCAAGAATTAAAAACTTTCCTGCTGCATTATTAATTTGGCTTGTAACAGGAAGTTCTAATGTCTCTAAAATTTTAAGGGCTACAATCTCTGTAATTAAAGAAACATAGAAGGAACGTCCTCTTAATAATTTAGCGCCGTTTTTATTAGTTTGAGCACCTTCAGAAAATATGAAATCCTGGATACCGAAAAAGTCTCCTTGGATTAACAGAAATTTTTCAGCATTCTGCTCAATCTCGCTTTCAAAACTAATATTATCGGAACTAGATTTATTTTCATGGTGATATCGCCATAAGGCGCAAGCAATAGCAGCTGAAGTTCTTAAGTGATCATATAGTGGAACATCTGCCCTAGATTTTTTGTCATTGCTTTTTTTAAATGGAACTAGGGATGTATAACATTGTAACGCGCTATCTAGATCATCAAGAAAAAGTTTAATATTTTTCTTATGATAGTCTGGGGTGTTAATTTTAAGGTCATGAATAAGTCCTAACCAAAGACTCTTATATTTATCTTGAATTTGAGCATTGCTATCCTTTAAATCTTCACTTTGGATTGGGTAAACAGATTTGCATGATAAAGGCTTGATATCATAGACATATTTGTATCTTTGGCTTGTATTTAAGTTAAGTCTTATCTGCTCAAATAAAGATAAAAGGTAAGTAGCATTATCATTTTCTGATAATTTGTATTCCTTTTCGTATTCAGATCTATTTATACCTAAAGAAATTCTTGAAGATTCATTTAGTATTTTTGAAAGAAAACAATTGTCGTTATGTGATTTAATTGCATTTAAAAAGGAATTTTTGCCATCACAATCAAAAGGAAATGTATCTTGACTGAGGATTTTAGAAATAATATTTTTTATTTCTGTGAAAATAAATTCCTCTGCGTTATTTGAAACTAAATTTGCTCTTTTAGGAAGTATTGAAAGGTCGTTGAGTAAGCCTGCTAAAGCAACCATGCTTGATGAATTAGATAAATTCATATATAAATTCCATTTTTGGATGCTTGATTTTTTGCATCATAAAACAATCTAAAAGATATACATCTTAAATATTCTAAAATAAATTTTATAAATAAATCTTTTAGTTATATCTCAATAATAAGATAAATTTTAACAAATCCAATTAGTTTGAGAGTAGATGAGTATTAAATGTCTTTTTGATTTGTGCTAAGTAGGAAGCATCCTTCACTTAAAAATTTCTTTCCGTATCTTATTATTCCTTGGTTTGCTTTAATTTCATAGCAGCCAACTTCATCCCGCTTTGTGTTTATAAGTTTTTTTAGCTCTTTTAAATAATTATCGAGTTTAAAAAACTCATAGTCGTGAAGCTCAAGTAAGAAGACGCTTTCTTCTACAGCAAAACAAATCTTTCTAACACGATTTAATCTTTTGACAGATTTAATATCGTAGGCTATGACGAAATAATTTAAAGACATACCAACTGCTCCTCGTGGCTTTTTGCTATGCCTAAAATTTTATCAATAAGCTTTTTCATTTCCTCCTTTACAAGCATGCGGAAAAAGGTTGCCTGGTTTTCGTATTCTTGATAGTAGGTAATACGTCCATCTTTGTTAAGCTTGCATCCATTATCTGTTGTCTCGAAGTCACTGAAATTGAATTTTTTAAATTCAAAAAGTTTTAAAGAAAAATCATCAATAACGGGGCGTAAAGGTTCTATTAGGTCCCAGCATAAAGATTCCCTTCCAAAATCAGGACTATGAATAAAACCAACAAAAGGATCTAATCCAGCTTCATAACTTTGCCTTAATATTTCTTTTTCTACTAAGGTATATGTTAAGGATAAAATAGCGTTTATAGGATCTTGTGGTGGGTTTTTATTTCTGCCTTTAAAGTTTAATTCTTCTGGAACTAGATAGCTTAAGGCATAAAAATACTGATTTGCAGCGCTACCCTCAACACCTATCATAGACGATATACTGTTTAAGTTTAGAATGTTTTCGCCAGCTTTTTTTATCTTGAAAACAAAAGAAGATAATGATTTAAAAGTTTTATTATTTTCAATTAGTTGCTCAAGATGTTTTGCCTGACCCAAAATTTTTCTTGAAATAAGATCTTTGGCAATCAGTAGGGAAAATTTTTTATCTTGTGATGATTTAAACTGATTTAATCTAAGTCTTGCATCATTGTGAGGGCGATACATTATGCTACATACTTCGCTTTTTCTTCCGCTTAGGATTAGGAGTCCAATTTTTCTTGAACTTAAATGAGATAGAAATGATGAGCTAAATTTTACATCTCCCTTGATGACTACTCTGTCAACTGCGTTAAGTGGAACTGAAGAGCCTTTCTTTCCTTTTTCATAGAAATCTATTACGCCCTCACAAACTCGAAGTTCAATGCCTTTTCTGTCAACATACAAAGTAGCCATAAGATCACCTGATTTAGTTGATTATAAAAACATTTTTTTTAGTAATTGTATTTGTAGCTTTTATAGAGAGTATTGTTCGTTGTAACTTGAAAATATGTACTTTATCTGTTTGTGGATTTATTAGAGTTTTTACCTCGTTACAAAAACTATTGAGCTCTTCGTATGAAAGTAAACATTCAAAAAAACTTTTTTGACGAGATATAGAAAATTTAGTAACAAGCTTATGAAGTTTTCTTCGTACATTTGAATTTGAAATATCGTAAGCAATCAAAAACATATTTTTTTGCAACATAGTTAATACTCCAAATAAAGAACTTAATTGAATTTTATTCAAAGTTTAACCATTCAAAAAAAATCTCAAGTTTGACTTTTTATTTGTATAAAATTTTAATTGAATTTCTTGAGAGTATAGCGAATGTATAGAGTTAACTAGATGTTATTTAAATGTTTTTATTTAAAATAATGTTACTTATATTTACACTTTTACAAAGTAACTTTTAATGTAAAAGGAAAAGAGCTCTTTAAATTTTTATGATTATTTTATTTGTTGGATCTTTTTGTTAAACGTGACGCGAAGGTTGATGAAGGGAATTTAGCTCTTCTTATAAATTTAATCATATTTAAGAATAAGTCTACGAAGAACCAGATTTATAAATCTTAAGCTTGGCCTTTCTTATGATTAGGTTGTTATTGCCCTGATTATTTTATTTAAAGGTCTTTTGACAAATGATGGGTAATTTTTTTTCGTTCTAATTCCTTTAAAAACAGGGAGTCCATTCGGACGCAAAAATCCCATTGTAGAAGCAACAAAGCTTACTGAGGTCTCAATCCCTTTAAAAACAGGGAGTCCATTCGGACGATGAAAAGGGTCAATTAATGAGGGGTAAAACCCAAGGTCTCAATCCCTTTAAAAACAGGGAGTCCATTCGGACCACAAAAGCTGATGCAATAGACATATTCATACCGTCTCAATCCCTTTAAAAACAGGGAGTCCATTCGGACGATTTTGATCGATGGATTTGCGATCAAATTCACAAAGTCTCAATCCCTTTAAAAACAGGGAGTCCATTCGGACCGTACTTTTACTTTTTTATTTTAATTTTCAATAAGTAATTTTTGTAGTTTTTGCAAAAAATTATCATAAAAAAGTTAACCGATCGATACTATAAAAAATATTCAAATATATAAATATTGATGCTTAGTTTTAAATACCTATTTTATCTATGTATAACATATCTATATATAAAGTGTGCTTCTAATTAAACGTAAATATCGTTTAATTAAAGTCTTAATTAGTGTCATGTATTTAACAAAAAATATAAAAGCTATAGAGTTTACCTGTACAAACAAAATAACATTCTTTAGTTACAATATATGAGTTATATTATTATACCTAATAACTTATTTATAGTTACTAATTATTTCTAAAAAATTAGGGGGTTGTATCAACAAGGTACTTTTCTGAAAATATCCTCGTAGAAAAAAAATATCTACAAGGATATTTATTTTATTCATCTCTAATATCAGCTTTTAGAATGTTCTCTGTAAGAATACCTTCAGAGCTCATAAAATTAATTTGCGCTGGAGGTAATATAAAATAATAAGAAGCCTTACTCCTAGGCGCCCTTAAAGTTTTAATTTGAAACTTTTCTGTCTCTTCTGTAAGCAAATGACTCTTTATTTGCTCGTAAAGCTTTTTATTTTTTATATCGTCAAAGAGTTTGGTCTTATTATCCCCTTTTATATATAGTTTTTTTGTGTCAGAAGGTCTTTCAAATGAATAAAATTCATCTTTTGAATTTTGATTATCCTTGTGTTTATCAGAACTTGACATATATATAAAACCGGATAAATAATTAAATGGTCTTAAAAAATTTTCCTCTTCAATTTGCTTTCCATTAGCAAAATATTCTTCAAAAGCTTTATTGAAATCATCGCATTTGGACTCATTAAATGGCTTTTGTAATTCTTCATTTGCGCCTTTGTGATCAACTCTTTTTTCAATGAAATACCAAACCTTAAGGTACAGGAGAACAAAATCAAAATCATATTGAAAGTTTTCGCCCAATTTTGTCTCGTAAAAATACCTTAATTGGGTAAGAAAAAGTATGTATTGACGTTTTTCGAGTTTGATTTCCTCGTCGTTGCAATAGATTGTTGTATTTACATTATTAAAAGAAAGCTTGTAGTTTTCTTTATCAAATGATCTTTGAATTCTATTTACAAGTTGAGAATATGAAATCTTTTTGTGATTTTCAGTTAGAGTTAAATTATGCGGTAATTGATTTCCAAGCTTAACAACAGGGATTTCAGCTAGGGCTAAATTGGCTTCCCTAGGATTTAGCTCCTTACCATCAAAAGTGCAAACTTTTGTAGTCTGTTCAGGGAAATAAAAGTTGCGACTCTTTTCAAACTCAGATGGTTTATTAGGTTCAGACTCAATTAGCACGTGTGAAAGCCTGTCATGGATTCGACCAAAGAGACTTAGAGCATATCCTGCGTAAAAGCTCATTGTTTTACGACCACCTGCTATAGATACATGCAGAATATCGTTATTTAAAGGATCTCCTTTTCTACAAAGTTCTTTAACCTTATTTAAAATAAAGTCTGCTGTATCCTCACTATCTTGTTTGGTATAGATATCATCAAGTTCAGTACCATCTGTACTACAGATGGTATCTAGTATCACATTCCCGTTAGGGGTTTCTTTATTTTTTAGCTTGTAAATTTGACCATCAAGTTTATGGGACATGACCTTACAGAACTCATCTAAAATAAGTTTATCTTCAATCATGTCCTTAGCATTTTTTATTCCGGTTTTAGTAGAAAGAATATGTATTTCCTGTGGAATAAAAGGATCTTCTTGTGTTACAAGGCAATATAAGGTCTCAGTTACAACCTGAGGTGTACCTCCGGTTATACATAATAGGACCTTTTTATTTTTCTTTATATCTGATTTATTGCTCATTATTTATTGTATATCCAATTTTTTATACTACGTTTAAGTTCATCGTATTTGTTTGCTTTATCGCCAAATATTAACCATACTTTTGGTCGATATTGTTCTTTAGTTGCACTTTCACTTGCTTTTACTACGATCTTATGTGCAAGAGGACTATAACTTAAGTAGCAAAGCTTTACGTTTTTGCCTACATCACTTCCTATATTTATCAATTTATCAATGTGTTGTTTAGGAATATCTTTTGTTTCTTCTGTAAAAAAGTTTTGTGTTTTAACTTCAATTATGTGTAACCTTTTTTTATAGACAAAAACCACATCTAATTCATTTTTAGAAGAGTACTGTCCGTTTCTTATTATTTTTACATTTATTCCAGAATAGAAGTCACCGGCAATGCCTTTGCAGATATTAAAACAGGCTTCTTCATACCACCCACCTGAGATAAATTTTTCTATTTCATCTCTGTCTGTATAGTTAAACCGTACTGAATACTTACCACTTTCTTTTATCTCTTTACTTTCTACAGTAAGATATTCATCAAAATCCTTAAGGAAATCTTCAATCAAGTTAACCTCTTTTAATGAAAAAAGATCCTCTTTGTAAGGTTTTGCATACTTGTGTTCTTGTTGCTTTCGAACAAATATTTCTAAATTATTTTCATTGTAGACAACCCTGTTGATGAGATGTACAACTTTAGATTTTGAGATATCTTGAGAAAGAGCTTTTTTTATATATTGTTCCCTTACAGATAAAGGAAGAGCTTTAAAATCACGAGGTGATTGTTCAAATGTTAGAGATCTAGCTTTAAAGTAACTTTCTAGGAATTTATTTTCAGTTGACAATTCTTTATCAATCTGAAGTGTGTGTTCATTTGTAATAATCTTTTCATCTTGATCAAATCCTTTGTATTCGACTAGATTTCCTGAGAATAATTCAAGGTAGATTGCTCTGAATTTATCTGAAACATTGTTTTTCCAGACCTCATACAAAGCTATAGCCATCATTTTTGTACCCCCTGAAAAATTAAATACAACGTTTAATCCTTCAGATAGATATTTTTTTACTCTTTCTTCTGTCTTTTCTTTTATTTCGTTTATATCGTATGGATCTTTTATAACAATAGATGACTCAAAAACAAATTTATTGCTATTAGATTCTATAGATGCTTTGAAATTTTCAGCATTACCTTTCATATCATCGTCAGTGTAGATCATGACAATTCTTTTAGGACTCCAATTTAATGAATAAATTGGAATTAAATTAGGGTCAGTCTGTCCTGAGATCACTACAAACATTACATCTATCATTTTTATCTTCCTTGTATCAGCTATAAATTTTTTTAGTCATATCTAGTAGTATATTTTGCCAAAAATAAAAAATTACGTTTTGATACTATTCATGTTTTAAAAAAATTTATTAAGAAGTTTATTTCTTGTTTATCGAGTATAAACCCGATTTGTTTAGTTAATTGAATTCTCAAGTTTGAGAAAATTTAAGATTAAAAAATTTGGGGTATTGTGTACACATTAAATCGCAAGGCAAAACAATAAAAGAATTTAGTTTAGGAGATTTAATGAAGACTATATTGGTATCAAGACATCAAGGCACAATTGAGTGGGCAAAAAACAGCAATCTTCATATAGATGAATACAAGGAGCATCTTTATATAGAAGATGTCGAGTGCGGGGATACTGTGATTGGAAATATCCCTATGGCAATGGCAGCAGATCTCTGTGCAATGGGGATTAAGTACTGTAGTATCACAATTCCTTTTAATTTATCCGAGCGTGGTACTGAATTATCTTGTAAAACAGTTACAGAGCGTCAATGTAAAATTGAAGAATTTTATGTAAAACGTGTATAGATAAAAAATAATAATAAAAGCAAACCCAAGAAATTTTGGAAATATTTGGTGTTTTAAATATCAAATATTTCCTTTTTTTTATTTGTTTTTACAAAATATAACCTCTTTTTAAATCCTTTAATTTGTAAAATTAGTGTCTCTTTTTATTGAATTTAGAAAAATAAAGATAAAAAATATGGCGCTAAGTTTTATCTAATTAGTAAATATTAAACTTAAAAATAAGATGATACCTTTATGTTAGGTTTGAGGTTTTTATGAGTAGTATAAAAAGACGTTATATTAAATGGATTGTAATTTTTCTAATATTGTTGTCCTTAATATCATATGGCTCTTATGAATATCTAAAACCTAAAGAGCCTAATTATATGACTGTATCTACAACGATGCGTGATATTAAAAAGCAGGTTTTTGCTACAGGAATTTTAGCCGGTGCTACAGAGGTTGATATTGGTGCGCAGGTTTCAGGACAGATTTTAAAGCTCCACGTAAAGACTGGAGATGAGGTAAAAGCAGGGGATTTACTATGTGAAATCGACCCTAAGATTCAGGAAACTGCCTTAAAAACTGCTAAAGCTCAAATTGATATTATCAATGCCAAAATAAAATCAAAGCAGGCGGAGCTTAAGAAGCTTAAGCTTGAATATGACCGTCAAATAAAGCTAAGAAAACAAGATGCAACCTCAAAACAGGATCTTGAAGTATCCGAGGCAGCTTACAATATAGGTTTATCAGAGCTAAATGAGCTTAAGGCCCAGTATGAACAAGGAAAACTTTCAGTTGACGATGCCACAACTAACTTAGGTTATACAAAAATTTTAGCCCCAATGGATGGTACTGTCTATGCAACTGTTGTAACTGAAGGTCAAACCGTTAATGCCAATCAAACCACTCCTACCATTTTAAGATTGGCAAATCTTGATCATATGAAGGTTGAAACAGAGATTTCAGAGGCTGATGTTGTAAATGTCGCACCTGGTATGGAGTGTAGTTTTACAATTTTAGGTCTTCCTCATCGTACATTTAATGGTGTTTTAGAAAGAATTGCTCCTGCACCATCATCTTATGAAAGTGCCACATCTTCAAATTCAACGACCTCAACCTCGTCAAGCTCTCAGGCTATTTACTATAACTCAGACATTTTGGTTGATAATTTTGATAGAACTTTACGTATTGATATGACTGCAGATGTAGTTATCAATGTAGCATCACGTGAAAATGTTCAGGCATTGGCACTTACAGCATTAAGAGATGAAAGTGCAAGTAAAGCTATGGTTTATGTTTTAGATAAAGATGGTTTAGTTAAAGAGCGCGAAATTGAAATAGGAATTCGTGATGATCAGTTCGTTGAAGTTGTGAGCGGACTTACCTTAGATGACAAGATTGTCATAGGCGATGATGTAAGTACAGCAGAGGCTGAGGCATTAAAGAATGACAGACGTAGAGGTCCTTTCTAATGGCTAGTTCTTTATTAAAGTTAAAAGGCATAAGGCGCTCTTTTGGAGAGGGCGCCTCTGCTGTAGAAGTTCTTCATGGTATTGATCTTGAGATAAAAAAAGGCGAGTTAGTTGCTATTATTGGACCTTCAGGATCAGGTAAATCAACCTTGATGAACATCATAGGTTGCCTTGATACTCCAACATCTGGCAGTTATGAGGTTGCAGGACGAAATACCTTTAATTTAGGTCCTGATGATTTAGCTCAACTGCGTAGAGACTTTTTTGGTTTTATCTTTCAGCGCTACCATCTTTTAGGACATTTAGATGCCAAGGAAAATGTTCAGGTACCGTCAATTTATGCAGGCTTTAAGAAGGAGCGTCGTAATGAAAGAGCCTTGGAGTTATTAGATAAATTAGGCTTAAAAGAGCGAGCTGATTTTAAACCATCACAATTGTCAGGCGGTCAGCAGCAGAGAGTTTCTATAGCCAGAGCTCTTATGAATGGAGGTCAGATTATTTTAGCTGACGAACCTACAGGTGCTTTAGACTCAAAAAGCGGTGCTGAGGTTATGAAGATTTTGGAGCAGTTAAATGCTCAAGGTCATACTGTTATCTTAGTAACCCACGACCCTAGAATTGCGGCACATGCAAAGCGTGTTATCAGTATTAAAGATGGTGTAATTGAAAGCGATACTATAAATGAAGAGGTTTTTATTGAGCATAAGGAAGCTCATGATGAAATAAACCTTAAAAGCTCATGGTCAACTTCCTTTAGGGCCTATTTCGATAGGTTTAAAGAGGCTTACGTTATGGCTTTAAGGGCAATGGTATCAAATCGCTTGCGTACATTATTAACCATGCTTGGTATTATCATTGGAATTATGGCAGTAGTGTCTGTGGTAGCTTTAGCAAGAGGGGCCTCTGATAAAGTTATTGAAAATATTTCTTCAATGGGAACTAACACCATCACTATTATGCCAGGTGAGCGAATGGGCGATGTTAAATCTGGTAGAGTTAGAACCTTAAACATTAAAGATCTTATCGCAGTACAAGGGCAGCCTTTTGTAGATTCTGCCTCACCTACAATTCAAAGTCAGGTGCTTTTACGGCAAGGAAATATTAGTAATAATGCAACAGTATACGGTGTAAATGATGAGTATTTGCGTGTTTACGGCATGAACGTGGATAAGGGGCGTCTTTTTTCCTCAGCTGAATCATCCCAAAGCCCACAGATTTGTGTTATTGATGCAAATACAGCAAGAACAATGTTTCCTTCTGTAAATCCTCTAGGTAAGAGATTATTAGTTAACGATATGCCAGTTACAATTGTAGGTGTACTTGAGGATAAGGAAGTTGCTTTTAGACCTAGAGATGCTCTTTATGTATACATGCCATATAGTACCCTAATGTCCAGACTTATAAATCAAAATTATCTGTCTTCAATTATCGTGCGCATAGCTGACGGATTTGCACCTGCTGTTGCAGAAAAGAGTCTTAATAGTTTGCTTTTAGCAAGACATGGCAGAAAGGATTTCTTTATGCAGTCATCCGATACCATTATGAAATCTATAAGTCAGACTACAGGAACTTTTACGCTTTTAATTTCAGCAATTGCTGTAATTTCGCTTATTGTAGGTGGTATTGGGGTAATGAATATTATGCTAGTGTCAGTTACTGAAAGAACTCGTGAGATTGGAATACGTATGGCCGTTGGAGCTAGGCAAAGTGATATCATGACGCAATTTTTAATTGAATCAATTACGGTTTGCATTATAGGAGGCCTTGCAGGCGTAATTCTTTCAATAGCCTTAGGTTGGATTTTAGGTATGGTTATGCCTTCAATACCATTATCTTTCTCTGTGATGTCGATTATTGTTGCTGTTATAACATCATCTGCAATTGGTGTAATTTTTGGTTTTATGCCTGCTCGATCAGCTGCAAGATTAAATCCTATAGAGGCTTTAGCTCGAGAATAATTATTTCAAGCATCGCACAGCGATGCTTGAAAACTATTATGCCACTTAAATTTTCGTATAATATAAAAATTATCAAGACAAATAAGGATATTTTTATATGTTACAGCAAGGCAATACTTTAGATTTAGAGAATTTATGTGGCAATGACAGATTAGTTAAGATTTTCTGTGATTTGGTTTCCTTTGACACTAAGTCAGATCCTTTATCTAAGAATGTTCCTTCATCCGTAGGTCAGTTACGCCTAGGTGCAAGTCTTGTCTCTGAGATTAGAACTTTAGGTTTTGAGTGTACACAAGATAAAAATGGCGTAGTTATAACTAAAGTACCTGCATCAAGCGGTTATGAAAATGCCATAAGAATATGTCTTTTAGCGCACTTAGACACCGCTCCTGACGCAAGTGGTAAAGATTTTTTACCACATTTAGTCAAAGACTATAAAGGAGAGGGAATTGAACTTAAAAATGGTCTTATTATTGATGATAAGCTTTGTAAAGAGCTTAAAAACCACATCGGTGAGGACATTATTGTAACTGATGGTACAACTCTTTTAGGCGCCGATGATAAAGCTGGAGTTGCGGTTTTATTAAATCTTTTATATAAACTTAAGACAACAGATATCCCTCATGGAGCTTTAACTATAGTCTTTACTGTTGATGAGGAGATTGGTTATTCAGCTGACTATGTTGATCTTGATGTTGTTGATTGTGATTACGGAGTCACCATTGACGGTTCAGAATGTGGAGAGTTTGATGTTGAAACTTTTAATGCATCTTTAGCTAAGGTCGAATTTACAGGTATATCTGTACATACAGCTGTTGCCTATAAAAAATTAGTGAATGCTGTAACTTTAGCTTGTGAATTTAATATGATGCTACCTTTAAATGAAAGACCTGAAAATACTCGTGATCATGAAGGTTTCTATCATTTGCATGATATAAATGGTTCAACAGAGTATGCTGTCGCTTGGATAAATCTTCGTGACTTTGAAAAAGATGGTTTGAAAAAACGTGAAGAGGTAGTTTTAAATTGCGCTAAGCTTATAAATCAAAAATTAGGCTATGATGCAGTCAAGGTTACTATTAAAGAACAATATGTCAATTTAATGTCCTATTTACAGGAAAATAGGTTAATTTTGGATTTATGTAAAGAAGCTTTTGCAGATGCTAATGTTGAGGTTAAAGAGCATTCTGTACGTGGTGGCACAGATGGATCTAATCTGTCTGCTAGAGGTTTACCTACACCAAATATCTTCACAGGGGCTTTAAACTGCCATGGACCTTATGAGTGTTTACCTGTACAGTCATTGCATAAAGCTTACGATATTGTTGAGTGTATAGTAAAAAGAGCTGCGAATAAACTAAGATAAATCTAAGTTTTATTTAGTACCATAAAATTACAAAAAAGACGGATGATAAGATATGACTAGAGTTTTGATAGTAGGAGCAAAAGGTCAAGTAGGTAGTGAGCTTTGCCCAATTTTATTAGATGAAGGCTATGAGATTGTTGCTACTTGTCACTCTTCATTAGATGTAACAAATGAAAATGAGGTAAGTGCTACTATTTCAAATCTACGTTTAGATGCAGTCATAAATGTCTCAGCGTATACACAAGTCGATAAGGCTGAAAGCGAATATGAAAAGGCTTACGCAGTTAATGCCAAAGGTCCTCAATATTTGGCCTTAGCCTGTAGAAGTGCTGATATACCTTTAATTCATGTCTCAACAGATTATGTTTTTGATAAGGTTACAGGAAAACCTCATACTCCATATGAGGAGACTTTTGCAAATTGTGCATATGGTAAGACCAAACTTGAAGGCGAGCGTTTAATTGCGTCATCATCCTCTAAATATGTAATTATCAGAACCTCCTGGGTATTTGGCCGTTATGGTAAAAACTTTGTTAAAGCGATTTTTAATAAAGCCCTTACTACAGATAATCTTATGGTTGTAACTGATGAGTTAGGAAATCCAACACCTGCACGTGCTTTGGCATATGCAATAGCCAAAGTGTGTACTAAATGTCTAAGTCCAGATTTTAAGGACTGGGGGATTTACCATTATTCAGGTATGCCATATTTAAATCGAGCTGAATTTGCCCAGGAGATTGTAAAAATTGGACAGAGCTTAGGTAAGATCCAGCATGAGGTTAAGGTAAATCCTATTTTAAAGGCTCAATTAGGTTTTGCTGCCAAGCGCCCTGATGATAGTCGTTTAGATTGTGAATCCTTTACCTCTGTATTTGGTCTTTCTATGCCCATTTGGCGTGATTATATAGAAGAGACCGTGCTTTATGACTAAATTAAGTATTTTAGGTTTATCTTTAGTTAGTACTTTATTCTTATCATCTTGTACATCTTATCTTACAGACTACAAGAGATCAGATCTACCTTATGTTTCCTCTTACGAGAATGCTCAAAACTACTTAGGTGCGAGTATTGATAGGAAATTTTGGGAAAACTTTAGTGATAAAAATCTAAATACTTTAATAGAAAAAGCCTTGGATAATAATTACGATCTAAGAACTGCTTCTGTAAACGTTGAGAAAGCCCTGCTGCAGGTTGATATTGCCTCAACAGCACGTCATCCTACTGCAAATGCAAGTTTAGGAAGCAGTGCCCAAAGAGCATTGTCGTATCATGATAAAACTCAAAAGAAGTCAAATTTTGATTTAGGATTTTCTTATCAGGTTGATTTGTTTGGCAAAATTGAAGCCCAAAACCTACAGGCTCTTGAGTCTTATCGAGCTACAGCATATGACTATTGGGCTATGCGTCTTACCATAATAGAAACAGTTGCCACAGCATATTGGCAATATGCATATGCCAAAGAGGCCGTTTCTTTAGGTGAGATGGATTTAAAAGATTCCCAAAAGCGTTTGACAATGATTAAGAATAAGTACAATGCAGGTGCTGTAGATAAGCTTGATCTTACAAATGCTGAGGTTAATCATATAAATGTACAGAGAACTTTAGATAAACGTTTAAATGAACTTACAAAAGCTCGCACAGCTTTAGCTAATCTTTTAGGCACTACGGCTGATAAGGATTTTGTTGTAAGTTCTTTAGATGATGCAAATATTCCAAGTTTTTCACTTGATATACCTGCAAAACTCTTATCAAGACGTCCTGATTTGATGGCAAAAGAGTCTATTTTAAAGAGTTATTATGCAGCTTATGATGAGGCAAAATTATCCTATTTCCCTGACTTTACATTAAGTACTAGCTTAGGTACTGGATCTGTTAATTCATTTATAAAATTTTTCTCTGATCCTATTGGAAGTCTAGGTGCTGCAATCACCTTGCCATTTTTGAATTTCAACGAAATTTCTTTAAAGCAGGAGCAGGCATTAAAGGATGTTGAAATTGCTGATTTAGACTTTGTTTCATCTTATATAAAGGC
>CALFLJ010000253.1 GCA_937880335.1 uncultured Succinatimonas sp.
ATAACTGAACCTTAGTACGGCGATTTGTGAAAGTTTTACTCAAGGGAATTGCCACAATAGCGACAATAAGTGCCTGCAGTGCTGCATTTGCATTACAGGCACCAACTATGAATAAGGCTGTAACTAATACAGGTAATGCTAATGCCGAATATGTAATGAACATAGGCCATGTAGCAGGAGCTGAACATCCAATTAATATTGCCTTAAAGCAATTTAAAAAGAATGTAGAAGAACGTACCTCAGGAAAAGTTGCTGTTAATGTCTATGACAGTGGTTCTTTAGGTGGCGAGCTTGAAATGCTAGAGCAGATGAACTTAGGAACCTTAGAATCATCTGTAATTATGTCAGGCTCCTTCTGGGAAAGATATGATACTGCAGCAAACGTATCACTAATTCCTTTCTTATTTGAATCTCTTGATGGTGCTCGTAAAGCCTGGAATGGAGAATTTGGACAGAAATTTGCAAAAGATATTATTGAGCCTAATGGAGCCTATGTTCTCTCTTACTGGGAATCAGGTTACCGTCATCTATCCACAAAAGACAAGGCTATTGTAAAGCCTGAGGATATGAAGGGCATTAAATTTAGAACATCTGAAAACGATATGAAGGTTCAAATGTTCAAAGCCTTTGATGCGAACATAGTAATGTTGCCTTTTTCAGAATTGTTCACCGCTTTACAGCAAGGAACAGTTTCAGGACAAGAAAATCCTGCAGCTAATATCTTAGCCTCTTCATTGTATGAGGTTCAAAACTACATGTCCTTAACCGGTCATATGTATGACAACTGCGTATTTGGTGTAAACAAAAAATGGTTCGATAAATTACCTGAAGATGCTCAGGCTATTATCAAAGAAGAAGCTGCAAAATCACGTACTTTAGACTTAGATCTTTCTGATGAGACTAAATTTATTGCCAAATTAAAAGAAAAAGGCATGAAGGTAAACGAAGTTGATAAAGAAGCCTTCCGCGCCATGGTTAAGCCAATTTGGGATAAATTCAACAAAGATCATGGTCCTGAGTGGATTGATCTTGCCCTCAAATCTCAGAAATAAATAATAAAGGACAAGCGCGATGAAACTTATCGATATTGTAAAAAAACTTGTGACGTGGGTATGTTGCTTTGCCCTAGCTCTCATGGCAAGCATAGTCTTTATTCAAGTTATAAATCGCAATATTGTAGGCGGTTCTTTTAAGTGGGTAGAAGAGCTATCTGCGATGTGCATGATCTGGATAACCTTCTTAGGGGCAGCCTTAGCTACAACATATAACGCTCACACTCGTATTGAACTATTTGTAGCTTTGTTACCAAAGCGCTTGTCTCACACAGTTTTTGCCCTGGGAGATTTAGCCTGTGCTTTATTTTCCCTTGCCCTGTGCTACTACTCATATCCTTTGATTGTAGCAAATTTACACACCATGACACCTGCTATGAAATTACCTTTGGCAATCAACTATATAGTGTTTTTTGTTGCAGCATTTCTAATTTGTATATTCATGATTTTGCGTGCAATTGAAGATTTCAAAGGGAAAGAAAAAAATAAGGAGCAATAATCATGGATCCGGTAGCACTTATATTTGTAACCTTAGCTTTATGCTTGTTCTTAGGCGTACCAGTAGCTTTTTCCATTGGTATTAGTGTAATGTCATTCCTCCTCTATCAAGGATACCCTGATCCTATGGTAATGGCTCAACGTATGGTGGATGGAGCAAAATCTTATACCATGATGGCGCTACCAATGTTCATATTTGCAGGCGCACTCATGGCTTATGGTAGTACCCCAAGACTTATGAAACTTGCCAATATGCTGGTAAGTAAAGTTCCAGGAGGTCTTGGAGCTGCAACCCTTGTCACTTGTGGCTTCTTTGGAGCTGTATCAGGATCTGGTGTTGCCTCAACTGCCGCTATTGGCGGTATTGTAGGCAAAGAAATGATTAAGCAGGGATATGGCCTTGGTATAACTGCAGGTATTTTAGCCGGAGGTGGTGTTATGGCAACTTTAATTCCACCATCTTTGGTTATGGTTATTTATGCAGGAAGTACAGGAGTGTCTGTAGGAGATTTATTTATTGCAGGTGTAGGTCCTGGAGTTTTTATCATCCTGCTTTTAATCTTGATGAACTGCTTAATCGCAAAAAAACGCAAAATAGGTGCAGGTGAAACAATAAAATACACTACAGGTGATCGCATAAAGATCATTTGTGACGCCATCTTACCTTTGTTCTTACCTGTTTTAATTATAGGCGGCGTAATTTCAGGATTGTTAACTCCTACAGAATCTTCTGTAATTGCAACTGTATATGCCTTATTTTTAGCGGTTTTTGTCTATAGGGAACTCACCTTTGCTAAATTTATAAAGGCCACAACAGACACTGTCATAACATCTGCCATAATTCTATTTATTATATCTGCAGCAACACCTTTTGGTTGGATTATGGCCACCCAAAATGTGCCCCAAATGTTCACCGAAGCATTACTAAGCTTTACTTCAAATCCTTACATGATTTTGGCAGTGTTCTTCTGCTTATTGTGGGTTTTAGGATGCTTTATGGAAACCATTTGCATCATTATATTAATCACCCCTATTTTATTCCCTATTGTCACATCAATGGGTATGGATCCAATCCATTTTGGTGTTGCAATGATGGCAAACCTTGCTGTTGGAGGTATAACCCCACCTTTATCTGTAGGTCTGTTTACAGCTTGTCGCATCTTAAATTGCAAGATTGAACAAACCTTCCCTGATGTACTTTTTATAGTATTGGTTATCACTGTAGGCGCAGCCCTAACCTTTGTATTCCCAGAGCTCTCATTAACATTAGTTGAAGCTTTTAGGTAAGGTTTTATTATGCAAATAGAAGAACTTTCAGAAGAAATCGTAAGAGTTTGCAAAAACTTAAGACAAACAAAATTAGTCAATGCCACTCATGGAAATGTTTCAGCAAGAATTGGTAATACCATGCTTATAACACCTACAGGAAGTGATTTTGACAGTATAAAGGCTCAAGACATTGTCCTTATGGATATTGAGAGTGGAGAGATTCTCTCTTTAGGTAAGCCATCAAAGGAATATGAGCTACATCTTTTAGCCTATAGAAACAGACCTGATATAAATGCGGTAGTACATGCTCATAGCCCTAAGACAGTAGCTTTGTCATGTCTTCAAATAGATGATTTTGACAATATAGTTCCAGCATATACATTAGCTTTTGCCATTTTTACAAAGCATCTACCCCTTGTTGATTATTACAAGGCTGGATCTTTAGAGCTTGCACAGAAATCAGCTGAAAAACTTATCGACAACAATGCTGTAGCCCTAAAGCATCACGGTATTATTGTAGTTTCAGACAGCCTTAAAAATGCACTCTATCGAGTAGAGGAAATTGAGGAAAATGCTGAAATTGCTCTTTGCATCGGCAAAAAATGCCATGCTTTAGATCCTGATAATCTTTAGGAGTAAAAATGACAAAAACTCAAACTAAAGATCTTCTTTTAGGTATTGATATTGGTACTACCGGCGCTAAATGTAGCTTTTACAACTTTGAAGGTCAAAAGGTTTCATCAGGTTATCAAGAGTACCGAATGATCCACCCTAAAGAAGACTGGACTGAACAAGACCCTACAAAATGGTGGACTGCTGTTAAAGAAAACATACAGCTTTGTATTGATGTTGACAATATTGACACAAGTAGAGTTGCCTGCATTGGCGTAAGTAGTACTAACGCTGTTATGCTTATGGGTAAAAATAAAATTGTCTACAACGGTGTAGGACTTCATGATCAAAGAGCTGTACAGCAGGAAATTTGGTTAAAAGAACATGTGGGAGATGAGAGAGCTTTTAATATTACTGGTAACAATATTGTAAAAGGCTCTTTTGCCCTCCCTACTTTACGCTGGTTTATAGATAATCGTCCCGACTTAATTGATGATACTGAGAAGTTTTTAATTCCTAATGGATTTATTATAAAAAAACTTACTGATGAATATTCTATAGATAATCCAAGAAGTGGCTTATCTCTTATGAATGATCTAAAAAACGGTGGTTGGTCAGATGAAATAATTGAGAAAGCTCAAATTCCAAAAGATATTCTGCCTCCTATCTTCAAGTCATATGAAATAGTAGGAGAGGTAACCAAAAAAGCAGCTAAGGCTACAGGCCTTTGTGAGGGAACTCCTGTCTGTGCTGGAGCTATAGATACTATCTCAGCCACATTAGCCTCTGGTGTATATGCGCCTCTAGATGCTGCAATTACCATAGGCTCAAGCGGACGTATATGTCAAATTAACAATAAACCTTATTTTAAGCAAAAGGTTTTATCCACACCTTATGCTTTTGATAATCTTTATGCGGCAGTCCAAACTACTGACAATGCAGGTATTTCACTTAAGTGGTTTAGAGATACATTCGGTAAGATGGTTTTTCAAGATGCTTTAAATGCTGGCATTAGTGTTTATGAGCAAATGAATAGACTATGTGCAAAATCTCTTCCCAACAGTCACTTAATATTTTTGCCATATCTCTCAGGAGAGAAAAGTCCAATCTGGGATCCTAATGCACGAGGAGTTTTCTTTGGCATTTCACTTACAAGCTCCTATAGTGACTTTATTCGTGCAATTATGGAGGGGGTTGCCTTCTCAATAAAACACTGTATTGAAAACTTACTTGATACAAGTAATTTAAATAATCTTTCTGCAGTGCCAATTGGTGGGGGTATCGCTAATAGTGATATTTGGTGCCAGATTTTTGCTGATATTTTACAAAGACCTATTATTCAACTCTCACAGGAAGAAACAGAAACTTTAGGTGATATCATCATTGCAGCGCATGCTATCGGCATAAAAGATATAAAGCCTGACTTTGGAAAGAAATTAGCTGAAAAAGGTAATTTAAAGCTACCTAATAAAGCGACCAAAGATTTATACGAGGAGAAATTCGCTAAATATAAAGAGCTTTATAAATCTATATCTCATCTTTATTAATACTTATCTTCATCTCAATGTTTTTTATCCCTACTCTTATTTTGTAGGGATGTTTTTTTTTACAAAAATTTACACGCAATTACATACTTAACAACAAATATAGAAAAAATAATTAAATATGCTTATAAAGCATATATTAAGTATATTAGATTAATACCAACCAAATAATGAACGATTGGTATTAAGTTTTAAGATTTCTTTCATATCACTTTCAGTAAGACTAAAGTCAAAAATATCAATATTCTCTTTAAGTCTTTTTTTATGTTGGCTCTTTGGTATGACTATGACGCCATTTTGTACTAAATAGCGTAGACTTATTTGTGCTACGCTTTTTCCATAAGAGGATGCGATCTTCAAAAGAATAGGCTCTTTAAAAAGATTTTTTCTTCCTTCGGTAAAAGGCCCCCAAGACTGCATATGCGTACCATGAGAATTAAAAATTTCTATAAGATCAAATTGCGGGTAGTAGATATGCGACTCAACCTGATTTACAGCAGGAACAATCTCACAATTCGAAATAAAATTTAAATACTGCTCTTTATTGAAATTTGACAGCCCAATAGCCTTAACCTTACCTTTCTTGTAAGCATCCTCAAAAGCCTTATACATTTCCAAAGCATAAGGATATGGTTCATGAATTAAGAGAAGATCAATATAATCTATTCTAAGATCATTTAAAGACTGTTCTATCCCCTCGTTTACTTTTGCATAATTATTGTAAGGGGCATGAAGTTTTGTTGTTATAAATATTTCATCTCTTTTAATTCCACTTTCAGACAGAGCTTTCCCTACAATATCCTCATTTTGATACATTTTTGCTGTATCAATTAACCTATAACCTAACTCTAATGCATCTAAGATAGATTTTTTTCCAATCTCACCACGTAAATCCCAAGTTCCTAATCCCAATTTAGGAATTAAATTTCCGTTATTAAGTTTGAAATATTCCATATTTATAATTTTTTACTTCTAATTCTTTCTGTTAAAAGAAGAAACTCAAAGATAGAGTCCCTATAAATTAATGCAATTTTTTTCAAGCCAAGAATACTGAAATTACTAATAAAAAGAAGAATATAACTCTTGTAATAAGCCAGATGACTCTCTAAATGGAGCAATTTATAATTTTGTATGGATAGTATCTTAAGATGATTTTGTACAACTACAGATACTTTAAAAAGAGTTAAACAGCAGATCTTATAATTAGGCCTTTGCTAATATAATATTCATTTACCAAAATTTTCTACACAGGATAGTTATTTTTTTTGCTACTAGCAGTGTTCATATTCAAGGCTTTGCCACAAATTTACGCAAAGCATTCTTTTCTTTACTCGTGAACTTAGAATTCATTTCTATTACAACAAATACAGATAGGTATTTACTTTCTATCTTAATAAGACCTAAAGTAAATACCTAAATTTCATCTATCTTAAAGTCATAATAAAAAATTTTGCAAATAAAGTTACGCTGCCAACGATTGCTCTACTTAGTTATTTGCTTCTTTAAGCTTATTTAAGAAAACCTTTTATAAGCAAGCCTTTAAGAAAAATTTATAACTATTCGGATTTAAACCACTTATTATAAATATCATCATACATTCCGTTTTCTTTAATCTTTAATATGCCATCATCTAAAAGATTTAAAACCTCAGTATTATTTTTATTTACGGCAATTCCCAACCCCTGAGCCTCATAAATTTCGTCTAAGAGTTTAAAATCAGTATTTTTCTCTTGTGCCAAATAAAACTGATGTACAGTTCTTCCTGTAATAAAAGCATCACATCCACCTTTATTTAGCTCTAAATAAGCCTCAGGAGCGCTATTATAGGTAAAAACCTTAGCCCCTTTGGTTGCGTTTGCTTTATCTGCACCTACAGTACCAATCTGAACACAGATACGTTTATTCTCCAAACTGTCAAAACCAGTAATATCTTTGTTTTCCTTTTTGACCATGATACTTTGACCCACCACATAGTAATCATTAGTAAAGGCTACGCGCTTTTGTCTTTCAGGATTTTTTACAAGACCTGAAATAGCAGCATCTAAAGTACCACTTACAACGCCTGGCACAATACCATCAAAAGGAAGAGGAACCCACTTGATTTCAATATTAAGAGTTTTCCCTATAGCATTCATGATCTCAATATCAAAACCTTTTAGCTCTCCACTTTTTTCATCTACATATTCAAAAGGAGCAAAAGCAGGTTCGGTACCAACTACAAGCTCAGTAATTTGCTGAGCTTGCGTTTGCATGCAGTAAAAAGAGCTTGCGCATAGAAAAGAAATTAAGATAGGTTTCATAGTTTTTCCCGTAATTGATGTTTTTTTTATATTAACACCTTATGGGAAATAAGGCAGAATCACAGAAAAACGCACAATTTTTTTACATTTTTCTAAATTAAAACGAGCTTCTGCCTTAAAATTAGAATTACCAGAATTGCCACCAAGGCCTGTGATCAGATTTCATGGTAAGTTCATCTAAGCGGGCACAAATGCTACCGTATATAGTGCTTTCATCATCACTTTCACCCCATGGAACTGAGGTTAAAAGCTTAACGGCAGCTTTGACATGATTTACTGTATAAATGTGGAACATTCCTCGTTTAATAGCATTTAAAACAGATGGGCGCAAAACTAACTGCTCTACGCACGATTTCGGAATTACTACACCTTGTGAGCCTGTAAGACCATGCAAACGACAAATTCTGTAAAAGCCCTCAACCTTTTCATTAAGACCTCCTACAGGTTGTACATCTCCAAACTGATCTACAGCTCCTGTAACAGCTAGATCTTGTCGTATAGGTAGATCTGAAAAAGCTGATATTACAGCACAAAGACCGGTTAAAGATGCACTATCTCCATCGATTTCACTATAGGACTGTTCAAAAACTAAACTTGCAGATACAGGCAATGGTTGTTCATAGCCAAACTGTTTGGTTAGATAACCATTGATAATCATCATGGCCTTTGCATGAATCTGCCCTGCAAGTTCAGCCTTACGCTCAATATCAATAACATCGCCCTCACCACCGGCTCTTAAAGATGCTGTAATGCGAACAGGCTCTCCATACTCATAGGATGTACCTGCTGTTTCAATTACGGATAAACCGTTAATTTGACCTACAGCCTCACCATCTGTGGATATTAAAATCTGATTATCACGATGATCTCTAAGCTGTGACTCAGCTAAATAATTAGCCCTGAAATCAGCCGCACCTAAGGCCTTTAGAACATGAATTCGCTCTACAATGTTTGAGTTCTTAGCGTAATTATGAGCCTCAGTACAAATAGACTTTAAGTTTTGTTCTGGTAAACCTAACCATCGTCTATCTCCACTTTTTCGCAAACCGTAAATACATAAAAGCTCACATGCCTTAGCTGTAAATGGTTTTAGATTGTATGTCTTGCAAAAATATGAGACCAAACTCCCCATAAGTGTATCTGAGTTTTCAGAACGAAACTCCATAACAAGATCTACATGCAAAAAACAAGAGGATTCAGGCCACATCAAAGACATCTCAGTACAATCCTGAGCATCACCTGTCAAAACTAGTTTAAGAGAGGTGTTGTTTAAAACGGCATTGATTTTATCAACCCATTTTGGATGATTTAGAATAAGCACACAAGGGACAATAAAATATCCGCCCTTTATAAAAAGCCCCTCATTATCTTTTGTTCCAAATAATTCGCTCTTTTTAGCATCTAAAATTACAGGTGCGTCAATATTACCTACCTCTTTTAAAAGGCATGAGGCAATATCATTATTATCAAGATAACTTGAACCACAAATTACCAAAGCCTTATAACATAAATTGTCAATTAAGGCCTTGACTGCATTGCGTGCTCGCAATTGTAAGGAAGCAAAACTTCTAGGCTTTAAACTTGCTGTAGTTTCAAACGCAAAATTACCGCAATTACAAAGAAGATCTGTATATTGTAATTCACAGATCTCCTCACTTATATCAAGATTTTCTTCTTGTTTTATGCTTACTTCAATAGTTTCAGAGCACTTATTCTTGTTCAAAAATTACCTCGCAAACATTAGACTTATTGCGATAGATTTCAGCTAAATCCAAACCATAACCTACTAAAAAGCCTTTATTTAAAACAAATCCTGCGTAATCAATAGTAATATCAACCTCACGGCGAGCTCTCTGATCAAAAAGAGCACAAAGCTTTACACTAGCTGCGCCTCTATCGCGAAACATCTGAGTTATAGCTTTCATGGTATGCCCAGAATCAATTATATCTTCAACAAAAAGTAAATTCTTACCCTTAATCTCAAGATCTATATCCTTTAAAAGCTTTACCTCATGAGAGGTAGAGGTTCCATTACCATAAGAACTAGCTCTTATAAAATCAATTTTAAGTTCAGTATTATCAATAGCACGAACCAGATCAGTAAAGAAAAATACGGCTCCCTTTAAAACGCAAACGCAAAGTAAATCTTTACCAGCGTAATCAGCCGTGATTTGAGCTCCTAGCTCTTTAATTCTTTTATCTAAAGCCTCTTTAGAATAAAGCTCTCTTAACTCTTTAATCTCGGCCATGGTAAGCCCCTCCGTCAATCAAAATCAAAACTGTAAACTAAATCTATGGACTGATCGAGTGAGGAGATAAACTCCGCATAAAGTTTACGCATCAGTTCATAACGTATTCTAAATTCACTTAAGGATGTAAATACTCCGTATCCATAAGAGAGACGGATATTTTTAGTGATATATGTCTGAACTCCTACAGTTGTCTCATCGCCTGAGCCTGAGGATGCAAACTGAACCCCCTGCATGCCTAGAGCTCCTGCTATGGAGTTAACTAATCCTGTAGTAGTTCCTAATCCTAAAGTCATGAGCAACTGAGAACTTTGACCTTCACTATCTTCTGTATTCTTCTCAAGTCCGTGGCCATAAAGTATATAAGATAAAATCTCATTTTGCGACATTGCCGGATTTGAAAACAGCTCTATTTGAGGATCTAGTGCACTTCCTTTGACATGCACTCCTGCAATAACATCATCCTCAATACCAAAGGGATCTGCTATTACCTCTACATTAAGTTTAGGATCGCTTATTTTACCATTAAAAATAGTATCAGCATAATTGACTACAAAACGATGACCATAAAGTTCAGCCTTGCCATTATCAAGGGAAATTTTTCCTTGTCCCTGAATATCATTTTCATTTAATTTCTTGGTTATCCGAACTGAACCTATAACATGTGACTTAAGCCCCATTGCCTCAAGTTGCACATCATCCCCCATACTTACAATGAAATCCATTTGTGATTTTAATGGTGCTGATAAATGTTTTTTTTCTTTTATTAGATTATCAACACCACCATATTCAATAAATATTTCATCTTTTGATGGTGCTTTTGCGCCACTTTCAATTGATGAAACAACAATACGAGCTTTTGGTATTTCCAAATTGCCACGCACAGAAATTTCATCATCTAATCTTGCCTTAGCATCTAAATTCACATAGGCCTCGCCATAGCCTAATAAAAGCAATGGCAATTTATGAGTATAAATGCTTAGATTACCGTTTGCTCCTTCAGACCAGTTAAGATTACCGCCAAGCGCAATAGATCCACCATTAACCTTGAAATCACCATCTAAAGAACCATGATCACCAAAGGAATTTACGTTAACATTGAATTTATCAATATTACCGATGTTATAGTGAGGTTGAGCATTTCCATGTAAATTTATATTGCCAAAAAATAAAGGCTTTTTTAAATTCCCGTCAAAACGTCCATTTAAACTGGCCCTGCCTGATAACTGATTAAAAATTCCCCCAGCTGCAGTAAATAAATCCAGATTAAGCTCTTTAAGTGAAATATTTCCACCTAAAGCTCTTTTTCCTAAGGGATCCTTTATTAATATTCTTCCATTAACAGAACCATTATCACGGCTTAAACTTGCATCTATATCAACCTGTGCTACGCTCTGTGTAAAATTTAACTTAAGATCAATGTTTTTATAAGGAATAAAATAATTAGGAATGTTAATAAGGCCCCGATTTGCTTTTAGCAAAACTCCAATATTAGGCTTTCCGTTATTAATTTTAATATCACCTAAAAGGTCAATATTACCTTTTAATTTAAAATTACGAGGATTTATGGCATTTAAATAACTTAAATTAAATCCTGTTACATTAAAATTGGTCTTAAGTGAATTTCCTTCAATATCAGTCTTAGCGACCTTTAAAATTGTTGTACCATCAGAAAGCTCAATCTTTCCAACGCTACCTTTTTGTTCACCAAAATTAAAATCAAAAGAAACCGGGTTTTTAATTGAAATAAGTTCTGTATAAGGAGTGCTTAAAATAAAATTTGACAACTCACCTTTTATACTCTTAGTTTCCAAATCATAACCACTTTTAGCACTTATATAGCTATTACCAACTCCGCCACAAGAGAAGGTTAAGCGGTGAGAGCTTAACGCTCCTGATATATCTAATGAGCATTGTCTATAAGGTTTTACATCCTTTGCAAAACGCAGATACTCAGTGAGCAATGTAGTATTAAAGTTAATCTCAGGCAGGCTTAAATTGGCGTTTAAAATAATACTGCGAGCAAAAATATCCTGATATTTTAAAAAACGGGAATTTGCAATTAAACTTATAGAAGGATTTTTATAATCTCCCTCTACTTTGATTTTACCTACTGCCACTCCCTCAATATTAGGATCTAAAGTATTTAAAGAATTAAGGTTGAAGGTGCCGTTTAAATTTGAGTTTTCCTCGTTTAAAGCCCCCTTAAGAGAGATAGAATTTTCTGACTGTTTAAAACTTAATTCATCAACACTTATTCCATCTTTTATAGAACCTATAATCTGCTTTCCATAAATTTTTGCAGGTAAACCTTGCAATTTAAAATCAGAACTTAGTGTCTCAACACTAAAAAGAACATCATCTTCAATTAAACTCAAGATAAATTGAGAGTTTATGTCAAATTTACCTGCTAAAATATCAGAAAAACTCTTGGCATCATCAGATAAAGCATGAACTCTTCCTGAGACTGTAATATCATCTCCATACTCCATCTGTCCTTCATAATCTATATGTAAAGGAGAATTTTGGTAAAACCCATCTAGGCTTAATAAGGATACTTTTGCCCTATCAAAATTCAAGGCCCCCTGTGTTTTAAGACTAAAATCTTTTAATCCAAGGCCATTTACTAACACATCTAAATCTAAAGTTGAATTACCTAAAATCTCACCTGAGGCTTTTAATTTCAAGTAATTTATTAAAAAAGAATTATTCTCATAAGCAACTAATTTAGGATCCTGTAATTTAAATGAACTATTTTCACTTTTAGATATATTCTTATCATTTTTAACCTGTTCTATAGGAACATATTGAGACTCACTTAAATCATCACCTAAAACATTATAAAGTTGCTCATCTGAAAGCTTATAAAAAAAATCTTTTGCATCTAAATTAACTGCAAAAGGCAAGTTTTCATCTAAAGGCCTTATTACACCTAAAAGTTTAGCTCTTTGATTTTTTTCATTTTGCTTATAAAGATCTAAGAAAACATCAATTTCAGAGATATCACCTTTAACTCTAGCTGCACCTTTTAAATCCCGAAGAAGGCCCCCATATGAATTTTCATCATTACCACTCCCCGAAAGTTTAAAATCCATGTTATACCAGTCTTTAAACAGCATCTTGCCATTTAAATTGACATTACCTAAGGCATGGCTTGCGCGAATATAATTCACATAAAGAAGATCTTCATTGAAGATAGCACTTAAACTAAGCTTAATATGGCCACTATCATATGCCTGCATATAATAACGTCCATCATTTATATTTAAATTTTCAATCTCAGCATAAAGTGGAAGAATAACCTGAGGAAATTTTTGTGGATCAGAAAATTTGGTTTTAAAAAATTCTTTTATGCCTAAAAGCTTTTCATCCTCAAGAGCTCTGTAAGATGATTTTTCATCCAAAATCTTTGATATTTCCTGAGAACTCAAAACAGCTCTCTGCCCGTTATAAGTCCCCTCATGTTCATCTGAACTTTTAAGATATACTAAAAGCTTATTAACATCTCCCTTTATAATCTTAGCCTTATCATCATAAGCTTCTAAAGCCATATCTGACTTATCAATGACAACATCGACAATATCTGACATATAGGAGAAATTTTTTAAGCTAAATTTTTCTATATAAATTGGAATTGGAAAATTCAAATGAAACGGAGTTTCATCTTGAGATACAGGATCTAAATCTTCATTATTTTCAGATGAAAAATCATGCAAACGCACTTGCAAATAATCTGCTTTTAGATTTTTAACAAGTAGTTTTTGCCTAAACACTAAAGTTGAAAAATCATACTTAATTGAAAAATTATCAGAGCTTACAGTAATAATTCCAGGAACTATAACTTTTAATTTATTTTCAAAACTAAAACCTTGTAAAACAGATCCTTCTTTTACAAGTCCCTCAATGCTTACATATTCACCTAAATATTCATTAGTTTTATTTATCGCAAATTGCAATCCTGAGGTTGTGCCAGTTAAAAAAAATGCAAAACCAAAAACAATTAAAATTAGTACAGATAAAAAAATCAAAAAGGATTTAAGCATTACCCTAAGAATTTTTTTTATCATTATTAAAACTCCGGACCAAATGAGAAGTGTAATTTAAATGATTTATCATCATTCTCATTATCAATACCTACAGCAAAATCGATACGAGCAGTACCATACTTTGACATATAACGGTAACCTAAACCTGGACCATAAACAAAATTAGCATCCTTATAATCGTTGCAGGCTGTTCCTGCATCGATAAACAAAGCCATTCGACTGTTAGAGATACCTATAGGAAACTGATACTCTAATGTTCCTGTACTTAAATAGCGAGCACCTAAAAGCTTCCCTTGCTTTTTAGCAGATTTACTTAAATATGAAAATCCTCGAATGCTTTGATCTCCACCAGCAAAGAAACGCAATGAGGGAGGAATACTAGTTGAATCCTTTCCCATAACTACACCTTGCGTGAAACGATAGAAAAATCTGGTATTTAAAGTAGGACTTACAATACCTTTTGCTGAAAATAAAAATCTGGCAAAAGTATTATCTGTAACTGCCGCAGATCCAAAGCTTGCATCTAAGGAAACCTTATATCCTTCACTTGGATCAAAGCCTCCGGTAGCCCCCTGTCTTGAAATAAGAACCCCAGGCATCAAATTTACACTGTATCCTTTATCAAAACCTTGCGTATAATCCTCATACTCAAAGCGTAAAGAATAATCACGACGCCATTTGCCAGTCATATTGGCGACATAATGAAAACTTGCATGCGAGACATCTGATAAGGTGTCATTATAATCAGTATGTATTTGGGCTAGTCTTACATAATAATAATCAAGGTTTGGATTTTTTCTCGGTATTTTATAAATAGCCTGAGCATCCTGTTTTACAGATGACCCCCTGGCAAAGAAACTAAAAGAGTGACCATAACGATTTAATAGGGGTTTATCCCATCCTAGCATAAGGCGGATATCCTCATCTGTAGAATAGCCAATACCTGCACGCATTAAATTATTTCGCTGCCTCTCCAAAGCTATTTCAACAGGAACTACTCCGTCATGTCTTGACTCAACCTTTGCTCGAACATCCACCGAGCGGTAATACTGTGTTTGAGATAAAGATTGACTGTAATCAGCTATAAGCTTAGCTGCAAATTTATCTCCAGATTGAAAATTAGATAAATTCTTTGCAGGCTCCATGAGTTCTTTTGTTTTTTCGTCTGCATAATTTATCTCTCCAAAAAGATATCTACGACCTGTATCGTACAGAATTTCAATATCAGCTACATTCTGCTCTCCGTAAACCATAATGCGAGAGATAACAAGTTCAGCATCAAAAAAACCTAAGGCTAAAGCCCTTTCTCTTAAAGCCTCTTTTAGAGTTTCATAACTGCTGTGATTTAACCTAGAGTAGGGCTTAATACCACTATCCTTTATAATATTTTTAAATGATTTGTAAAAAGCCCCTTCTCCTATAATATTGATATTAGCATTTCTTACAAAAAGAGGTTTCCCAGGGTCAATGT
>CALFLJ010000254.1 GCA_937880335.1 uncultured Succinatimonas sp.
ATATCATTTTTACTTTCCGTAGGCACCCAATCAAGATCTTATTTTTAAAGAGCTACTGAGCCGTTAGGAATCAGTGTTTGCTTAAATTTTTAAAGTTGGAAACTTGAGATATTAATATGAAGTGATAGATGGGAGTGGCATTATATAAAATATGATTTGTGCCAAATTTTTATGAATAATCCTGACATTCTTATTCAAATAAAAAATTTATCTTTTTCCTATCAAAGCAAAAGAATTTATCATAATTTAAGCCTTGATATTAAAAAGGGAAAAATTACAGCAATTATAGGGCCTTCAGGTACAGGCAAAACAACATTTTTGCGTTTGATCGGAGCTCAACTTTATCCTGATACAGGGGATGTTCTTTTTGATGGAATAAATATTCATAGATTAAATCGAGCTGAACTTTACAAATTACGTAAAAGAATGAGTTTACTATTTCAAAGTGGTGCTTTATTTGCAGACATGAATGTATACGACAATGTTGCATTTCCTTTACGTGAGCATACAAAGTTAAACGAAATACTAATTCGTGATATTGTTCTAATGAAACTCGAGGCTGTAGGAATGAGGGCTGCTGCTAATATGTTTCCATCTGAGTTATCTGGGGGAATGTCTAGAAGAGCTGCATTAGCGCGTTCAATAGCCCTTGATCCTGATTTAATTATGTATGATGAGCCTTTTGTAGGGCAAGATCCTATTACTAAAGGAGTTTTAGTTAATTTAATAGCAAACCTTAATGCATCTTTAGGGATAACTTCAATTGTAGTTACACATGATGTTAAGGAAATTTTAGAAGTCGCTCATTATGTATATATTTTATCTGAGGGAGCTGTATTAGCAGGTGGAACTCCTGATGAAATAAGAAATAGTGATGACCCTAGGGTTTTACAATTTATCAACGGGGATTTTGATGGTCCTTATGCTTTTCACCTTAAAGGTCAAAGTAATTATTTAGAGGACTTATAACATGGTAATGTTTTTAGGAGTGCTTGGACGTTGGGCTTTAAAAAAGATTTGTTCCTTGGGACGATCTACTATTATGCTTTTTCATGCACTTTTTTGTATTCCAAATTTAAGGCGTAATATTCCACTTTTATCTAATCAGATTTATTTTGTGGGCGTGCAATCAATAATTATTATAATCGTTTCAGGCCTTTTTATTGGTATGGTTTTGGGATTACAAGGCTTCAATATTTTGAAAGATTTTATGGCCACAGGTTCTCTTGGAACTTTAGTTGCTTTAGCTATTATTAGAGAATTAGGGCCTGTTGTTACAGCTCTATTATTTGCTGGAAGAGCTGGATCTGCTTTGACTGCAGAAATTGGTCAGTTAAAAGCATCCGAGCAATTGTCTGCAATGGAAATGATGGCTGTAGATCCTTTACATCGTATTATTGCTCCTAGATTTTGGGCAGGTGTGATAAGCATGCCTATCCTTTCTGTACTATTTTGTTTAGTAGGAGTTTATGGTGGAAAATTTGTTGGTGTTGATTGGTTAGGTCTTGATGATGGAAATTACTGGTCTGCAATGCAAGCTAGTGTAGATTTTTTTGCTGATATATTTCCAATGTTCATAAAAGCATTGGTTTTTGGTTTAGTTTGTACTTGGATAGCCATTTTTAATGGTTATGATTGTCATCCAACCTCTACAGGAATTAGTTCTGCAACAACTGCTACTGTGGTTCAATCTTCTTTAGCTGTTTTAGGTCTTGATTTTGTTTTAACAGCTGTAATGTTTTAAGGTAGATGTATGAGATATTTAAAATCAGAAATATATGTCGGAATATTCATGCTTTTAGGCATTTTTGCAAGTATTGTCATGGCTTTAAAAGTTGCAGGCTTAGTACTAGATAGTAATTCTGAAACATATGTAGTCAGTGCAAATTTTGAAAATATAGGATCTCTTAGGATTAGAGCTCCTGTTCGTATAGGAGGCGTAACTATTGGTAGAGTTGAATCCATACGACTTGATGATGAGTCTTTAAGTCCAATTGTTGATATGGCTATTGAGGCTAAATACAATAATATTTCTAGTGACTCAAAGGCATCGATTCAAACAGCTGGGTTAATTGGAGAGCAGTATATATCAATTACACCTGGTTTTTATGATGAGGAAATGGGATCAACTTATTTAAAAAATGGAGATAAATTTACCGATACAGGCTCTGCTGTAGTTCTTGAAGATTTACTCGGTAAATTTCTTTACAACATGGGATCTGGTGATTCTACAAAATAATTTTTTAGAAAATTTGGAGTGATTGTTTTATGAGTAAAATTTTATCTATTTGTTTGGGTGTTATATTAGCTTGTATAACATTTGTATCAAATGCAGTTGATATGACAAATCCTTATATTTTAGCTTCAGAAGTTGCTACAACAACGGTAAATGAACTTAAGGCAAATAAAGATAAATTATCTGATAAAGACTTTGCAAGAAGTTTAGTTCAAAAAGAACTTATGCCTTATGTTGATATTAAGTATGCTGCATATAAAGTTATGGGAGCATCGTTGAACAAGACTACTCCTCAAGAAAGAGAAGAGTTTACTAAAGCTTTTGAAGAGTATATGGTTCAATCCTTATCTGATGTATTAGGAAAGTATGTAAATCAGGATATTGTTCCTGAGCCTAATAAGGTAATTCCAAAGGATGCTAGTATTGTTTCTGTAAAATTTACTATCAAAGAACAGGGTAAAAAAGATCTGTTTATGGTATTAAAAATGCGATTAAATAAGAAAACTTCAGAATGGAAAGTTTTCGATTTAGTCGGAGAGAACATTAGTATCCTTGATGCTAAGGAGAGCGAGATTTCTCCAATTATTAAATCCAAAGGTATAGCAGCTGCTATTGAAACATTGAAGAATCTTAAGATAGAAATAAAATAATGATAAATTTTGAGATTATGTCAGCTGCAACTGTTCCTCAGTTGTGGCTTGAAAGACACGAAATTTTTCAAAATAACTTTATCGATATGACTTGCGTCAAAGAGATTGATTCGGCCGGTATTGCGTTTCTAATCCAGTGGTCAAAATCTCTTAAAGACAGAAAGCTTTGCTTAAAACATCCTCCTCAGGCCGCGCTTCGTTTGATTGCGACTTTTAGCCTGCAACCAATTTTTGAAATTGAGAATTAAAGTATATGTCAGAACAGCATTTTGAAGGCTTTGATCATGAGCCAGAAGAAGAAAGCCGCAGTGCTAGAAAAAGAGAAGCACAGGCTATTAGAAAACTTGTAGAAGATATTTCCAACCTTGGAGATCAAGCTTTTAAATCTTTGATAATACCTGACGATGTAAAAGAAGCTTTACTTGTTGCAAGAAAGCTAAAACCTCGTAGTGATGAGCGTAGACGTCAACTTCAGTATGTTGCTAGATTACAAAGAGGTTATCCAGAATCTGATTTAGATATGCAAGTAAAAATGTTAGGAGCTTCATCAAAAGAGGATCCTAATACAATGAAACTTGAGAGATTGCGTCAAGAATTGATAGATGGTGGTAAGCTTGCTATTGATGCTATGTGTTCTTTGATTATAGATACAGACCGAAATAAATTAAGAACATTGGTTAAAAAAGCTTCTGAAGAGGCTAAATTAGATCTTGAAGGAAATTTACCAAAGCCTGCTTCTAGAGCATTATACAAGTATATAAAATCCGAATTTGCTCGAGTAAAGATATCTATTCCAAATCATTTAATATAAGAATGCGTTAAAATTTACTATTGTTGAATAAGTAATTAAAAAATAGCTCATTATTGTCATAATATAAATTTGCCTAGAATTAGCAAATTATAGAAAAACAAAATGAGCTGTTTTATTTCTTTTTTTATGTTTGTGTGCCACCAACTGTAATTTGATTTATTTTTAATGTTGGTTGTCCTATTCCTACAGGGACAGATTGCCCAGCCTTACCGCATGTTCCAATACCGTCATCGAAGGTAAGGTCGTCGGCAACCATTGATACTTGCTTCATTGTGGCAGGACCATTTCCTATTAAAGTTGCACCTTTTATAGGAGCAGATACTTTACCATTTTCTATTAAGTATGCCTCAGATGTAGAAAAAACAAATTTTCCAGAAGTAATATCAACTTGGCCACCACTGAAATTTACTGCGTATATGCCGTTTTTTACACTTTCAATAATTTCTTCTTTTTTGTAATTTCCTGCCTTTAGGTAAGTGTTTGTCATACGAGGTATTGGTAGTGAGTTATAGTTTTCTCTACGTCCATTTCCTGTACATGGTTTACCCATTAACATGGCATTTTGTCTATCTTGCATGTATCCTTTCAGAATTCCATTTTCAATTAGTATATTTTGACTAGAAGGTGTTCCTTCGTCATCAAAGGTCATAGAACCTCGTCTTTTGGGAATTGTTCCATCATCTATAATTGTACAAACATCAGAAGCTACTTTTTGGCCAATTAAGTTGGTAAAAGCAGATGTTTTTGTTCGATTAAAATCCCCTTCAAGTCCGTGACCTACAGCTTCATGAATAAGGACCCCAGGCCATCCTGCTCCTAATACAACATTCATACTTCCTGCTGGAGCAGGGATAGCTTCAAGATTTACAGAGCCTACGCGAACAGCCTCTTTTGCCATTTTCTCTATTTTTTGATCTTTTATCAGATCATTAAGCATAAAGGCTCCTCCTGAGGCTACAAAACCAAATTCTCGGCGCCCATTTTGTTCCATGATAAGTGATACTACCATTTGAACAATAGGTTTTATATCAGTTGTAATCTGCCCGTCAGTTCGTGCTGTAAGTGAGACTTTATAATTTGCGCTTAAATTAGCCATAACTTGTATAACTCTGTTATCTAGGCTTCTGGCAATTTTATCTACTTTCTCTAAGATAGCTACCTTTTCTTCTCGACTAATAGAACTTATAGGATTATCTGATGAGTACAAAGGAGCTTTATGGGGGTATGTTGTGGAAATACAAACACCATCACAATTAGTTCCTGAAGAAATTGTTCTTGCAGCCTTTGAAGCCTCTAGTAGTGATGAGAAATCAAGCCTATCACTATAGGCAAAGCCTGTTTTATTCCCACTTACAGCTCTAACTCCAACCCCTTTGCAGATATCAAAAGAACCGCACTTTACAATGCTGTCTTCTAAAGAAAAACTTTCAGAAATATTTTGTTCAAAGTAGATATCCCCAAAATCAATTTTACGTTCAGTTAGTGTTTTGAGAGCCGTATTTAAGGAATTAAGGTCAATATCAGTATTTTCCCAAAGAATATTTGAAGCTTTAGTAAAGTTTTCCATTTTTATGTCCTGGTAATGAGGGGAAATATACCAAATTTGGATAGTATCTGACGAACCTGGCAAATCGGTAAGCCGACCACAGAACTAACAGAACCGTTAACTTTTTCGATAAACATAGAAGCTATGCCTTGTACGGCATATGATCCTGATTTATCGTCGCATTCCCCTGTTTTTATATAATTTAATATTAGCTCATCATCTAAGGATGCGAAAGTTACATCTGTAATTTCACAACCTGTATGTATTTGACTTCCTTGAGAAATTGTATAACCAGTAATAACTTGGTGGGTTTTGCCTGAAAGTTTTTTTAGCATATTAAATGCTTCTTTTCTATTGATAGGTTTACCTAAAATCTCACCATTTAAAACCACAATAGTATCTGCTGCTATAATTACAGCATCTGGATTTGTATTACTTATTTCCTTAGCCTTTAATGAAGATAAGCGTAGTACTAAGTCTTGCGGTTTTTCTCCAACTAAAGGAGACTCATCAATATTAGGTACAATAATCTCGAAATCAAATCCTAAAAGTTTTAAAAAATCTCTTCTTCTTGGAGAGCCTGAAGCTAAAATTATTCTTTTCATAAATCGTTATTTTCTGAATTGATTTGTATTGATAGCATTGTTGCAAGTGCCTTGAAAATTATGTTTAAGGGAATCCATAATATTGCAACAAATAAAGCAGGAAGCAAAAAGTTTATATCGTATGCACTCTGTCCTATTATGTGCTCAAGCCAATAAGCTATAAAGTTTACTATAAGGTTAACAACACCGATGATTATAGATTGTTGCCATAAAGCATAAAGTTTAAAACGCTTAAATTGAGCCGTTATTAAGTAAACTTGAGATGCTAATATAAGCGCATTTACACAAAGAGGAGCACCTGTCAAAAGATCTAATACAATACCTAAAGCAAAAGCTATTTCTAAAGAAAATCTAAATTTTTCTAAAGTAGTAAAAAATATTAGTACAAGTATTATTAAGCTAGGTCTATTCTCCATCAGAAAATCAGGGAGATGAATAATTTGAAAAATTAAAGATAAGAATATTAAAGGGATCAATAAAAGTACAATTGATCTTCCGTGTTCTTTGTTTGCCATTAAGGTCTCTTTTCGTTATTTTGTTTCTGATCATTATTCTTATCTTCAGTCTCAAGAGGTCTACTTAGAGACTCAATAAGATTTTTAATTTTTTCTTGTCTTAAAATACGTTTACCATCAGTTCTTTGTTTTACCAATGTAAGATTATCGTCATTTTCTCCATTGATTCCTTGGTACCAATATAGCAATACATAGTGCATTGTATCTGTATTTACAATAGGTTTTGCTTTTATGCTGGCAAACGGTAATGAATCTGAATATCCAACTGATGTAACCTCTGCTACAGGGAAACCTTTAGGGTATACGCCTCCAAGACCTGAGGTGATAAGGATATCTCCTACACGCATATCAGCACTTCTAGGGACATTATTAACAATAAGTTCATCATGAACTCCTGTACCCATAGTCACAGCCCTGATATTAGTTCTAGGACACATTACAGGAACAGCACAATTAGGATCGTTAACTAAAAGTACTCGTGAAAATCCATAATTTAAAGAGTAGACTTGACCTACAAGACCAGAACCTGAAATTACAGGCATGCCTTCATAAACACCGGATTGTGAACCCCTGTTTATTACTACGCGACGAAGGTAAGGGTTTGAGTCTACGTCTATAACCTCTGCAACTAATCTTTTTGTTGATGGGTGTGATGGTGAGTTTAAAAGTTTTCTTAGAGCATCATTTTCTGCTTCTAAAGCCTGCATTCTCATGATATCTGCTTTTTGTAGAAAATTTTCAACAGATAAACGTTCATTTTCTTCAATGAGTTCACTTTTGCTTTTAAATTGCGATGAAACCATTTTTGATACGGTTCTTGGAGCATCAGCAAAAACCATTAATGGATAAAGTGATGATTCTACATAATAGCGAAAATCATTTAACATTCTTGATCTCATGTCAACGGCCATGATTGATAGTGAGATAAAAAATATTATCGCAAAACGAAGGTGAATAAACAGGCTAGGCTGGTCAGGCTTATTCAAAATCTAATCCGTTTATAACAATAAAGGGATCTTCAAGAAGAAGATCCCGGATGGTTTTAGTCAAAGACTTCGTTGTCTTGTGTATCGTACATTTCTAAAGCTTTTCCGCCACCTCTTGCTACGCAAGTAAGAGGGTCCTCAGCTATAACAACAGGTATACCTGTTTCTTCTCGCAGTAACTTATCTAAGTTGTGTAATAATGCACCACCACCAGATAACATCATTCCATGCTCTGCAATGTCAGCTGCAAGCTCTGGTGGAGATTTTTCCAAAGCTGTTCTAACAGCACTAACAATGCCTTTTATAGGATCAGAAAGTGCTTCTAATATTTCATTGGAATTTAAAGTAAATGAACGAGGAACACCTTCTACTACAGAACGGCCGCGTACTTCTTTTTCATGCATTTCTTGTTCTGCGTATGCTGAACCAATTTCAATTTTTATAGATTCTGCAGTTGTTTCGCCAATTTCGTAACGTTTTGTGTTGCGAATGTAATCTATGATAGCTTGATCAAATCTGTTACCACCAATGCGAACAGAACTTGAGTAGACAATTCCGTTTAAGGATATAATTGCAACTTCTGTGGTACCTCCACCTATATCAACAATCATAGAGCCTTTTGCTTCAGAGACAGGTAAACCTGCACCAATAGCTGCAGCCATTGGTTCTGTGATTAAGAAAACCTCACTTGCACCAGCGCCTTCTACAGATTCACGTATAGCTCTTCTTTCAACTTGTGTTGCACCACAAGGAACACATACTAATACACGAGGGCTTGGTTTAAAAGGAAAATGGTGAGAGCCTGATAAAACCTTATTTATGAAGTATTGCAGCATTTTTTCGGTATATTGGAAATCAGCAATTACGCCGTCCTTCATTGGGCGTATTACTTCCAGATTATCAGGACTTCTTCCAAGCATGATCTTAGCGGCTTTACCAACGGCATCAACTTTGCGTTGTGCGCCACCATTACGATCAAGACGGACTGCTACTACAGAAGGTTCGTTAAGAACGATGCCTTTATTTTTTACATAAACTAAAGTATTGGCTGTTCCAAGATCAATAGAGAGATCATTTGAGAACATGCTACGAATTTTTTTAAACATTGCCAGAGCCTAGAACCGAATTGAAACTAAGAGGTTATTGTTATGATTCTAAAAATATGATGGCAAGTATAACACACACTAAAAAAAGATTGTTTATATGCTAACTAATGTAATAGATTAACTTAAAAAAATTTGTTCACTCTTAAGAAATTATTACCAAAATAAAGATAAATATAAGTTATATTTTTTTTAATTTATAATTTAAATCTTTATATTAAACCAGTTTACTTATATCAATGAGGGGATTTTTGTAAGATAATCTCCTACTTTTTAGTAGGAGATATATTATTAAAAAGGTATTTCTAAATCATATTCATTTAAAGCAGTAATTGCAGGTTCAACTAATTCATCAACCATAGGTAAATTTATAGGCTTTTGGATTTGAGCTTCATTTACCTTATTTTTTATAAGCTTTTCATTTTGTTGTGGTCCAAAATCGGGTTCTATAAAAGTATTTTGGTTGGACTGAGAGCATCTAGTTCCCAACATCTCCATTTGTTCTGCAATTATTTCAGTTACATAATGTTTTTGGTTTTGCTTGTCTAAGTATCCTCTTGTTCTCATTCTACCTTCAATATAGACTTGTGAGCCTTTATGTAGATAACCTTTTGCTATTTCAGCAAGCTTTCCCCATAAGACAATGTGATGCCACTCCGCAATTTCTGTATTTTTTCCTGTATCAATATTTCGTTTAATTTCATTAGTTACAATAGAAATATTAGCAACAGATATCCCTGAATTTGTTTGTCGACATGTAGGCTCATCCCCCATAGTACCAACGATTATTGCTTTATTAATTCCTCTGGCCATAAAATTCCTTGTTTCTGATTTGTTAAAAAATGTTTTAAAAGTAAAATTAACTGTAAAATTTTAATTTTTTGTGTTTTATAAATTTAAAAATTTGGCTTGAAACTGATATTTTTAAAGAATAAATATTTTATTCTATTTTTAATTATATTTAATATAATCAAAGAGTATTTATAATAGTTTTTTTGGTGATTATTTATGGACGAAATTGTAATCAGGGGGGCTAGGACCCACAATTTAAAGAATTTATCACTTAAAATCCCTCGTAATAAGTTGTGCGTAATAACAGGTTTGTCAGGATCAGGCAAATCATCCATAGCATTTGATACACTTTATGCAGAAGGTCAAAGAAGATATGTAGAATCTTTGTCCTCTTATGCAAGACAATTTTTGCAGCTTATGGATAAACCTGATGTCGAGTCTATAGATGGATTATCACCTGCTATTTCAATTGAACAAAAATCAACCTCACATAATCCTCGATCAACAGTTGGTACAATTACAGAAATACATGATTATTTGCGGTTAATGTGGGCCCGCATTGGTATTGCAAAATGTCCAGAACATGGAACTGTTTTAAAGGCACAGACTGTAACGCAAATTACAGATACTGTTTTATCATTACCTGAAGAAATGAAGGTGATGATACTATCTCCTGTTGTTAGGGGGCGAAAGGGAGAGTATAAGCAGCTGTTCGCACAGCTTTCTGCTGATGGATTTATTAGAGCAAGAGTTGATGGTGAGATTTGTGATATTTCAGACCCTCCAGAGTTAGCATTAAGGGTTAAACATAATATTGAAATAGTTGTTGACCGTCTAAAAATACGTCCAGATATAAGAAATAGAATAGCAGATTCAATTGAGACAGCTTTGAAATATTCAGATGGTTTGGTGATTGTATCTCCAATGGATGAGCATAAAGCGGAAGAGGAAATATTATTTTCTAGTCATTATTCTTGCCCACACTGTGGATATTCCATTCAAGAGCTTGAACCACGCAATTTCTCTTTTAATAACCCTCATGGATCTTGTCCTAAATGTGAAGGATTAGGTGCTTTGATGGTTGTGGATGAAAAAAAAGTTGTACCAGATCCTAGTCGTTCTGTTTCGGAAGGAGCAATTGTAGGGTGGGATAGACGATCTGTTTGGTATTTCAGACAACTTGAGGCAGTTGCAGAGTTTTATTGTATTGATTTAAATAAGGCTTTTTCAGATCTTACTGATAAAGAGAAAAAAATTTTACTTTATGGATCTGGAAAGACTTGTATTCCCATGGAATTTTCTTTTGCTAATGGTTCAAAATTTGAGAAATCTTTACAGCCATTTGAAGGAGTAATTCCAAATTATGAACGTCGTTTAAAGGAAACAGATTCAGACTATGTTAGAGAGTTTATTTCCAAGCTTATGACTCCATCTCCTTGTCCTGAGTGTAAAGGAGCAAGACTTAAAAGGGAGTACTGCAATGTTTTTGTTGGAGAAAAAAATATTCCTAGTGTTAATGAGCTATCAATTATAAATGCATATGATTTTTTTAATAACTTAATATTGACCAAACAAGAACAAGGTATAGCAGATCGTATTTTAAAAGAGATAAAGTCTCGTTTATCTTTTTTAATAAACGTTGGTTTGGGGTATTTAAATTTATCTCGCAGCGCAGAAACTTTATCAGGTGGTGAGGCTCAGCGCATTCGCTTAGCAAGTCAAATAGGCTCAGGACTTACTGGAGTTATGTATGTTCTTGATGAACCAAGTATAGGTTTACATCAAAGAGATAATAGTAAGCTAATAGGAGCTCTGAAAAATTTACGTAATTTGGGAAATTCTGTAATTGTGGTAGAACACGATGAGGAAACAATGCGTAATGCTGATTTTATTTTAGACATTGGTCCTGGTGCTGGAATTCATGGTGGTGAGGTTGTAGCCTGTGGTAAAGTAGAAGATATTGAAAATAATAAAAAATCGCTTACAGGCGAGTATTTATCTGGAAAAAGAAAAATAGAGATTCCCAAAAAAAGGGTAAAACCTCAAAAAAATAAATTTATAGAATTAAACGGATGTTGTGGAAATAATTTAAAAAATGTTTCAGTAAAGTTTCCTGTTGGTTGCTTTATAACTGTTACAGGAGTATCCGGTTCTGGTAAATCAACATTAATAAATGATACTTTAGTAAGAATAGCAGAGCGAGAGTTAAATCGTGTTTCTGCTAATGATATTCCTGCCACATACGAGTCTATAACTGGTTTAGATAATTTCGATAAGATTATTTGTATAGATCAAAGCCCAATTGGAAGAACTCCAAGATCTAATCCTGCAACTTATGTTGGTCTTTTTACTGATATAAGAGATCTTTTTTCTAAAACACAAGAAGCTAGGGCTCGTGGTTATGGTCCGGGACGTTTTTCTTTTAATGTAAAAGGGGGACGATGCGAGGCTTGTCAAGGAGACGGTACTATTAGAGTATCTATGAACTTCTTACCAGATATTTATGTGAAATGCGAGGAGTGTCAGGGGCAGCGGTATAATCGAGAAACTTTAGAGGTTACCTATAAAGGTAAGAATATCTCAGATGTATTAGAAATGAATATTGAAACAGCTTTAGATTTTTTTAAATCTGTTCCCTCTATTGCAAATAAACTACAAACATTGATGGATGTTGGATTGTCTTATATAAAATTAGGACAATCAGCTTTAACTTTTTCAGGCGGTGAGGCTCAACGTATTAAACTTTCTAAAGAGCTTTCTAAACGTTCAACAGGCAGAACTTTATACGTTTTAGATGAGCCCACAACAGGATTACATTTTCATGATGTAAAGCAGTTGCTAGATGTTTTATTGCGTTTACGTGATAATGGAAATACTGTTATTGTAATTGAACATAATTTAGATGTTATAAAGTCTGCAGATTATATTATTGATTTAGGTCCTGAAGGCGGTAGTGGAGGTGGCGAAATTATAGCTACAGGAACTCCAGAGGAAATATCTTTGTGTAAGAATTCATTTACAGGTAAATTTTTAAAGCAAATTTTAGATAGAGGTTATTAGAGAGGATATTTATGGAAAAATTAAGTGAAAAAGAGCTTGAGGCTGTATTGTCTTTAAATGCTGAGTATAGACAAGCCTTTTTTAATAATAAAAGCAAGGAGAATCAAGGCCTTTTTATAATTCTTCAAGAAGAAGGCCCTTTTATGTTAGAGGATGAAAATGAGGAAGTTGGTGATAAATATTATATTTTACCTGTATTTCCTTATGAGGAGCTAGCTCAGGCTTATGTATCATCCACTGGAGTTAATGCTAAAGTTCAATTTATAACATCTAAAGCATGGAATGAAAGTTGGGTAAATATGCTTGTAGAAAATAAGGTAATGCTTGGTTTTATTCCTGTATCTGATCAAGATTTTGCTGTAGATGATCCAAAAAATATATAGTATTTAATCATCATAAAAGGTCCAATATGAAAAAATTGGGCCTTTTATGTACTAGTAAATAAAAGAGAGTGAAATAGAAGCTGAGTAACCCCATTTAAGTCTGATATCATTATATGACTTTAATGAAGTTTATTATGGTAAGAATTAAACGTAGCCCTACAGCATTAAAAATAGCAGATCTAATCCTTAAAACTATGCCGTAAATATCTACAAGACGAATAAGATACTTAACAATCGAAATGTTAATGTTTTTATGTTTTGCTATATAGTTTTTACTAAAATTCTCTTCTTCCCAAAGTCTATAAATTTCACTTTTATCTTTATATGAAAGCTTCATAAATAATAAACCCCAATAAATTTGTTCAACTTACTGGGGTCACCCTATTACTAGGGATTTCATCATATTTCTTGGAGATGATTATTATTTAGCGGCACGAGCAGCAGCATCCTCAATAGATAACTTGCTTGCTGCAGCCTTTAATCCTTCCATATCAAGTTGAGACATAGCAACTAGCTCATCCTTAGTATATGGAAGTTGGTTAACAAAGTACTTCTCGTAACTTGCATAGTCTTCAGGAGAAGAAACATAGAGATAAGGGAAGGTAATATCCTCAAATTTTCCAGCAAAGTCAGTATAATTTCCTTTAACGGCGTTATAAACTGCCATGAAAGCAAATAAAGGATCACAATAGTGACCGCCAGATTGTCCTGCCATTGAGCCATTTTTTAATCTCTCACCTAAGTCTGGTAAGAAATCTGTAGAAACAACAGCGATCTTGCCTGTTTTTCCTGCTCTCTCAACAGCAGCTACAGCACCCTGTAAAGGATCTCCGCCACCGCCTGCAGGAATTAAAGCATCAAGGTTAGGGTTAGCTGCCATTAAAGCTTCTGCCGCCTTTGAACCACCTTCTGATGATGTACCTGCATATTGAGGCTCAGAGATAGTGGCTTTGTCGTTAGGATGGTCTTTATTCCATTGTTCAACACCAGCCTTGTAACCTTCCCAACGGCCAAGCCAGGTTGCATCGCCTTGTTCCCAACCAATTAAACCAATGTTACGGCATCCCTTGTCTAATAAAATTTTAACTAGGTTAGCTCCATTTTCAGGTTCATTCTCATGAACTGCACCAATAAAATAAGGTGAGTCTACTGCCATTTGATAAACATCAGGACTTGCAGTCTTAGAAATAATACGGAAGAATTGAGCTAAATAAACCTCATTATCGTTCGCTGTTTTAATAGCAGATGTCATTTCTGTATCAGCTGAGTTACAGATAATAATGCCTTCACAACCAGCAGCAACAAGTTGCTCTACGGAAGCTGTAACTTTCTCAGATACGTGTCCTTGGTCAACATATTGAATTTCTACATTTAAAGCGTCTGCTGCCTCATCTAGGATGCGTTTGCAGCAAGAACCTAAAACATCAGTGGATGACCAGATAGAAACACCAATCTTCATATCAGCAGCGTTTGCAACGGTGCTAAAAGAAGCAACACTAGCGGCTAATGCTGTAGTTGCAACTGCTTTTGCTAACTTAGTAAATTTCATAAATAAACTTCCTTACGTTGACGAGCAATAAATCCGGGAGCGTTTGCTCCTATAGATTTCTGTATTTAAATAATAACGAAAATTTTGTTGTAAACGTATGCATAGTTCACAAAAATGAAAAAACATAAAAAAAATAATTTTATCTTCGTGTTTTATTTCTAAAAATCAAGTTGTTATAAAAAAAATTTTGTTAGAAAAAGAAAGCTTTATTTAATTTTCCTGTCTATGAAAAAGAATTTTAAATAGTGCAATATTTGCGATTTCTAATACAGACATTTGTAATTATTATTTTAGTATCAAATTTTTTGCAAAATTTTTAGGGATCTCTATCTAATGCTTGCTTGAATTAAATTAATTTTGGTTTAAGTGCGATCGTGATCAAAAAAAAAGAAATTTTTTTTATAAAAAACGTGCGATAGATTATATAAACGTAAACGTTTACGATATTTAATAAAATTTTGAATTATTATGTTAATAAAATTAGATGCTGTAAATTTAGCTTTATAGCATTCGTTACACACAAAGTCTTAATAGATATGTGCTTTTGCCTTTTTCACTGTTTTAACGTTTCTGCATTTTTATGCTTATAAATAGGGAATAAATATGACTGGAATAAAAAATCTATCCGGTGCTACCAAGGGCTATATAGTCCTTATTGCATTGGTCTTTCTTTCCTGGCTTATCTTTAAAATCTTAACACCAGATAACTTTGGCTCAGCTTCTAATTTACTTAGTTATTTCCAAGCAAGTTTAATTGCCACTGTAGGTGCAATTGGCTTCTATTTCGTTATGGATATGGGC
>CALFLJ010000255.1 GCA_937880335.1 uncultured Succinatimonas sp.
CTCAGTGGGGATTTTTTTTTTTTAGTATCCCCATTAGCTTTATCTTATTTATCCTAATTTCTATCTGAACTCTTAATTTTTCAGATCACATCAAACTCTATTCTTTATATTTATAATTTTTAAATATTTTACTTTTAATTTTAAAACTCTTATTAAAAAAAATTTTCTTATTTATCAATTTAAAACATTTTGATTTGAAAGTTTTTTACATGTTACTTTTTTTAAATGTGATAACTAAAACGGTTGTAATTTTTGAGTTTTTAAATAAAATTAATGCCGTTATATACGCTATTATATTTATTATCTTATTGATAATAAAGATAAATGTAAAATTAAAATAGATTGCATTTTTTGTAATTATCTTTGACAAAATTTGTAATAAATACTATTATTTGTGTGCAAATGTGTCCGGGCACAAAAATAGTGTAGATTTAAACTAAATTTCATCTTTTTATTTTGAGCATCCCAAAATATTAAGCGTAGTAGTTTCTCAGGACATTTTTTCGTTTTTAATTTCAGAAATTTTATTTAATAAAGCTTGGTTTTAAAGATCATCTTAGATGATTTAGCACATACATAATTTTGCAACTTTTATAGGAAGTTTTTTTGAATCTAAAGGTCGTCTTTTAGGTGAGATTATTGTTTTAGATTAATGATTGAATAAAAAATCAGGAGATTATATGCAGTTTACAAATATTCCTAGTGTTAAATTAGGATTAATCGCAGTCTCTCGCGACTGTTTTATAAGAAGTTTATCTGAAAGACGTCGTAGTGCTATTGTAAGTGAGTGTGAGAAACTTAATCTTAAGATAGAGGAGATTAAGGTAACGGTAGAGAATGAGAAAGACTGTCTTAAAGCGGTAGCAGAGGCAAAGGCTTTAGGCTGCAATGCTTTGGTGGTCTTCTTAGGAAACTTCGGACCTGAGACTCCTGAGACATTAATAGCCAAATACTTTGAAGGGCCATGCATGTTTGTAGCGGCGGCAGAGGAGAGTGGCAATGATTTAGTAGACGGAAGAGGAGATGCATACTGTGGTATGTTAAATTGCTCCTATAACTTAGGATTACGTAAGTTAAAGGGCTTTATACCAGAGTATCCGGTAGGAAATGCAAAAGATTTAGCCTTAATGATAAAGGAATATATTCCTGTTGCAAGAACACTTATAGGCTTATCAGGTTTAAAGATTATCACCTTCGGACCTCGACCACAGGATTTCTTTGCCTGCAACGCACCTATTAAGGGACTTTATGATTTAGGCGTTGAGATAGAGGAAAACTCAGAGCTTGATTTACTCGTAGCATATCGCAAACACAAAGATGATCCGCGCATCAAAGATGTAGTAGCAGATATGGAAAAAGAGTTAGGAGCTGGAAATACCTATCCTGATTTACTAAGCAGAATGGCACAGTTTGAGTTAACTTTATTAGACTGGGCTTATGAGCATAAGGGGTCAAGAGAGTACGTCTGCTTTGCAGATAAGTGCTGGCCAGCCTTCCCTGAGGAGTTTGGTTTTGAGCCATGCTATGTAAATTCCCGTTTAACCTCAAGAGGCATACCGGTTGCATGTGAGGTAGACATATTTGGAGCTCTATCAGAGTACATAGGCGCATGCGTATCATATGATGCAGTCACACTGTTGGATATCAATAACTCAGTACCTGAGGATTTATATCTTGAGAATATCAAGGACAAGTATCCTGAGTATAAGCTAACAGATACCTTTATGGGATTCCATTGTGGCAATACTCCATTTTGCAAGCTTACAAAGAATACTGAGTGTAACTTAAAGTTAGGTAAGATTAACTATCAGATAATTCAGCATCGTCTGCTTGAGCCTCAGGGGTCAGAGCCTGACTTTACCCGTGGAACCTTAGAGGGGGATATCCAGGCAGGACCAATCACCTTCTTTAGATTACAGACCTTACCTGATACCACCTTACAGGCATATGTAGCAGAGGGAGAGGTATTACCGGTAGGCACACGTTCCTTTGGCGGAATAGGAATATTTGCAATTAAGGAGATGGGACGCTTCTACCGTCATGTTCTTATAGGTAAGCGTTATCCACATCATGGAGCTGTAGCCTTTGGACATTATGGCAAAGCCTTATTTGATGTCTTCAATATGTTAGGCATTAAGAGTATCGACTATAACCGTCCTGAAGGTGTTCTCTATCCTAAGGAGAATCCTTTTGCTTAAAAATTAAGCCCCAGTAATACAATTTTAATCCTTCGACCCTTTAGATGATCGAAGGATTTTTTTGTATAGATAAAAGTCATAAAGTGCATATATATGCCTAAAACAGTATTTAAAGCAAGCTTGGGCATTTACCTTTTTTAGAGAGAAATTAGAGTTTTTTTTGGATCTTTACTCCACAAGATAAGTCTGTTACTTTTTTTTTACCTTAAGTAATTATTTGATCTTTTGTGAAAATAAAAAAAATTTTGTCAAATTATATTTGATATTAGCATTTATTTTCTTAAGATACAGAAATTTATTTTTTAATAATGTGGAGCATTTATCTAGATTTTATAATATAAAAATATTACATATTATTAACATTTACTTTTGTAAATATATATCTTTTCTATTCCATATATTGTTTAAAAATTAAGAATTAAATTTAATATAAAAATATCTTTAAATATAGATATAGTTTATCGGCGCTAGTTAAATAATTACTATATTCATGTATTTTATATAATAAATACTATGGTTATACAATTTTGTATATGTATATTAAATAAATTGTCTTTTATTATTTTTATCTTGATAAGGTTTAATTATAACTAAACCTTAAATAATATTTTTTGTTTAATACTCTTAATAATAAAAAACATATAAAAATGATGTAATATGCGCAGGTCAAAAATATTTTTATTTTTCTGATTTTATTTGGAAGGATCAAAGTATGTTTAAAGGGTTTGGATGTTTAAATTTAATAAAATTAGCTTTTATTCCACTTACACTCTCTATTTTTACTGCGCAATGTTATGCATATACAATAGGAATTTCTCTTACTACGCAAAACAATGAGCGTATGTATGTTGAAGGCCCTAAAATAGATAAAGCCTTAAGAGATAGAGGCTATAACACTATGCTTTATTACAGTGGTGACGGTGATGCTAAGCTTCAAAAACAGCATATAGAACGTTTTATAGCCAATAAAGTTGATCTTATGATCATAACTCCTGTGGATGCCGTATCAATAAGCGACGTAGTACAGAAGGCAATAGATCAGAATATAAAGGTTGTAGCATTAAATAGTATGCTTGCAACAGGTAAGGAAACAGCTTTTGTAGGTTTTGACAATTATAAAATTGGCCGTATGCTAGGCAATCTTTTAAAGGTAAATTTTGATCCTAAAAAGGCTAAGAAACCATATGTGATCGGAATGCTTTTAGGAGATAAGCAAGATGTCGCTACAAGAGAAACCTATGAGGGATTTATGTCTGTTGTAGGAGATTTCTTTAATGCAGGAACTTACAGAACAGTAGGTGGAGATTTTTCCTACGTTGGAAATAGCATTCCTCAGGCCTCAACAGAGGTTGCGTATATGGTAGTTTATGAGGCTATAGAAAAGTTTAAACAAAATCCTAATAACAAGCTTGATGTGATTGTTTCATCCTCTGACGCTATGGCCTTAGCTGCGCATCAGGCTTTAGAAAAGCATGGGCTTAAAGAGGAAGATATGCCTTTTATTATAGGAACCGATGCTTCAGCTGAGGGGGCATATATGCTAAAAAACAGGCACATGCAATATACAGCCTTTAAGAATTATAAAGCTTTGACAAATCGTTTAGTTTCAATTGTAGATGAGATAAAAGAAAGCGGAGAGAAAGAGATTAAATTCACATCAAATAGAATGGTGGCATTTGCTGATAAATATCCTCCAATCAAATCCTATATCTTAGATTCAACTATCATAAATCAGGCAAATTGGAAGGGAACACTTTTAGATTCAAGCTATTATAGTGAATATGAGGTTGATGAAATCGACGAGAAATATAAAATTTATAATCTAAGATAAATTAAAGTCCCCTCATTAAAAAAAGCAATGAGGGGAAAGTAAAGTCATCTTAAGTTTAGGTAAAAAGCTTAATTAAAAAAAGCTTTAACTTATTACCTATTTTTTTTGAATTTTTTAAAAGTTTTTACTGCTAAGTGCTACAAAATTCTCAATTCTATTATTGCTTTTAATTACTGTACTTATGTTATCTAAGGTTACAGGAATGCTCTCGCAGGTTAATGTAGCTAAATATTTAGCCCCATTGTAGTATGTATCATTATCCTCAAGCTTTACCACCTTATTTTGAGATTTTGCATTTGCTATGCTTAAAAGTGCTTTATGTAGGGCTTTATAGTCCTTATATACTCCCATATCGATCTGTCTTTTGTAAATGCACATTTCAGAGGCGATATCTAGATCTGCACTTATGATGGATATTCGTATTCTGCAAATCCTGCTTTTTTTAAAGCTTTTACAATACCCAATGTTATTGACTCTGAAGGAGAGATAATAGCATCTAAATGCACTTTGTCTTTGCTTACGCCATAATTTTGTTTTTCAATTAAATAAAGCATGCGCTTGTAAGCCTTATCCTCAGAGTTATCTGCAATACTTGCATATCCCATCGAAACTGCATTTGATGGTATATTCAGATCTTTCTTGTCAAGGTAGGGCTTAAGTACATTTCTTACCCCCTGCCACATGAGCTTTGCATTTTGATCTTTTGTAGATCCCGCAAAAATCTCGATATTTTTAGGAGTAGTACCAGGATTTTTATTAATCTCAAGAGCATCTAAAAGATAAAATGCTTGTTCAGCTCCAATTCTCTCGCTGTCAAAAGTTATAAAGTAATCGACATTTTCACTCTCTGTGAGCATAAGATCATATGAAACTACGGTTATACCGGCTTTATGAGCTTTTTCTAATTCTTTGATAAAAGCCTTGCTGTCTATAGGTGCCACGACAATCATCTGGCATCCATCAGAAATCATCCGCTCAATCTGATTCTTCTGAAGTTCAACATCACCATCGCCACCATAATAAAGTTGCACATCATGTCCGTTCTTTATTAAAAAAGCTTCCATTTCCTTGCCGTCAAAATACCAGCGGGAGATGTTCTGTGTCGGAAGGGTAATACCAATTTTAATTGCGTAAGCACTTTGTAAAACAAAACTTATTGATAAAACAGCAATATATTTGATTAATTTTTTTATATTCATAATAACTTTTCAAAAATTAAACAGACACATGTATTTTCCGTAAGTTTTGTTAAATAAACTTGTTAACATTGTAAAATCTTAATTTATCTAAAAATATTTTAGATTAGCCACAAGATCTTAAATGCGTGCCTCCATCCTCAGAATGTATCTTGCTTTAATTCGCTGTTTTATGCTTAAAACTTATAATAAATATTGTGTTGCTTTGCCTTAACACATGGCTTTTTGATAAAAGAGTATTTTAAGGATTATTTTTACAGGTTTTAATAATCAAGGCTGTGTTTTAAGAGCACTGTAAAGGTTTTTAATCTCTTAGATTTAAGAGGAAAAAAAAATCAGGCAGGGTTTACATTCTTAAACTGCGTCTTTATATATAAAAAGTCTGGGGGGGAGAGAATTACTTCTTTAAAAGAAGGCTTATGGTGAGGGTGAATTTAGTATAAGTAAGATTAACAATCAGTCATTATTTTTGTCTTATCTGCCTCATTCTCAATGGCATGGGTGGATATAATTTGTGAAAATTTCAAAACTTAGATCTAATGTAGATTAAGGTTTCTCATATAACCTTATAATAAATAAAGGGCTTTTAGAACATAATACAATTTAGATGATATATAAAATTCATAATGTAAACTTTCATCTATAAAGGAGGCGGCACTTTAAAACTTTTAATGTGCTGAGAATCTATGAAACTTAAGAAAACATCAGGTATTTTACTTGGGCTTAGCCTGGTATTTTCAGTTTGGTCAAGCAGTGCATATGCCTATAAAGTGGGGGTTATGATGCCTACACAAAATCAGGAGCGCTGGTACCATGACGGCTTTTTACTTAGAGATATGTTAAAGGACAAGGGCTATGATGTAGAGTTATTCTACGGTGGCGATGATGATATACCCATTCAAAAACGCCAGATCCCTCGTTTAATCCATGAGGGCTACCAGGCTCTAATCATAGGTCCTATTGATGGAACTAAGCTTACTGACGAATTAGTTGAAGCTAAGGAAAAAGGAATTCCTGTAATATCCTACGACAGACTTATCATGGGATCTGATGCCGTATCTTATTATGTATCCTTTAATAACAAAAAGGTAGGTATTTTGCAGGGGCAGGATATATTAGATAAGATAAATATTGAGGATGGTAAGATAAAATACCTTGAAATTTTCTATGGCTCACTTGGCGATAACAATGCCCGCTTTTTCTATGACGGGGCTATGGAGGTTTTAAGGCCTTATATTGAAAAGGGGCAGATTGTAGTTTTATCTAATGAAATAAGTCCAGAGCAAACAAATATTCCAAAATGGGATACTGATTTAGCTTTAAAACGCATGGACAGACTTATATCCAAATACAATTATGGTCCAAGCTTAGATAAGCAAAGGCTGGATGCTGTTTTATCCCCGTCGGATGCTCTAACAGCTGGCATTGTTGTATCTTTAAGAAAAGCTGGATTTACTAAGGATAATTTTCCTGTAGTAACAGGACAGGATTGCGATGCCAAGGTAGTTGAGATGATCTTAAATGGTGAGGTTTCCATGAGCGTATTTAAGGATACCCGCCTATTAAATGAGCAAGTTATAGAAATGATTGATGCAATATCCTCAAATAAAGAGGTAAAAGTCAACGATACAACAAGCTACGATAATGGCAAGGGATTTGTAAAGTCATATTTGTGTGAGCCTGTTGTAGTTGATAAGGATAATTATAAAAAAATCCTGGTTGATAACGCTGGTAATTAACAATTGCAGTCAACATATAAATCTTTTAATGCCTACAAATATACTGTAGGCATTACATTTATGAAAAGATGCCTTTTTAGCCAAGTTTCAAAATTATCAGGCATCTTAGTTAAACATGATAAATAAGAGATAAGCTAAAGGTTAAAATTTAAGAACTATACCTTAAGACAAAGGTTAGTGATGCCTTAATCTGTATTAGGGGTAAATGAGTCCATAAAGGACATCAAGAAAGTTTGTTTTGTCACATGTAGATTAACCCTCAAATGGGGCTTATTTATATAAAAGTGCGAAATCTTCCTTAATTTTTTCAAAAAAAATCAAAACAATATTCTATTAGGCTAAAATAGACAGAGTATTTTTTTAGTTTAAATTTTATCTATTTATAAAGTTTTTTAAGATTTTATATGGGCGTTACGGTTAAATCTTTAGCAAAAGCTGCAGGTGTGTCTCGTGGTACGGTTGATAGAGTTTTACATAATCGAGGATCGGTAAAACCAGAGGTTGCCTCAAGAATTAAAAACCTTGCAAAATAACTAGGTTATGTGCCAAATAGGGCAGGACGTGCTTTGACTGCATTTAAAGAGCCACAAAAAATCGGTGTTTTATTGCCTAGTGTCGGGAATGTTTTTTTTGACGGAATTATTGACGGAATTAATGACGCTATTTCAGAGTATGAGGGACTAGGCATTGCCGTTGTCATAAAGAATTTAAAAGGTTTTGACGTTGACTCTCATCTTAAAGCTGTAGATGAACTTGTATCATTAGGCTGTAAGGCTTTATGCCTTACTACAGTTAACACTCAAAGCATGCGTGAGAAAATAAATGAGTGCAGTCAAAAAGGCATACATGTAATTCTTTTAAACCAGGAAGTTGAGAGTGTTGAGCGCCTTTGTTATGTAGGATCTGATTATTTCAAGGCAGGTGTAACCTCAGCAGGTCTTTTATCTTTAATTACCCATGATATTGAGCTAAACATCCTTATAGTAACTGGCTCAAAGCTCATGCGTGGTCATAATCAGCGAATTTATGGCTTTATTGATGAGTTAAGACGACTTAATAAAAAATTTAAAATAGTATCAGAGGTTGAATGTAATGACTCTGATATTATTGCTCAACAATTGACCTCTCAAGCCTTACAAGATTTTAAAGAGATAAATTGTGTTTATGTAACAGGTGCCGGTGTTCAAGGTGTTGGTGCATCCCTAATTGCCCATGGGGATAAAAACATCATAGCTATAGCCTTTGACGATATTTATACCACCAAAGAGCTAGTTAAAGCCGGCATTATTAAATTTGTAGTCTGTCAGCAACCTAAAAGTCAGGGATATAACGCTATAAAACGAGCTTACCAGGCTATATCTGGTGTTGTTGATAAGACAAGTGGTACAGATTATTTTACCGATGTTCTAATTAAAATAAGCTCAAATATTGATTAAGCTTAAAAAAATAGGCCTAAGCTTTGTGATTTTCTTTAAGTAAGAAAAATTCCCTAAAAATTAAGTTTAGGCTTTTTTTTACCCTGCATTCCCTAAAAAAACTAAATTTAACATTTAACTTTTCTTTGTTTTGGTGAAAAAAATATTCCATTTATGTGCATTTTCACCAAGTCTGCCTTAATGTGATCCAAATCAAATAATCTAATTGATAGCTCATAGAGCAAACTTTATATTTTTAAGTGAAGTAAGTCATAAGACTTTATTTTATTTAATTTTTAGGGGGATCTCATGAGAATAGATAAAGTTATTTGTACGTGTTTTCTTCTAGGCCTTTGTTCGTATGCAAATGCCAGTGACACGGCTGTAAGTTTAGATTTGGATTCAAATGGCTTTGTTTTACTTTCTGCCATGTTGGTACTTTTAATGTCTATTCCAGGCATTGGATTATTCTATGGTGGTTTGGTTCGCTCAAAAAACATCTTATCCACTCTAGAGCAGTGTCTTGCTGTATTCTCTCTTGCCATATTTTTGTGGTTCATAGTAGGCTACAGCTTTGCCTTTGGTCAAAACTCAGGTTTTCTTGGTGATTTCTTTGGTGGTTTTGACAAGTTGCTTTTACTTGATGTAAAAACTGACAGCTTATTTTCTGGATTATCTGAATATACTTTTGTGATTTTTCAGGGGGCTTTTTGCGCAATTTCATCCTGTTTAATCGTAGGTGCAACAGTTGAGCGTGTAAGATTTTCAGCCTTACTTATCGCACTTACAATCTGGATTATATTTTCTTATGCACCTTTAGCTCATCAGGTTTGGGGCGGTGGATTTATTGACAGGGTCTTCCATGCCTATGATTTTGCAGGTGGTACTGTTGTTCATATAAATGCAGCTGTTGCAGGATTTATAGGTGCTCTGCTAGTAGGTCGTAGAAATGATTTAGGTAAAGTATCGCTGCTTCCTCACAACCTTTCTTTAACCTATATAGGTGCATGTCTATTATGGATTGGCTGGTTAGGATTTAATGCAGGATCTGAGTTAATTTCAGATGGAGTATCAGCCTTGGCATTCTTAAATACAGTTCTCTGCCCTTGTGTAAGTGCCTTAACCTGGATGGTTCTTGAGTGGGTTATTTTCAAAAAGCCATCTACTTTAGGTACAGCATCAGGTGTACTGGCAGGTTTAGTTGCTATAACTCCAGCCTGTGCCTTTGTAGGTCCAATAGGTGCAATTGTTATCGGTATTTTTGCTTCAGTATTCTGTCTATGGGGAGTTCATGGCTTTAAGAGATTTACAAAGGTTGATGATTCTTTAGATGTTTTTGGAGTGCACGGTATTGGTGCTATCGTAGGAGCTATTTTAACTGGTGTGTTCTGTGCAGAAAGTCTTGGTGGAAGTGGCTTTAAAGAGGGATATAATAGTATATTAGGCCAGGTATATGGGCAATTTATGTCAGTTGTAATTGCTATAATTTGGTCCGCAATTGTATCCTTTATTGCATTTAAGATAGCAAATGTCTTAGTATCACTAAGAGTTGGTAGAGATGATGAAACTATAGGATTAGATTTGACATCTCATGGCGAGCGTGGCTACAACTTATAATTAGGAATTTTTAAAAATGAAAAGAATAGTTGCTGTTATAAAACCTTTTAAGCTAGATGAAGTCCGTGAGTCTTTAGCCCAGATTGGTGTAGCAGGTATGACTGTATCGGATGTAAAGGGCTTTGGACGCCAAAAGGGGCATACAGAGCTTTATCGTGGCGCTGAGTATGTTGTTGATTTTTTACCTAAGTGTAAAGTCGAAATAGTTGTATCAGACGATATGGAAGAGGCTTGTATTAAGGCTATTATGGATGCAGCTCATACCGGTAAAATTGGTGATGGAAAGATCTTCGTTTCAAGTGTAGAAAGAGTTATTCGTATTCGTACCGGAGAGGAAAACGAAGACGCTTTGTAAAATAGGAAATTAAGAAACGTATAAAAAAAGCTCCTTTATAAAATTTAATAATTTTTAAAGGAGCTTTTAATTTTTTTTACTTTAGGCTGCACTTTTGTTCATCATATCTATCGATACAATAATCGTAAAGTTGCTTTTCCATATTCGGAGCATCAAAGCGGTATTTTTCAGAGTCAAGACTTGCCTGAATATTAAGCACTAAAGCAAATATAACAAGGGCAGATACTATATATTTATTGATGTTTTTAGATCTTTCAACCATTTCTAAAACTGGAATTAAAGTAAAACACCAGACAATAATGATCTGCCAGTAGTTTAAAACTAAGGTGGCCATTCCAGCTGCAATTAATGTGGCAAGGAGACCTGCAATTACAAGCTCACGACCAAAAGTGCTTTCCTTGCCTTTAAACTTGAATATAACCTTATAGTTAAAGTAAGCAACAGCTGCTGCGGTAAGACCTCCTATGACATTAGCTACGATGTTGTAAGCTATGCCTATGACAGGGTAGAGACTTGGATCTGGCAGTAAGATTTTATGGGTCATAGAAAGTGAACCTAATCTAATCCAATATAAGATAGCCTTAAACAAAGGATAGACATGAACAAAACCATAACCTAAATACCGTTCTGATTTATAAGCTGCAGGTGAGGTATCAACAAAGCCTACATTTAAAACTTCAATAAAGTATGGAATAAGGCTTAATAAGACTAAAACAATACCAAAGGCTAAACCAAAGTAGCTAATCTTAATGGATTTTTTAAGCCATAAAATGCCACAGATGGCTAATAATACAGGCCAGCTGAAATGGAATTCAAGGCACCAGCCAATACCAACTACAGCAAGTGCCGTAGCTATAAAGCGGGTTTTTGCGCTAGGACATATTCCGTCGTTTGCATTTACTCTCAGGCGCACAAGACAGTTTAAGACTAATGTAGCGCCTAGGGCTAAATAAGATGGGTTATAGACTATTGATTCAAAGAGAAACCACGGATTTAAAAAATAAATCAAAGCGGCAATTACCACTGTTTTTGAGGAATAAAGTTTTGATACTGCATCTAAAAAAATAAGTCCTGAGAGCATCTTTATTAAGGTTAAGGTTAATAAAGGAGCCCACATGGTATAGGCTATCTTCAGTGGAAGTCCTACTACAATTGAGGATATAGATCCTGGGACATTAGATGTAGTTGAGGCTTCATTACCGTGGGGGATAAATACATCTTCAAATACAGCAACAAGTCCACGATCATACATTTGAGCCTGATCGTAGTGAGGCAGTTGATGGAGCTGATAGAAGGTACAAAATAAGGCTGAAATTATAATGCACAGTAAAATTATGATTTTTTGCTGTGAGGATAAACTTTTTGTCATATTAATTATTTTTAACTTAAGACTCTTAAAAGCTTTTTTTTAAAGCTCTACCCTTATAAGGCTTATTTTGCTTTAGCAAAACAAGCCTCACTATGATACATGTCATTTAAAAGACAATCCACAAGGTATTTCCCTTTCTCAAATTTAAATGACATATTCTGTACTTTTTAAGTCACCTAAAAAAAATAAATAAAACCTTTTACTCCAATTTCTTAAGCTTTGTACATTTTTGTTAAAATGCTGTAAGTTTTAGTGAGGGAATAATATGGAAATAAAACTTGCGTCCTGGAATGTTAATGGTATTCGTGCTGTAAGTGCAAAAGAAGGCTGGTCATGGTTTGAGAATACAGACTATGACATTATAGGCTTTCAGGAAACAAAAGCATCTTTAGAACAGCTTCCTGAAAAATTAACAAAAAAAGAAGGTTTTAATTCTTATTTTTGTTCGTCAGTGGTAAAAAAAGGTTATTCTGGAACTGCTGTATTTTCAAAGCTTGAGCCTTTAAATGTTGAGTTAGAGCTTCCTAATCCTGAATATCAAGGAGAGGGCCGCATTGTCCATTTAGAATTTGAAAAGTTCCATTTCTTCAATGGTTATTTCCCCAACGGCGGTGCAGAGGTTTTAGATGAGAATGGCAAACCGACAGGAGAGTTTAAGCGTGTCCCTTACAAGATGGGTTTTTTTAACTCATTTTTAGACTATGCTCAAGAGCTTCGCAAAACAAAGCCTATTGTAGTTTGTGGTGATTTCAACATTGCTCATCGTCCAATTGATTTGGCAAGACCTAAATTAAACGAACATAACACAGGTTTTTTACCTGAGGAGAGAGCCTTTTTTGATTTGCTAATTGAAAAAGGTTATATCGACACCTTCCGTAAGGTGCACGGTGATAAGCCTGATTGCTATAGCTGGTGGTCATATAAAACAAGAGCGCGTGCCCGTAATGTTGGATGGAGAATAGACTACTTTTTAATTTCACAAGAGCTTTTACCAAATTTAGTTGATGCAAATATAGAAAGTGATGTTACAGGTTCTGATCACTGTCCTGTAACTTTAACTCTAGATATATAATTTGAGCTAAAATTGTGCAATTGTGTTAGTTTTTTTTATTCTAACTTAATTGCTTGTCAAAGGTAAAATACAGTGTCACAATAGATACGGATTTTAAACAATACCTGTTTAAATAACGGAAGGCCTGAGGTCATGCTTGGGCTTTTATTTTATATAAGGTGAATAATCGTGAATAATATTGAATTAAGGCTACCTAAATTAGGTACGATGGCCACAGTGTTTGATTGTAGTAAAAAAACTTGCAACACTTCTCGATACTATTGGCGTTATTACTCTTTTTATAAATAAAGGCGGTTTATATGACTATTGATCAAAATTTGATTCTCACGCCGCCGAATGAAGCGGGGCGTGGAATCGTAGATACGAGAATAAGTGAAATGTATCAGGTTCTTCCTCCAATCGCGGTGAGTGAAAAATTCCCGACGACAGAATTTACAACACAGCTAGTCTCGCAGACACGTCGCGAGATTCATAATATTGAACAGGGCATTGATGATCGTTTAATTGTTGTTGCAGGTCCTTGCTCTATCCATGACACTAATGCAGCCATAGACTACGCAAATCGTCTTATGAGGTTGCGTCAGAAATACGCAGACACTCTTGTGGTTATTATGCGTGTTTACTTTGAAAAACCACGTACAACTGTAGGATGGAAAGGTTTAATCAATGATCCAGGATTAGATGATTCTCATGATATCAATCGTGGCCTCAAGATTGCCCGTAAGTTATTGTGCGATATCAACAGCTTAGGAATGCCTGCTGCTACTGAGTTTTTAGATCCTATTACTGTACAGTACATAGATGAGTTTATCTCCTGGGGTGCTATTGGTGCACGTACAACAGAATCTCAGTTACATCGTCAATTAGCCTCAGGTATGTCATGTCCTATAGGCTTTAAGAACGCAACTGACGGCTCTGTTAAGATTGCCATTGATGCTGTAGTTGCAGCTGAACATGAGCACACCTTCATGTCTGTAACTAAGATGGGTCATGTAGCTATTGTACATACCCGTGGTAATGAGGATTGCCATATTATTTTACGTGGTGGTCATGAGCCTAATTATGATCATGCCTCAGTTGATGCTGCATGTGAAGGATTGGTTAAGGGGGGATTAAAGCCTATGGTTATGATCGACGCCTCTCATTCTAATAGTCACAAGCAGTACAAAAAACAGGTTGATGTATCATTAGATATTGCCAATCAGATTTCTCAAGGTGATAACCGTATTTTTGGTATCATGTTAGAGAGTAATCTAGTTGAGGGTCGTCAGGACTTAACTGATGATTTAAGAAACCTGGTCTATGGCCAGAGTATCACCGATGCCTGTATCGGATTTGATGATACTGAAAAGGTTCTTGCGGTCCTAAGTGATGCCGTTTTAGCGCGACGCAAGCTAAATAAAGCTTAAAATTTTAAAAGTGTTTGGCCTAAAACCAAACACTTTTTAGTTAGTAGTTTAGTTCATCTAAATATTCACTTCATACACGAGGTTTAAAAGATGCATCCATCATTGTCCCTAGGTAAAGATAAAATTAAAATTTTATTATTAGAAGGCGTGGATCCTAGTGCAGTTAAGTCTTTAAATGACGCCGGCTACACCAATGTCGAATATCAGAAAAAAGCTTTAGATGGACAAGCCCTTTTAGAGAAGATTGAAAACGTTCATTTTATTGGTATTCGTTCCCGTACCCACTTAACCCGTGAGGTTTTATCACACGCAAAGAAGCTAATCGGTATTGGCTGCTTTTGCATAGGTACAAATCAGGTTGACTTAAAGGCAGCAGCTGAATTGGGTATTCCGGTTTTCAATGCTCCTTATTCAAATACCCGTTCTGTAGCTGAACTTGTAACAGGAGAGTATTTACAGCTTTTACGTGATATTCCTGCCCGTAATGCTTTATTACACCGTGGTGGCTGGAACAAGGCTGCAACTGGTTGTCATGAGGCTCGTGGTAAGGTTTTAGGTATTGTAGGTTATGGTCATATTGGAACTCAGGTTGGTATCTTAGCTGAGGCTTTAGGTTTATCTGTAGTTTTTTATGATATTGAAAACAAATTAAGCTTAGGTAATGCAAAGCAGGTAGGATCACTTGATGAACTCTTTGCAGTATCTGATATTGTAACTATGCATGTACCTGAGACTGAGAGCACTAAGAATATGATTAACGAGCAGGCTTTCTCTAAGATGAAAGACGGTGTTCGTTTCATTAACGCCTCTCGTGGTACTGTAGTTGATGTAGATGCCTTATGCAAAGCTCTTAAGGATGGTAAGGTTGCAGGTGCCGCCTGTGATGTATTCCCAACTGAGCCTGCATCAAATGGTGCTGAGTTTGTCTCTCCTTTACGTGAGTTTGATAATGTAATCTTAACTCCACACATAGGTGCCGGTACTGAAGAGGCTCAGCGTAATATTGGAACTGAGGTTGCAGAGAAGTTAGCCTTATATTCAGACAATGGTTCAACTTTAACTGCAGTAAACTTCCCTGAGGTTATGCTCCCGGGAATTCGTGGTGATGTTTCACGTCTTTTACATATTCACAAGAATGTCCCAGGCGTAATGCGTCAGATTAACGAAATCTTTGCCAAGTTTGATATTAACGTAGCAGCTCAGTACTTACAGACTACCGCTGATATCGGTTATGTTGTGATGGATATTCATTCAAGTGAGCCTGATAAAGTTGTTCCTTTATTAAAAGAAATTAATGGTACCTTAAAGTGCCGTATTCTTTACTAAAAAAGGCCTTAAAGTTAGGATTTATCCTATCTGTAATCTGTGGCAGTCCAACCCAATCTGCCACAGGTTGGAATGTCTCATCTGCAAAGATGTGGCGTTTAAATCTTGATCCCTCATACGATATTGTAAAAGGCTCTCCGGCAAAGTTTATTAAAGTTGAGCGTAAGATAAGACATCAGCGTTTGGAATACAAATTTAGTGTAGGTCTTACCAATAATTACGCTTTTTTAGTCAGTTGCCTTTTTAAAAGTCCAACCCCTATAATTGAACTTGACCTCTCTCCTTTAGATATTAGAATTACCGATCAATTCAACGGTTTTGCTTTTGCCAGGTTTTTAGTTGATAGTGAAACTGAATATACCTTACGAGGAGAATTTAAAGCTCCGGCTCGTTTATTGTTTACCCCTTTAACTAAATCTCAGGATGGGGCAATAAAAAATCTGCTGATGCAAATGCGAGAGGGAAATGAACTTAAAATTGCACTTTTGCAGGGTAAGGATACTAAGCCTCGAGAGTTT
>CALFLJ010000256.1 GCA_937880335.1 uncultured Succinatimonas sp.
AGTATTAAAGACAATCTAAAGCTCCTACCTTTATAATGAAGGTGGGAGTTTTTGTATTTACAGATAATAAAAATGGTGAATAGGTTTTAAATGCGTTACAGAGTATGAATGCCTCTTTGGAAAGTAGTTGCTAAGTTAGGATTTAAACTGAGACTGAGAGTAGTTGCAAAATATGAGCATGATTCAATGAGCTATTATGTTACTTTCTCTGATCTTAGATCTCTTAATACTGATAGCGAATTATTAGATTCATTGAGAGCTAATATCAAAGAGTGTGCTCTGCTTCTTCTAGAAGACTATGTAAAAGATATTTCAAAAGTTAGTATTTCTATTGAATTGCCATTTTTAGCCAACAAAAACAATTTCGCTTAATCATAAGCTATAAAAGCATAACCCCTCACAAGGAGGGGTTAGAGGCTTTTTATAGCTGAACTTTATGATAAAGAAAGAGTCAAACTCTTTCCTAATGAATTAAGTGCTTTTTGGATCGTGTCTATCCTTGTATTATGTGTTAAGTCTATTATTCTGTTAACTTCCTGAGGTTTTACACCCATTTTTCTCGCCAAATCTACAGGTCTAATTTTAGATGAAACCATTGTATTTAACAACAACATTTTGGCAATTATGCTTATTGGTAAAGTTATAACTTTTTCATTTTCTTTATGAGCTGATGGTTTTGGAAAAACTTTATTGTGTTCAAAATATAAATCCAATATTGTTATTAAGGCTGATAATCCTGTGTTTTGTAATTCGTCCAATGACCAAATTTCACTGTTTAAGTCAGGAAAATCCCTAAATTTAAGGATAAATCCACCTTCTTTGTTATCTTCAAGCTCTACTGGATATTGATAATTATTCATAAAATTACCTCTACCTAATGAATATAGCTGAAATTGGCAGGAGAAATTCTCATCTCCTGCCTAAGATTTACTTAGTACGAAGACCTAGTTGTTTTCTGACGTTATTTGCATTTATATCAGAAATTTCTTTTGACGGGTGACGCGGACAAATGGTCCATTTTGTACCATAATACAATTTGTAATGATTTGTGCCGTTTTTTACTGTCACTCCCTCCGATTTAAGCAAATCTATAAAGGCTTTTATTTTCATAAGAGTCCCTTATAATTTCAGCTATAAAAGCGTTAGAGTATCTCTAACACATTAAGTTTAATTGATTTATTTTATAAACACAAGTGTTTATAAAATTATAGGCAAAAAAGAAGTACTTTTATACAGTAAAGTCCATGCCTACCATTACATAACAGCTAAGAACTCTAAGACTTATTGATGAGAATTACTCAGAATTTAATGACAAGATTTTGAAGAGGATTATGGCGGAAAGAAGGAGAGTCTAAAGCAGAATTAACGTGTTGAATGATTGATTGCGATTGTATGCGATTTTGTATGCAAGTTGCCGAAAAATGACAACTCCGAAATGGGGATTTGAACCCCGCCAAATACACCCGAAGATCAACAATTAACTAGACTGTAATCGATAAAATGTTTTAAACTATACTCGGAGTTACGGGAGTAAAAGAAATGGATATTAACGCTTTTTTAAAGAATGAGGAAGCACTGTCAGCGAAAGAGCTCATAAAGCTTACCTCGACAGCAAAGGGAAAAGAAAACATTAAATCGGTCAGGTTTGTCATTCCTAAGATAGGCAAATCGAGAGATTTTGGCCATTTTAAGGTTTCCTATAAAACTCCTTATTACAGCTCAGTTAGGTAGGCTTAAATGGAACAAAATTTACCACGAAAACAAAAAGCGCTGCCTGAAGATTCCGTTATTAGAGACTTCATTAACGTCCAACAGGGTGAGCTTGAAGTAAAGAAATTAGAGGCCGCAAACAAGAAGGCCGAAATTGAATCTAACGAGCGCATAGCCTTAGCATCCATACAGGCTCAGTCAAGTAGTGATCTCTCACACTCTAAAACGTTTAAATATGCGTATCTGGTAAGTCAACTTAAGATCATTATTATCGCTGTTATCATAGCTGTAGTTGTGTGCATTGCAATCGTATATGGCTACAGTGACTTAGCGACTGAAATTGCTAAGTACGCTTTTTTTGCTGTCTCAGGTTATGTGGCCGGGCTGGGGCACGGAAAAATCTCGCGGTCAAGGGATAAAAAGTCGTCTGGGGATGACGAATAGCTGAAACATTGGGGTAAAACATTATGGCTCGTGTTATAAAAACCGTTGTGTTGCCTGATGGCTCTTTGACCCCAAAAAGAAACGCCCCAGAAAATCAACCCGGGGCGAGCATAACAAACAGTAAAATACTTAAATAAGTTATTCGCTATCCTTTTCAAGAAGCAGCAGGTAGCCGGCGCCAAAGGTCCACAGGCCAAAGGTGAAGCACAAGCAGACAGCTGATAGAATAAGCATGAAAAGGTTTGAAGTGCTGTGTGGCAGGATTTGACGACAATACCAGCCGTCAACGTTTGCTCTTGATAGCGCCTTATCAAGCGCGCTTCTTGGATTGGTAAGCAGTGCACCGATTAACCCACCCATAAGTGCTATTCTTTCAACTTTATTAACTCTCATATAAAACCTCCGGAGAAAATAAAAATCGACTAAAAGTATAACACAGGAAGGTAACTTTCCCAAGTCCCTGTTGCAGATCTAAATTTAGCTCAATATAAATTTGGA
>CALFLJ010000257.1 GCA_937880335.1 uncultured Succinatimonas sp.
AACAGCTTTTACTCATTATTTTAAAGATGAAAGCCATAATCTTTTGCCTAAATTTCTATCTTTTGAAAACGGTGAAAGAGAACTTACAAATTATTTTCATATTGCAGAGATTATTCAAAAATCTCATACCAAAATTCATGGACCTACAGCACAGTTACGTCATTTTAGAGAAATTATTGAAGATGAGATACCTACATCTCAGGCCTCATCATTAACCCAAAAACGACTTGAGTCTGAGAACTTACAAATACGTGTTTATACCATTCATAAATCTAAGGGCTTAGAATTTCCTTTAGTTTTTATGCCGTTTTTATGGGGAAATAAAAAGTATGATGCGGATATGCCATGTGTTTACTATGATAAATACAATAAAAGAATGGCATACAGCTTTGATAAGTCCATTGAAGAAAATGTAAAAGAAGCATTAAGACAGGAGTCGGTACGACTTTTATATGTAGCGTTAACAAGAGCTTCTGCAGCAAACTTCTTATATATTGGCCAGAAGAGTGATTTAAAAGGAGATAATAGTGCTTTAACTACTCTTTTAGGTGATCCCAAAGGAGGGGTAATTGATGCTCTTATCTCCCTTAAATATGAAAAAGATGGTAAGGAAATCCCATTATTCCGTGAGGTTATAAAAGATCTTAGCCTAAAGAGCTATGAACAAAATTCAGATAAATTAGATGAGAGTAAATATGAGGTATCTAGCTTATTTGAGAAAATTAAATATAACTTCGTCATTTCATCTTATTCTGATATTGTTTCAGGTCTTTATGGCAGCTCTGAAAATCAGTTAAATGAAAATGAAAACATTTACGATAGCGAAAATGATACTGATAAACGTTTTATTTTCCCTAAAGGTGCTTCTGCTGGTACATTTCTTCATGAGATGATGCAATATCTAGCTTTTGAAAATAGTCTTGATGATAACTATCGCCTGAATTTTGTAAAAGAGCGTCTTGAAGGTGACTTTTTAGGTGTAAGTAAGCAATGGGAACTAAGCTTTAAAGATGATCCCAATCTTTTAGATCTACAGTCTGAAAACCTTTCCTTATGGTTATTAAATATAGTAAAAGCTAATTTGGGGAAGGCATTAAATTTAAACGAGGATTTTTATCTAAGTTCACTTAAAAAAGGGGAATATATTCCTGAAATGGAATTTTTAATTCCTATAAATTCGGCACATACCTATGATGATCTCAATAATCTGTGTATTGAAAATGCAGCGCTAGAGGGAATTTCTACACAAGATATGACTTTAGATGCAAACAAAAAAAATACCCCCTTATATGGATTTATTAAAGGATCTATAGATTTAGTGTTCTGTCATAAGGACAAATTCTATGTAGTTGATTATAAATCCAATTATCTAGGAAATGATGCTATGTTCTATACCCGTGACGCAATTGGACAAAATGTTTTTGGCCATGACCATCGTTACGACATGCAATATATGCTCTACTCTGTAGCTTTACAAAAGTTTCTAAAATCCCGTTTAGGAGATGAATATCAGTACGATAAACACTTTGGAGGTGTTTTATATTTATATCTAAGAGGATTATATGAAGATGGTCCTAAGGGAAATTACGGAATATTTGCAACAAGACCTTACGAACAAACTATTTTAGATTTTGAAAAAATTATGGAGGACTGATGAACAATAATCTAACCTTAATAGAGTCCTCAGATAATGTAAGCCTTGTCTCTAATTTATCTAAGGCATTAGCAAGACGCCTGGCAAAAACTGATTTTGCCGCTTTAATTGTCGTAATGCTAAACTTTCGTTTAGAGTCTTGTAGAGATGTTTGCCTTAATCTTGACGAAAAAATTAAAAACGATAAATATGAAATACAGTCATTTCTAGTAAAGATATTCTCCCCTCGTGAGGAGAGAATATCTAAGAGAGATAATACTGATTTTATTGAAAAATGCAGCTCTATTTTATGTGAGGCTGCAGGCTCACTTAAAAGTTTTACCCTTGACAAGATTATTGAAAAAAATAAAAAAGATTTTTTAGAAAATCTTACATATGCCTCAAGACTTGAGGAAAAACCTTTAGTTTTTGATGATAAATTAAAGCGTTTATATTTTTATCGCTACTTTAAATATGAGCATGATTGCTCAGATTATATTAAGACCTCAATAAGCCTTGAAAATCAGGATCAAAATACCTTAGATGAGGAACTTAATCTTCTGTTTGATGGTGCACAAGATAATCCTAATTATCAAAAAATTGCAGTAAAACAGGCTTTTTTAAACAGAGTAGCTGTAATTTCAGGAGGTCCTGGTACAGGAAAAACTACCACTGTAACAAAGCTTTTAATTATGCTTTTATCGCATAATCCAAATTTACGTTTAGCTCTAACTGCTCCAACAGGTAAGGCTGCTGCAAGACTTAAAGAATCTATTGACTCTCAAAAGAATAATCCTTCGTCAGAGTTTAAAAACAGTCTTGATTTGTTACTAAAGAAAAACTCATCTCCTGTAAAAACAGCTACAGAACTTTTAGATTTAATTCCTTCAGAAACAATGACCATTCATCGTCTTTTAGGAGTAATACCTCATCAGGTAAAGCTTAAATTCAACCGGGAAAATAAGTTGCCTTACGATGTACTTTTAATTGATGAAGTGTCAATGTTAGATCTAGCTTTATTTGCTCATGTCTGTGCAGCTATGCCAGATAGGAGCCGTCTTATCTTACTTGGGGACAGAAACCAGTTAAGCTCAGTTGAGGCCGGAGCTGTTTTGTCAGAGATATGCACTTTTGCAAATGAGAAATTCCCCCTTCCTGACAAATTAACTAATGATACAAAGCTTAAGACTTTTTTTATTGAGCTTCAGAAAGGTTATAGATGTAACGAAGAGATTTCATCTTTAGCATCTTTAATAAACTCAAGAAACTTCCTAAAAAAATACAATGATATTGTGCTTAAAAAAGCTGAAACCATGCGTGAATATCCCTTAATTGCAAGCTTATTTAATGAAAAAGAACCTGTATGCTATAGCAAAAATAAGGATATAACCTTCTATAAAGACGATAAGTATTTATTACCTAAAAATAATTCCTTAAGTTTTATTGTAGAAAAAAGTCTTTGTGATAATAAAGATGAATGTCAAAGCTTTTATGCATTTGTAAATTTTTTAAAAGAAAAAACCTGTAACGGTAAAACAGGCCTTAAATACTTGGATGTAAAAGAAGCATTTAAGCATCTAAAAAAATATCGTATTCTATGTTCAAACCGTAATGGCATATTAGGACAGGAAACCTTAAATAAGGTTATATCAGAAAATGTCTATAGAATGATTTACGAGGAAAATAAAAGCCCAAGTAAAACTTTTTTTGTCGGCAGAGTTGTAATGATAACAAAGAATAATCAGGCCTTAAGATTATCAAATGGTGACGTAGGTTTTTGTGCTTTAGATGAAAATGAAAATTTGAGGGTCTTTTTTGAGGATTCAACTGCCCCTTACGGATATCGTACCGTAAATCCTTTGTTCTTAAATGAATGTGAGGACGGTTATGCTATGACAATTCATAAATCTCAAGGTAGTGAATACCATACAGTTGCATTAGCTATTGCCATTGAGAAAAACCCTGTCTTAACTAAAGAGCTTGTTTACACCGGTATAACAAGAGCTCGAGAAAAAGTTTTAATTTTCTCTAAAGGTTATATTTTCAAAGAGGCGTGTTCTGATGCTATAAAACGAACCGGAGGTTTAAATCTTAGGTTAAGAGAAGAATTATAAATACAGTTTTGATAGAATTAAAAATAGTTTTTCTAGAATTTTTTTCTTAATTTTAGGAGGTAAACTATGCCATTTTACGATATTGGTATTACAAACATTTATGCTTTTATATTAGGTGCCTTCTTAATTGTGATCTGTCCTGGTCCTAATTGTTTATATGTTTTGTCTACCAGTATACGACATGGTGCAGTAGCTGCTATCCGGGCTATGTTAGCTGTACTTGTTGGGGATGGTTTTTTAATTCTGGCCTCTTATCTTGGTATAGCCTCTCTACTAAAAGCAAATCCAGAACTTTTTTATGTTGTCAAAGCCTTAGGTGCATCCTATCTCTGTTATTTAGGATGTAAGCTTATTTACTCAACTATAAAGAAAAAAAGCACAAAAGCTTTACATAAAAAAGATGAGGTTAAATCGGAAGATAAAGATGTGAAGTCTTTTAGAACAGCATTACTCTTAAGTCTAACAAATCCAAAAGCTATTCTCTTTTTTATGGCCTTCTTTGTTCAATTTATTGATAACAGCGCAGGTCATGGTGGTCTTTGCTATCTTATCTTAGCAACTATTATGCAATTTTTTAGCTTTAGCTTTTTAGTATTTCTAATTGTTAGTGGTAGAGGGTTAGTTAACTTTGTAAAAAAAAGACCTAGTTTAGGCAAGTTTGGCAATAGACTTACAGGATCTGTTTTCCTTCTTTTTGCAGCTAAACTTATTACTGATTTTTAAAACTTGAAGTGTCAATGTAAAAAGAGCCTTATTATCATAAGGCTCTTTTTACAAGAGTATCCTTCCTTTTATGCTCAGTTTTATAAAAGTGAAGCTTCCTGTTGTTTGATGACAATTTACCCCATCGTTTGCAGTGACGATGGTTTTATCTCAATGTAAAGTTAAAACTCCCTTATTTTTAATAATTCACTGCGCTTGTGATAAATATGCTCCTCTTGAGCATCAACTCTCTTCTTATCCTTAAGCAATAAGTTACAACAGTATAAGGTGTAATCAATTACAACACCTAATCCTTTAGATGTTACTAAATTGCCATCCTTAACAATATCTAAATCCTCATAAATTCCATCTGAAATTTCGTTTTGTAAATTTGATGAGCAGGTGTAATGCCTTCCTTTAAGAAGACCATTTTTTCCTAAAATTCGTGCCGGTGCTGAGCATTGAGCAAAAATATAACGGCCCTTCTCATCATGGGATTTTATAAAAGAAATAAGCTCTTTATTTTCAGATAGTGAAATTGAGTTACGAGGTCCGCCTACTAAAACTAAAGCATCAAACTCCTCTTTAAGGACATCTTTTAAGATATTATCAGCTATGATCCTAAGACCAAAATAAGATTTAAGCTCACAGCTGTCTTTACAGGCTATCAACTTATATTCAATTTCGAAACGACCTAACAAATCTGAAAATGTTGTCATTTCTGCATCTTCAAAGCCATCTGTTACTAAAATACCAATTATCATTTTTTACTTCTCGTTAAGATCTAATACGCTTTCTCTTTCCACAAGATCAACGCTTTGACAAATGCGGAGAGGTTTTAAAATCTCTCCTTTTGCTGTTTTAAACAGGATATCTAATGCAATAGAGGCCAGCAATCCTCTATCAATATTGGCTGTTGTTAAAGCCGGATTCATCATGGCAGAAATATTGATATCATCAATTGCAATCAATGATATTTCCTCTGGTACTTTAATCTTATGTTCATTTAGTTTTGATAAAAGTGAAATTGCAGAGGTGTCGCACAGACAAAATACTGCCGTACAATCATCAAAATAATGATTTTCGATAAGGTAATCTACATATAAACTTGTACCAAAATCATACCCTGCCCGTCCCTGCTCAATATCTAATATAAAGTTTCTTTGAGGATCAACTTTTTTTGCTATTTTAACTAAATCGATGATATTGGTTTTATAATCAAACTCTATATTATGCATTCGTAAAGCACGCATAAAACCCTCAGTTCT
>CALFLJ010000258.1 GCA_937880335.1 uncultured Succinatimonas sp.
TTTCGATTTCTCTATTGGTGCAAATATTATTCTTTCTTCAATTATAGGTTGCCAGTTAGCTACTTATTTTGATTTAGGTTATTTAGGGTTAATTGCAGGTTCAATTGCAACCGGAGCTTTTGTTGGCTTGTGCAATGGCTTTTTGTATATAAAATTGCGTATTCCATCAATGATTGTAACCGCAGGTTTAGCTCTTATATATGAGTCATTAGCAAATATAATGGCAGGTGGCCGTGAGTTAACTTTGCCATCTGAGTTACGTGCATTTGGTCAAATGCCTGGAAATATCATTTTAGCTGTTATTACATTCATCATTGCTTACGTAATTTTAAATTACACTAAGTTTGGAACTTATACCTATGCTATTGGTTCTGATGAGTATGTAGCGAAGAATATGGGCATAAATGTTGACAAGTTTAAAGTTCTGGCTTTTATATTAAGTGGCGCATTTTTTGGTGCTATGGCTGTTTTAACTATTAGTTACGGATCTTCAATGGTTGCTGTAACAGGAATGTCTTCAATGAGTCGTAACTTCGTTCCTACTATGGGATGCTTCTTTGGTTTGGCTTTTATGAAATATGGTATTCCACTGCAGGCAATTATCTTAGGTGAGTTTATCGTTAATATCATATTCTTTGGTTTTATCTCCCTAGGTGCTCCTACTGCTATTCAAGACGTTATCACTGGTTTGGCATTACTCATAATTATCACCTTCACCACTAAGGTATCTAAGGGCGAAATTGTTAAATAGGGGCTTAAAATGAGTGAAGTAAGATTACAAGTTAGAAATATTAGTAAACACTTTGGTATCACAAGAGCCCTCAACAATATCTCTTTTGATATCAATAAAGGTGAGGTTCATGCTCTTATAGGTGAGAATGGATCTGGTAAATCGACTATGACAAATATGTTGACCGGTATTTATCCAATGGAAAGTGGTCAATTTATTTTAGATGGTGTTGAGGTGCACTCTTTAAATCAGGTTGATGCTAATAATCATGGTATTTCTATTATCGTTCAGGAATTAGGTACATTATCTGGTTTAACAGTTGCTGAAAATATCTTCTTAGGTCATGAAGATCGCTTCATTACCGCTGGTTTTAGAAATACTAATGCAATGAATGCTGAGGCAAATCGTCTTTTAAAAGAGTATGGATTTGACTACATTAAAGCTAATAAATTAGTAGATGATTATAACTTTGAAGATCGTAAGTTAATTGAAATTGTTAAGGCAACTTACTTTCATCCAAAGATTGTAGTTATCGATGAGACAACTACAGCTTTGTCACAGGAAGGTCGTGAAGAGCTTTATAAACATATGAATAGAATTCGTGATGAAGGAAATACTGTTATTTTCATTTCACACGACTTGCCTGAGATTTTAGATAAATCAGACACTATTACTATTTTACGTGATGGTGAGTATATAGACACTGTTAAGTCTACAGATGTTACAGAAGATGATCTTAAGAGATTAATGGTTGGACGTGAGGTTACAGGTAAATACTACCGTAACGATTATGGCGAACCAATTTCGGATGAAGTAGTTCTATCTATTAAGAACGTTACTGTTCCAAATCTTATTAAAAATGTAAGTTTTGACTTGCATAAAGGTGAAATTTTGGGATTTGGTGGACTTTCTGAATCTGGTATGCATGAGATTGGTAAGGCTATTTTTGGAGCAAGTTTTGATCGTGAAGGAGAGGTTGTTCTTCCTAACGGTACTCAGATTAATGATATCCCAACTGCAATTCGTAATTCTATTGCTTATACATCAAAAGATCGTGACAACGAATCCATTGTAAAGAATCAGAGTATTAAAGATAACATTGCTTTGCCATCTTTAGGGGCATTACGTCTTGGCAAAACCAGACTCTTAAGTTGGAAGAAAATTAAAGCTTTCGCGGAAAAATATGCTAAAGAAATGTCAGTCAAGATGGTTAACACAGATCAGTTTGTATCTGAGCTATCTGGAGGTAACAAGCAAAAGGTTGTTTTAGCTCGTTGGATTGGTAAAGGATCTGATATTGTTGTGTTAGATAGTCCTACTCGTGGTATCGACATTAAGGTAAAGCAAGATATTTACCAGCTTATGGATCAGATGCGAAAAGAAGGTAAGTCTATTATTATGATCTCAGAGGAGTTAATGGAGTTAATTGGTATGTGTGATCGCATTATCATCATGAAAGATGGTGAAATTAAAGGCGAATTACCGCGCTCTAAAGAACTTAATGAAAACAGTTTAATCTCTATGATGGTTTAATAAAGGAGATAGCGAATTATGTCAGATGCAGTAGCTGAAATTAACAAAGAGAAAGAGTTAGCCTCTTTGCGCAGAATGAGATTGATCCGTACTCTTTTACCTGTTGTAGGATTAATCTTAGTATTTTTACTTTTTACTTACCTTACTGATTTTAGAATGATCAAGCGTTTACACTTAGTTATGTCTCAAGTGTATGTAATTATGATTGCTTCCATGGGGGTATTTTTCATTATGACCATGGGCGGTCTAGATTTTTCTCAAGGATCTATTCTAGGTTTGTCCGCAATCGTAGTTTGTGCCTTATCAAACTATAATATACCTTTAGCAATTTTAGGAGGCATTGTAACAGGTGCTCTAATAGGAGCGATTAATGGATATTTCTATGTAAATCGCAAAATTAAATCATTTATCGTAACAATCTGTACCATGTTCTTATTCCGTGGTTTGATTAAGTTCTTAACAACTAATTCACCTGTAAAAGGATCTCTAGATCTTATTCATATGGATAGTACTGGTTTTAAGATTGTTTGCACAGCAATAGTACTTGTGATTGGTCTTATTGCATTTAACTACACAAGATTTGGTGTCTATTTAAGAGCAATTGGTGCAGGTGAGAAAGCTGCTAAGTTCTCAGGTATTCGTACTGACCGTGTTAAGTTTCTAGTATACGTATTAGCTGGTGCTATTACAGGTTTTGCTGCATTCATTTCTGCTATCAAGGTTGGTTCTGTTACTTCATCTGGCGGCAACCAGTTGGAAACTCAAATCCTAATTGCTCTAGTATTAGGTGGTATGCCGATTTCAGGTGGTGCAATGGCTCGTTTTAGTAATTGTGTAGTAGGTTCATTACTTTATGTTGTATTAAGTTCCGGATTAACAATGATTGGTTTACAAACACAGACCATGCAGTTAATTCAGGGCTTTATATTCTTAGTATTCGTTGCAATCTTTGCTGATCGCAAATCATTATCAGTTATTAAATAACAATTACTTCCCTTGTAGAAACAAGGGAATTTTATGAATTTTTTAAATTTTATTGAAGGTCAAAGAAAAATGAACAAGTTATATTTTGTTGTAGGTTCACAGGATCTTTATGGTGACGAGTGCTTAAAGCAAGTCGCAGCAGATGCAGCTAAGATGACTGAATTTTTTAATGCTCATCTTAAAGGGGTTGAAGTTGTTTTACTTCCTACTGTAGTTAATTCAGAGACTTGTATTGACGATTTACGTAAGGCAAGTTGTGACGATGATTGTATCGGTGTTATGACTTGGATGCATACATTCTCACCTGCTAAGATGTGGATTAAGGGATTACAAGAGTTACGTAAACCTTTATTACATTTACATACTCAAGCTAATGAAAAGTTACCATACGATTCAATTGATATGGATTTTATGAATTTAAACCAGGCAGCCCATGGTGATCGTGAGTATGGTTTTATTTTAGCTCGTATGAGAATACCTCACAAGGTTGTTGCAGGATACTATGAGCATGAAGATGTTATTGCTGAGATTGGTAAGTTTGTTGATGTAGCAAAAGCAATAAACTTCTCTAAACATTTAAAGGTAGCCTCTTTTGGTAATAATATGCGTGAGGTTGCCGTAACTGATGGTGATAGAGTTGAATCTCAAATCAAATTTGGTTGGGAGTGCAACTATTTTGCTATTGGTGATTTAGTAAAGGAAATTAACGCTGTTACCGACGCTGAAGTTGATGCCAAGATGGATGAATATACCTCTAAATATGTAATGAAGACTGATAAGGTAGATGCAGTTCGTGAACAGGCTCGCTATGAAGTTGGTTTGGAGAAATTTTTATCCGCTCGTAATTTAGGTGCTTTTGCCGATACTTTCCAAGATTTATATGGTTTAGCTCAGTTACCTGGCATTGCAGCTCAGAACCTTATGGGTAAAGGTATTGGCTTTGGTCCTGAGGGTGATTATAAGATCTCAGCTCTTTCTGCTGTTTTAATGAAGATGTCAGAGGGGAGAGAGGGGGCAACTGGTTTTATTGAGGACTATACTTATGATCTTACTAAGGGACAAGAATTAGAGTTAGCCTCTCATATGCTAGAGGTTCCAGTAAACTTTGCTGCAACAAAACCAGAGATTGACGTATTACCATTAGGAATTGGTGGTAAGGCTGATCCTGCCCGTTTAATATTTGACGGTGTTGAAGGTGACGGTATACAAGTTACCATGGTTGATATGGGAGATCGTTTCCGTATCATATGTGCCGATATCGAATTAGTAAAACAGCCTAAGCCAATGCCTAATTTACCTGTAGCAAGAATTATGTATCGTCATAAGCCTAATTTTGCTATTGGAACTGCTGCATGGTGCTATGCTGGAGGTGCTCACCATAGTGTAGTTTCTACTGCGTTAACTCGTGAGGATATTGCATTATTTGCAAAGTTAACCGGTACTGAGTTTATTGCTATTGGTGAAGACACTACAAAAGAAGATTTAATGAGATTAGGTTGCTGCTGCTAATTTAATTTTCTAAAAATATCCATGAACCCCGTTATTGATTGCAACGATTGATGACGGGGTTTTTTATATAAAATTTAAATACGAGATCAAGTTTTTCATATTAAAGATTATGATAGGTGGGGGAAGAGTTGCAACTGTATGTAGGTGGCAAAATGTGGAAACTTATTTATGACGACTTTTTATAAAACATAGAAACAACTATCTAAATTACACTCAAAAAGAAGTAATAAATATAATTATGAATAAAAGTTAGCTTTTGTAAAAGCACACTTAAATGTAGATGAGATTTTAAGGTTTTATAAAAGGGAGAAGACCTTTAAGAATTTAGAGCTCTTAGAAAATCGATAAATAATACATTGAGATGGTATATCCATAAATAATATTTTAAAAATTAAAAGGCCTATTCCTGTTAATTTTAGGGAATAGTCCTTAGGATCATGAATATGAACTAGAAATTTAAGTGATAACTTTTTGTTGTCATTATGTTTAAACCTTATCAGTTATTCTTGATAAGGTTCTTTTCCTTGATTTTCCCACTCTTTAAGCTTATGTTCTCGATACCACATTTGATAAGCATTGACTAAATTCTGCCAAAGAATATAACAACCAGGAGCAATTGCAGCAGAAGGGGTAAGGTATATTAAAGATACCCACAGACCAAAAACCATATTCTTTTGTCCCATCGCTTGACCTGCTGTAACACGTTGTCCTGAAAAGCTACCTATAAATTTTCCAAAAAGGAATTGAAATACAGTACATAACAAACCTACAAGAGCTAGTCCCCACAGTAAATTTGTATTTTCATTTGAATTGATTATGTTAGCAAATGTTCTTGAAGATACAACAGTAAGGCAAATAACCCAGAGGTAAAGCCCCAAGTCTTTGCAGTTAGTTATAATGAAATTGTGAAATTTTTTTAGAAATTTTCTGACAAAAAAAGCTAAAAAAAGAGGTAGTACAATAACAGGGAAAACTCTTTTAGCTAAAATTAAAAATTGGACTAAAAAAGATCCTTTATCAACTTCGCAAAATATAGGAAATACAAGCGGAATCGCTATAGCAGATGCAATATTATTAAGTAATATGAAAGATGTGAGAGATGATTCATTTCCCCCAAGTTTCCCTGCTAATACTGCAGCTGAGGCTGCCGTTGGTGTAATAAAGCAAATAATTATTCCTTCAATTGGGATTTTATACGAGGAATCTTTATTAAAAGCTATAAATAAAGCAAATATAAATACTATTAAAACTTGAATTGCAATTATGTAAAAATGCCAAGGCTTAGGTTTCATATCCTTAATTTTAACTTTGCAAAAAGCACAAAAAAGCATAACAAAAATCAAGATTGGTAATCCATCTGTTGCAATAAACCAAGCGAAAGGCTTAAGAGGGGTTAGTGATTTTATATTGTGGAATGCAAGGAAAATAAAAAATCCCGCGCTGATGGCTATTATTAGCATATAGGTGCGAAATAGACGTACAATTTTTTGTTTATTCATAAAATATAGTTCTCAAAAAGTTTTAGCTAATTTTAATGCTCTAATTCTTAAATATTCGTGATACAGTTTGTATATATTAGGGAAAATTTTTAGGGAAGAACAATAAATGAGCGATTATACAGCAAAGATTTTTGAACAAGAGCAACGCTTATGTTCAATTGCTAATGATACAGTTGATTTTGCATTAAAAAATGGGGCTGATGAGGTAGAAATTAATATAGGTGGTGTTACAGGTATAAATATCTCTAGTAGAGACTGTGATCTTGAAAATATTGAGTTTAATCGAGATAACGGCATGGATATTACAGTATTCTGTAAAAAGAAAAGGGGAAGCGCATCTACAACAGATCTAAGTAAGAAGGCTATTTCAGATTGTGTTTTATCTGCAATAAATATTGCAGACTATGCAGATGTAGATAAAGATGCAGGTCTTTGTGATAAGGAACTTCAGTGTCAAAATTTTTTGGATTTGGATTTATTATTTGACGCAGATTTAGATCCTGAATTTTTAGCAGCTGAAACAGTCAATTTAGAAAAACAAGCTGTTGCAGAACTTCCTACTTTGATAAAAAGCTCAGACGGAGCAAGTTTTTCTGCATCAGTTGGTACAGATGTTCTTGCTAATTCTCAAGGATTTTGTCATGCACGTTCAGCAAGCACATTCTCTAAAAGTTTAACTCTTTTAGGAGAAAGTGCTGGCGCTATGGAACGTGGAAGTGGATATTCTATCTCTAGATGCTTTGACCTTCTTGAAAGTAATCAAACAGTTATTAAAGAAGCGTTGGATAAAACCTTAGGAAAACTGAACCCTCATCCTGTTCCGACAGGAGAGTACAGTATAATATTTACTAAAGGTGCGGCTGTATCGTTGTGGCAAAGTTTAGTTTCAGCCATTGCAGGTAGTGCTGTTTATAGAAAAAGCTCTTTTTTGTGTAATAAATTGGGGGAAAAAATTCTTCCAGATTTTGTTTCTATAAAGGAAGATCCAACTTTAAAAAGAGCATTTGGTTCAGCAAATTATGATAATGAGGGCGTTGGTGTAAAGCCTCTTCAAATTGTTGGTGATGGTGAACTCTTAGAGTACTTGTTGTCAACCTATTCATCTAGAAAGCTCAATATGAAATCTAATGGCCATAGTGGTGGAATATATAATTGGATTATAGATTTTAAAGAAAATACTGTAAGTTTTGATGATATTTTAAAAGAGGCTAAACAAGGCTTAGTTATTGATAGTTTAATGGGACAAGGTGTTGATTTAGTAAGTGGAAACTATTCTCGTGGAGCGTCAGGTTATTTCTTTAAAGACGGTCAGCGTCAGCATGCTGTTTCGCAGATAACTATTGCGGGAAATCTAAAGGATATGTTTTTAGATATGTCTTTGATGGGAAATGATGTAGACCCACGATACAAGATCAAAACAGGATCAATATTAATTCCTAAAATGACTGTATCTGGAACTTAAAAATAAATTTAACTCTCCACCTAAAAAATTGTTTATGTGGAGAGTTAAACCAAATTTTACTGCTTTAAATTTATTGGTAGATGTAGTTTAGGAATAGCACATCGTTTATAACAGGGCGACCTATCTTATCTTCTAATAAGCTTGCAAGTCGATCTCGGCATTTTATACGTATATTCTCACGACCTTCCATAGAAGAAACAGCAGAAAACTCCTCAGAACCTAAAATAGCAATTACAGCGTCTCTAATTATAGGATCAAGTTCTGAAACAAGTTTAGTGTCACTATTACTATTAAGCATCAAGCTTATCTTAACTCTTACATAATGCATCTTATCCTGTGGATTTAGTGTTGCCACATTAGTAGTAAAAGCAGGCTCTAAATTGTAATACCCAATATCAGATTGGGTATCTATATTAGCAGTTTCATCATCACTATCTTGTGCCCCATAAGCATTAAAGAATATTAGTGAAGAAACGCAAATCAAAAATAATTTTAAAGATGCTTTAAACATTAATTTTCCTTAGATTCTTTTAAACTAGGTTTTATTATTTGGTTACCATTTAAAATTCTTACGTCGCGAGCACCTAAAAGAGGTTCACAGGCATTAGCAAGTTTTAAGAGCTTTATTCGATTTACAACAATCTTTTTTTCATCATTTAATTTAAAGTATTGATGTCTAATTAAAGTATCACACATTATCTTAAATAAAATTGGATCTGCAAATTCAGGAGAATTATTTGTTACCTCAAGAGGTAATCTTTTTGCGTAATTTAAGCAGTTATCAACAAATGTCTGAACATCTATTGTTCCATCTTTTGTGTTTTTTAGGGCTGTTTCTGTTACTAAATAACGAATAAGGTTATGATAAATACAGCGAGATAGAATAAAGAACTCTGTATAACCATCACCTGAAACGTAAATCATATTATCGGTTCTGGTAATATAACCTTCTTTTAAAAATGTTTCTAAATATTTATCAATAAGGTAATCGAGTTCACATTCCTCTACAGGAGCAAATAGTTCGTGTCTCAAAAAATAGAATAAAGACCGAGCATGTGAACGAACATCTTCATGTAATATATGCCCATTTCTTAAAATAATATTGGCCAGTAATGCTGGTAAGGCAAATAAATGAACGATATTATTCTGAAAATAAGTAAGTTGTAGAGATTGTCCATGGGATGGTCTTACAAATTTCATGTCATCACCAACATCATAAACACGGAATTTATTAAGCTCTAAAGCTTGCTGAATAAGAACGTCAGCAGGAGATGTTGGTAATGACTTACGTCTATCTTTATCAACTTTTAAAAGTTTTATATAAAGATTTAAACACTTACGCAATTGTCCTGTACTCATTGCATGATCTGGTACGTTCATAATGGCCAATGCGCATAAGTTTATTCCATTGATTGTAGCTGCATCATTTAGGTTTATAATTAGCCTTCGTGATAATTGATTGACTGTTTCATGTAACCAGTCAGGACGTTTTAGTCCTGTAGGATCGATATCATTTCTCCAATTTGGAACGTTAGCATTTAAAAATCTAGTTACAACAACAGGCTTACCAAAAGTTACATATCCTCGTCCATAATATCTAAAGCGTTTGAAGATACCTAATAATTGTTTTGCACTTTCTTTTGCCTTAGATTGTCCATTAAGTTCCCTCATATAAGAGCTAACTTCAGATACGTGTTCATAACCTAAATATGTTGGAATAAAAGCAATCGGGCGTTCCAATCCTCTTAATTGAGCTTGAATGGTCATAGCTACCATGCCTGTTTTGGGAGGTAAGGTTCTTCCTGTACGCGATCTACCACCTTCGATAAAAAACTCTGTTGCATATCCTCGTTCAAAAAGTAGTGATAGGTATTCGTTAAATAGTGCAATATAAAAAGTATCGCCCTTCATTTTACGTCTTATAAAATAAGAGCCGCAACGTTTAATTAGTTGTCCCACAGGGAAGAAATTTAGATTATCGCCAGATGCAACCTGTGGGATTGGAAGTCCCTCATGAAAAATAACAAATGATAGCAAAATGTAATCCATGTGTGAGCGATGGCATGGAATGTAAATAATTTCATGTCCCGTTTGTACTAATTTTCTTACACGTTCTGCCCCAAGTATTGTTTGTCCATGATAAATTCTTTTCCATACTAAGGTAATTATTGAGTTTAGGAACTTCAATAAAGAGTACCTTGTATCTGCAACCATAACGTTATATATGGAACGAGCTTTTTTCTCTAGGTCCTGCGTAGATAATCCTGTTCTTTTACATTCTTCATTTATTGCGTTTAATATAGCAGGACGTTTTATTAATGCGTCAATAACCATTTGCCGATTAGGTAATGGTTTACCAATTATCGAGCGAGCTTTTTTTAGAAAAGAAAGCTTAATCACGCGATGCATTAGATGCTTTTTATTTCTAGCCTTGACGCGTTTCTTAAAATCTAAGGCATTTACAGGATCATCTATGATAGTACAGTTATCCCGTCCAGAAAAAATCAGCATTAAGAATTTACGCCAAGATGGTGTTGCAGAATTTACACCACGCAATGCTTTCCCTTCATATCCAGGGTTTCTTGACCACAGCACAGTAATTGGAAGAATTTGAACATCTTTACCTGTAGCTTCTGAAACATCGAACCAGGAATTGAGAATAGGGCTTATGTGGCACGTTTTTGCACCTTTGCTTGAAAAGAAACCAGGACGACGCAAATAACAAAGTCGTTTATATTCCTTTCCATTTATGTAAAGGGGACTAAATGGTGATGGGAGGCCTAGTTTTTGGGTCAGTCTTTCTATACACATCAAGTTTCCAATAGATGATGAGACTGTCATATAAACTATAGGTCTATTATGATCTATTTTTATGTGTTTTAAAGGTTCATAAGGAATAGGAGTACATGTGGTTGTTAATCTAAACGGCCAATAAAAAACCGCCCTGAGAATTTTATTTAGCAGCATAGCAATATCCTTTTTACAAAACCTGATTATATTATAGTTGTAATAAGTAAAAGACCATAAAAGCAAATTATACTTTTGCGGACCTTACTTGAAAAAAAGCTTCAAAGTTAGCCTTAGTCTACTATATGAGTAGCTGTTATTATAGATGTTTAGTTTATTAAATATGATTTTGCTTATTTTATAAAAATCAAATAATTAAATAGGATATTTTAAATGTTAAACGGAACCATAATTAAGTCTTTTGATTACAAAACACTTGTTATGTTAGCAGGCTTTGCTTCTGTTGCAACAGCTGTAATATTGATTGCAATAAAAGGTATTGTTTGGTTTTTTAGTGGATCTACATCAATATTTGCCTCTCTAACAGATTCTATGTTTGACGCTTTAGCTTCTTTTATTAATCTATTAGCATTGCGCTATTCCTTAACACCACCTGATGACGAGCATCGTTTTGGTCATTACAAATCTCAGTCATTAGCTTCACTAGCTCAGGCTGCTTTTATTGGGGGATCTGCCGTATTACTTATTTTGCACGGAATTGAACGTATTCAGAAACCACAAATTGTAGAGCATATCGATATAGCTATTTATGTAAGTATTTTTGCTATGGTGATTACTGCTTTATTAATTTTGTTTCAAACATATGTTTTTAAAAGTACAAAAAGTGAAGCTATAGGAGCAGATCGTTTTCATTATCTTTCCGATATAGTTTTGAATTTAGGTGTCCTTTTATCATTGGTATTAAGTAAGTTAGGTTATGTTTGGGCCGATGGTCTTTTTGCATCTTTAATAGGCTTTTTTATTTTGAAAGGGGCTTATAGTATTGGTGCGCAAGCTTGTGATACCCTTCTAGATAAAAGTCTAGATCAAGCTGAAATGAATAGGATATCAAAGACCATTTCTTCAGTAAAAGATGTCATATCTTTCCATGATTTAAAAACTCATAGAGCAGGACCTATGGTGTTTATTCAGGCTCATGTTGTAGTAAAAGGTTGGATGAAAACATGTTGTGCACATAGGGTTATAAATGAAGTGGAAGAACGTTTAGAAGAGCTTTATCCTGAATCTGAAATTACAATTCATGTTGAGCCTGATATACCTGAGACTTATAAGGATGTTAAATTTAAGGACTAAATTTAGTATAAAAGTGCCGTTATAATAAACAAAAACTTTAAATTTTATAAAAGGAATAAAATGTGGGCGAAACTTTAGCTGATGTTGAGCAGTTTTTTAATGACTTAAAAAAAGAGGCTTTAGATCTTTATCAAAGAGAACCTATGTTAAGATCCTTTTTGGATAAAGCTGTATTAAAAAGTCGAGATTTTGGGCATAGTTTGGGAAGAATGATCGCCCACGAGTTAGCCTCAGATGATATGGTGCGAACTGAGATATTTCAGGTTTGTGCACAAGCTTATACTGATTGTCCTTGTATTTTATCCTATGCAGTTTCTGACATATTAGCAGTTAAGTCTCGTGATCCTGCGTCAACTTCAATTTTGAGTATTTTTTTATATTTAAAAGGGCCGAAGGTTCTTCAGGCCTGGAGAGTTTCTCACTGGTTATGGGAAAATAATCGTAGAGAATTATCTTTGTTTTTCCAAAGTAGAATTTCAAGCCATTTTACTGTAGATATTCACCCTGCAGCTAAAATTGGTTGTGGCATTATGTTAGATCACGCCTCAGGTATTGTAATAGGTGAGACTGCAGTTGTTTCTGACACAGTTTCATTATTACATGATGTGACTTTAGGTGGTACAGGAAAGGAACAAGGAGATCGTCATCCTAAAGTTGGTAAAGGTGTAATGATTGGTGCTGGTGCTAAAGTTTTAGGAAATATAAAAATAGGCGAGGGTGCTATTGTAGGAGCCGGTTCAGTAGTATTAAGAGATGTTCCAGCTCATACGACTGTGGTTGGTGTTCCTGCTCGTGTTGTTGGAAGACCTGCAGATACAATGCCGTCCTTAGCTATGGATCAAACCTTACAAGATATGGATACCAATAGTGAACCTTTGTGTCCTGCTATTGAAATTAAACGAATTTAGCGCAGATATATAAAATCTTAAAATTTATTAGGTGAGCATTATGCGGATCCGGGATTTATTAAATGATAAAGAAGTTCTTCTTAAGGCTAAGCCTAAAACTAAAGAGGAAGCTATAAATTTGCTTGTCGATCTATTAGTCAACAGCGATTGTATAAATAATGCTGATAGATTTAGAAGGGCTGTTTTTGATCGAGAAAGTAAAGGATCAACAGGTCTCGGTGAGGGGGTTGCAATTCCCCATGCTAAGAGTGTAAGTGTAGTAAAACCAGGCCTAGCCGCTATGGTAGTTCCATCTGGTGTAGATTTTGAGAGTTTGGACGGTAAAGATGCACGCTTATTCTTTTTAATTGCATCTCCTCACCAGGCAAGCAATGATCATGTTGATGTTCTAGCTCGCTTATCTACCTTACTTATTGATGAAAATTTTAGAAATTCTTTGGTTAATTCAAAAACAGTTAGTGAATTTTTAGGATACATCGACAAAGCTGAAGGAATTGAAATAGAACACGAACAAGAAAAAGCTCAAGCCAGTCAATCTCAAGAGCAAAAATCAGATGACAATAAAAAACATGTTCGACAGTATGACCTTGTGGCTGTTACAGCGTGTCCTGCTGGTTTATCTCATACATATATGGCTGCAGAATCTATTGAGCATTGTGCTCATGAAATGGGGCTATCTATCAAGGTTGAGGCAGATGGGGCTGCAGGTAATCGTAATAGACTTTTGCCAGAAGATATTGCCAATGCAAAAGCAGTGATTGTAGCTGCTGACCGTATGGTTGAAATGGACCGTTTCATCGGCAAGCCTTTAGTTAGGGTTGGTGTCGTAAGTGGCATTCGTATGCCTGATAGGTTAATTGCAAAAGCGCTGGATCCTGCTTGCCCTATTTACACACCAGGACAGATGACGGAGAGCTCATCTTTTCTGATGCGTTTATATAGACATCTTATGAGTGGTCTTACTTATATTATGCCTCTTGCAGCAACGGCCGGTATACTCTCAGCATTTTCCAGACAAACCTGGTTGCAAGGGAGTAATTTGGGGATATTTTTAGATAGTATTGGCTATAGCTTAGGTACTCTATTATTTCCTGTATTAGGAGCTTTTATAGCTTTTTCTATTGCCGGACGCATGGCGTTAGTTGCTGGGTTTATCGGTGGTGTGATGGCAGATTTAGGAGATGCCGGGGTTATAGGTGCGGTTATAAATGGATTTTTGGGTGGTGGTGGGGTTGCATTTTTATCATCAAGGTTTGGTCAAAGATTTTTAAAAGGGCATGATGCTATGATCGCTCTTTTAGTTTATCCTCTTTTAGGAGCCTTAGGTACAACTCTAATAGCGCAATTTATTACAAATCTTCCAGCAGCATTTATAAATGGCCAGATAGAGTTTATGTTACTTCATGCTCCGATCTTTATTATAACGATTTTGGGGGCGATCTTAGGGGGAATGATGTCTGCTGATATGGGGGGACCTTGCAATAAAATTGCATATGCAAGCGGAGTTCTTCTTTTAGCTGATTGTTTACCTGAATCTCAACCTGGGGGGCAAATTATGGCTGCTGTAATGGCTGGAGGCATGGTCCCACCTCTAGCTGCAGGATTAGCTTCTTTAATTGCGAGAAAATATTTTACAAGACATGAGCGC
>CALFLJ010000259.1 GCA_937880335.1 uncultured Succinatimonas sp.
AGCCTCGGCATCAACTCTATTTTGCATATTTGCTGTCATGAAAAGTCCTTAAATTAAACTGAAGTTTTAATAAAAGGCGATACCCTATGGTATCGCTTATTCTACTTAATCCTTAAACAAATCCATTGACAGATACCTATCCCCTGTATCAGGTAATAAAACCACTATGGTCTTACCCTCATTTTCAGGGCGGCGAGCGATCTCAATTGCAGCAAAAGTTGCAGCACCTGAGGAAATACCTACTAAGACCCCCTCATTTGAGGCAATAAGCCTGCTTGTAGCAAAGGCATCATCGTTAGATACGGTAATGATCTCATCATAGATTTTGTTATTTAGAATCTTTGGGACAAATCCGGCACCAATCCCCTGAATTTTGTGCGCTCCAGGTGCTCCGCCTGAAAGTACAGGTGAGGAAGATGGCTCTACAGCAACAACTTTTACCCCAGGATTTTTTGATTTAAGATATTCACCTACACCTGTAATTGTTCCCCCCGTACCTACTCCTGATACAAAGATATCAACTAAACCATCAGTGTCAGCGTAAATTTCAGGACCTGTTCCAGTCCTATGAGCTAAAGGATTATCTTTATTTTCAAATTGCCCTGGTATAAAACTGTTTTCTATCTCATGTGAGAGTTCTTGAGCCTTTGCAATGGCACCTTTCATACCTTTAGATCCTTCAGTCAGTACTATTTGTGCTCCATAGGCTTTCATAAGCTGACGTCTTTCAACTGACATAGTTTCAGGCATGGTTAGAATAACCCTGTAGCCTCTTGATACTCCAATTGAAGCAAGACCTATACCGGTGTTGCCTGAAGTAGGCTCAATAATAACTGCGCCTTTTTTCAACCTACCATTTTTTTCAGCTTCATCTAAAATTGATTTGGCAACACGATCTTTAACCGATCCTGAAGGATTTAAGTACTCAAGTTTTGCTAAAAGTTTAGCTTTTAAACTAAGTTTATTTTCAATATTGCTTAACTCTAAAAGTGGTGTTTTACCTACAAGCTTGTCTATTGATGTGTAGATATTTGACATAATAAAACTCCAAATTATTTAATCAAAGCAAAAGCATTTTTAAGATCATCTAAAATGTCATCAATATGCTCTGTTCCAACTGAAAGACGTATAGTGTTTTCAAAAATTCCTGACTCTGAACACTCAGATGGAGATAGTTGACTGTGAGTGGTAGTAGCTGGATGGATAACAAGACTTTTTACGTCTGCCACGTTAGCTAATAAAGAAAAAATCTTAAGAGCATCTATAAATTTAAAAGCCTCTTTTTTCCCACCTTTGATATCAAAGGTGAAAATAGATCCACCTCCGTTTGGAAAATACTTTTTATAAAGTGCATGGTTGGGATGATTCTTTAATAGAGGGTGATTTACCTTTTGTACTAAAGGATGATGTGAAAGAAAATCCACTACCTTTTTTGTGTTCTCATAGTGACGCTCAAGACGTAGAGATAAGGTCTCTATCCCTTGTAAAATTAGAAAAGCGGCAAAAGGTGAGATGGTAGCTCCGGTATCACGTAAAAGTACAGCCCTAATATACGTTACAAAGGCCTGCTCCTTGGCAATATCAACAAATGAGACATTATGATAACTTAGATTAGGTTTGGCAATTTCAGGATATTTTTCACTTTTCGTCCAATCAAATTTACCTGAATCCACAATAATGCCACCTAAGGTTGTTCCATGACCACCTAAAAATTTAGTCGCAGAATGCACGACAAGATCAGCCCCATATTCAAAGGGACGAATAAAAAATGGCGTACCAAAGGTATTATCAACTACAAGTGGAATTCCATACCTATGGGATAATTCAGATAAAGCTTCTATATCTGGGATATCAGAATTGGGATTACCTAAAGTCTCAATATATATAGCTCTGGTATTATCTTTAATAGCACCTTCGACCTCTCTTAGATCGTGAATATTGACAAAACTTGTGCTAATTCCAAAATTTGGTAATGTATGTGCAAGAAGATTATAGCTTCCACCATAAATGCTTTTTTGAGCTACAAAATGTCCCCCATTTGCACCTAATGCCTGTAAGGTATAGGCAATGGCGGCTGCCCCTGAGGATAGAGCTAAAGCTGCAACACCACCCTCTAAGGCTGCAACCCTCTTCTCAAGAACTGACTGGGTGGAATTAGTTAATCTTCCATAAATATTTCCAGCATCCTCAAGAGCAAATCTTGCTGCAGCTTTCTGACAATTCTCAAAGACATAAGATGTGGTTGCATAAATAGGTACGGCACGTGCATCTGTTGCAACGTCAGCTTTTTCCTGACCTACGTGTACTTGTAAAGTTTCGAATTTATAATTTGCCATAATCGTAATTTCCTTTTATTTGTGAACATATATGTTGTTAAGTAGCAAGCAAAACACATTCGTCCGAAACGGAAATTTGCTCTTACAAGCTTTTCAAAATAGTTTTCCATGATAATTTCCTGTAAAAATAGATAATTAAATAAACCTACTTAAAAGGTTGGTTTTAATATAGCACTTAAAACCAACCTTTTAAGTAGGTAATACAAAAATAAACAGTAAAAATAACTAAAAATGATCAATTTACATTGATTTTCACTATTTTTAAGCAAAAAATTAACTTTTTTAGTGCATTAATTCTTTTATCTCATGCATACAAAATTTAGTTTAAGAATATTTTGTAATCGCCTTAAGATAATCTTGAGATGAAAATGATGGAAGATATTGAGAATAAAGATCTTGATATTTTCAGTTAAAATCTTTCTAGTATCTTGATCTCGTGTAAATAAAAAAAATCCCCGGTAATTTTTTTATTCTTACCAGAGATTTTAAAGAAATTTAGGAAAAGCCCCAATATTAGGCTTTATAAGGGATTGTCATTTAGCCCATAAAGTGCGTTTATAGATAAGTATAGACGCATTATTTTTATCTAATCTTAA
>CALFLJ010000260.1 GCA_937880335.1 uncultured Succinatimonas sp.
AAATTTGAAGGCAGTAAAAATCGGGGGAGAATAATCCTAAAATTTACTGCTCAATGTCAGATACAATCTTTAATAACTACTAATACATAAAATGTATTTACATAAATTCTAATTCATAAAGAACAATCAAGCATAAAATATTACATGATATTTTAAACTCAAGTTTCCATCTTTAACATTTAAGCAAACATTGATTCTTAACGGCTCAGTAGCTCTTTAAAAATAAGATCTTGATTGGGTGTCTACGGAAAGTAAAAATGATATAGGTTGCTAGATGATGTTTTTAGATGATAAAAGGTGATTTTGTGATATAAATCAATAGGTTAGATTTAAAATAGACTCCATTTATGGTATAATAAATACAGAAAAAACAAAGACTTACACCAAAAACGGGGTCCTTAAAATAGTATCACAGATCCAAATGCTTTGCGTGCTGAAATACAACGTGTAAGAGAGAATGGTTATGCTGTTGATCATATGTAGTATGAATATGGGATCAAAGGAATTGTCGTTCCTGTGATAAACTCTGTACAATGCCTACTAGGAGCAGTATGTCTTAAAGGTCCTGCTCCTCGTTTTCAGGAATCTATAAATAGTGAATAAGTAGAAAAGTTGAGAAAAGTTGCCGAACAAATTTCTGTACATTGGCATCAGACATAGTAGTTAATTAAATTAATTGAAACAATTTTTTGTAAGTAACCAGACCTGTAATGAAATGAGTTTGCTAGACAACGCAAAGTAACTGGTAAATATTTAACATTTTAACTCTGCTTTTGCATTTCAAAAATTGAGTTAAAATGTTAAATATAAGTGGTTTAACGCCGTATTTGCTCTTTAAAATATGATTTTTGATTTTTAAGACGGATGTGATGTGTGAAAACGGATTAAGAGTGCTGTTTTATGGGGGGAATAAAGGGGTATAAAAGTATAATTATGCACCCCTCTTTTTTTTCTTGCAATATAGCCATTTCTTTTAAGTTTGTTTTTACTTATTTAGGTGTAGGAACTATTTTAGCTAAAGCCAAATTTAAAAAGCGTTCTGTGGCAAATGTATTTGCCATATTAAACATACTCATCACTCTGCCTTTAAGTAATTATCCTAATCTTCACAAATTCCAGTCTATTCCAAAGTATGAATGGCAGTAGATAAGCACATTCCATTATTAAATTATTTAATTGCCTCTAATAGATATAAAAACCTAATTTGAAAGGCTGAGGTAAACGGCATTGACAATAGAACACCTGGTGCTAAGCGCATAAAGATTGCCTGCAAAAAGAATCCAGATGTCCTCATCAGTATGTGTAAATATGCCATGAAAGTAATTCATGCCTCTTATCTCAATATGGATTCACGGTTCTTCTCTTATTATCTTATAAGACAGCTTAAAGAGTTAGGTTTACAGTGTATCTGCCTTGTTAAAAGTAATATTCGTTATTAGCTTTAAAAGTGCTCCTACAAGCAAGTATTTTTCTCAAATAGAATTACTTAAGGAAATCAATGGGAGAAAACTAAAAAAGGCTAAACTTATCACCTCTATCATTAAAATCGAAAATCATATTTAAAGATCAAATACAGTGTTAACCCCCGTTGTCATCAGCATTTTGGAGTAAAATCCAAAGGTAAAAGTTGAGTTGTGTTGAGTTGTTTAGGTATGAAAATAAGAAAGCTAGAGTTAAAAGATGCTCCTTTTATGTTAGAGTGGATGCATGACGAAAGTGTTGTTGTTAATTTAAGAAGTGATTTTTTAAAAAAAACTCTTTCAGATTGTATAAATTTCATCAACTTATCAGAAATTGATATTACAAATATAAATTACGCCATAGTCTCAGATCAAGATGAATATATGGGAACAGTAAGTTTAAAGCACTTGGATAAGTTAAATAAAACTGCTGAATTTGCAATTTGTGTAAGATCTTCAGCAATGGGAAAGGGGTATTCTTGGTATGGTATGGAAGAGATTTTAAAAATAGCTTTTGACAAGTTGGATCTTGAGACAATTTATTGGTGTGTTTCAAAGAATAATAAAAGAGCAGTAAGGTTTTATGACAAACACAATTTTCATGAGTTTGTAGATATTCCAAAAAATATTTCACAACGATACAAAGGTATTGATGATTTGAAGTGGTATTCAGCATTGAAGGGAGATGTTATAGATAAAAGAACATCTATAGCAGGATGTAACGTATTCTGCATCAAAACAATATCTTCAATAGGAAATGGTGAGTTGTCTTTTTTTGAAGGGCAAAAGGATATTCCATTTGATATAAAGAGGATTTATTATATTTCAAAAGTTCCTGAAGGGAAAAGAAGAGGTTTTCATGCTCATAAAAATTTGAAACAAATCCTATTTTGTCCTTATGGAAGAATACAACTAATATTAGAAAATAGAAACGGAAGAGAGGAGATTGAATTATCAGATCCTTCCATTGGTGTTGTAATAACTGAACCAACGTGGCGTGAAATGTTGTGGCTTCAAAAAGACTCTGTGTTATGTGTAGCAGCTTCTGATTATTATTATGAAGATGATTATATTAGAGATCATGAACAATTTGTTAAAGAGTATTGCTAATAATGTCCTAGTTAAACTAGTTACAAATTTTACTATCTGATATACTAGACTTTGCATGTGCGACATGACTAAATAATAGGCTTAACCAAGCACAATATATTTATTAACTCAACTTTAGTACTTCAAAAAATGGGTTAAAACGTTAAATTTAAACAGTCGAGCTACTATGATAAAATTTTTAGATTTAGAAAAGATTAACAATCGTTTTCGAAATGAAATTGATTCAAGAATTAAAGAAGTATTAGATTGTGGGTGGTATATTCAAGGATATCAAAACGATTTATTCTGTAAAAATTTTGCCTCCTACTGTGGAACAAAATTTGCCTTAGGCGTTGCTAACGGACTGGATGCTCTCCAATTAATTATTAAAGCCTTTGGATTTGGCAAAGGAGACGAAATAATTGTTCCAGCAAATACATTTATAGCAACAATATTATCTATAACTGCTAACAATTGTACCCCTGTTCTTGTTGAGCCAGATCTAAATACTTATTGCATAAATCCAGACTTAATAGAAGAAAAAATTACCTCAAAGACAAAGGCTATTGTTGTTGTACATCTTTATGGACAAGCTGTACAAATGGAAAAAATTCTTTATATCGCAAAAAAGTATAATTTAAAAATTATTGAGGACGCAGCACAAGCTCATGGTGCAACATATAATGGAGTGAAAGTTGGGGCATTAGGTGACGCTGCAGCTTTTTCATTTTATCCAGGAAAAAATTTAGGTGCTCTTGGAGATGCTGGTGGAATTACAACAAACAACGAAGCTCTATTTGAAAAAATTAAAGCATTTGCTAATTATGGTTCTGACAGAAAATATCATCATATTTATAAAGGAATAAATTCCCGTTTAGACGAAATACAAGCTTCTGTTCTAGATATAAAACTAAGATATCTAGATGATGACAACACAAAAAGACGCAAAATAGCCAAGTATTATATCAATAATATAACAAATGATAATGTAGTTTTACCAAAATCATATAATGATGACTCTCATGTTTGGCATATTTTTGCAATAAGAACAAAGTATAGAGAAAAATTAAAAAAATATCTTTCAGATCATGGTGTAGAAACAAATATTCATTATCCTACGGCGCCACATAAACAGCCGGCTTATCAGGAGTGGTCAAAAATGTATCTCCCTATTACAGAACAAATACACAAAGAAGTTATTTCTTTGCCTATTTCTCCTGTATTAAGTGAAGCTGAGGCAGAACAAGTTGTATATTTGATTAATGAATTTTCTGTATAATATTATGAGCTATTATCCTTTGGTTTCTGTTTTAATGCCTGCTTATAATCATGAAAAATATGTAAAAGAGGCAATTTATTCTATTGTTAGACAAACATATAAAAATATTGAGTTGCTTATTATTAATGATGGTTCCTCAGATAATACTTTTGAAAAAATTCAAACACTGAAAGATGTATGTCAAAAGCGTTTCACAAATTTTGTTTGCTTAAATCAAGAAAATAAAGGAGTTTCCTTTACATTGCATAAAATGGCTAAGCTAGCAAAAGGACAGTACTTTTATATAATTGCTTCTGACGATATCGCAGAACAAAACGCTATTGAGACGCTTGTACGTGAAATAGAAAATAATAATGACTATGTGTTAGTTGTTGGAGATAATGCAATTATTGACAGTAATTCTAAAAGGGTTGGCTGGGATAACGAAAGAAATACTGTTGAAATAGAAAAAGCAAAATATAGAACTTTCAAGGAGTTTTTAAACCATAATCACAAAATTGCAAAAGATTTTTCTAGTGATGATTTTGGTTCTTACGAAAGTTTATTGTACGATAACTATATTCCAAATGGTTATCTAATTAAGAAAGAAGCTTATTTCAGGTCTGGTGGGTACCCAAAAAAAGCTTTACTGGAGGATTTTTATTTGAATCTTCAGCTTTCTAAACAAGGTAAGTTTAAATTTGTAGACAAAATTTTATTTAATTATAGATGGCATTCTTCAAATTCAGTTAGACAGTCAAAAAGAATGCATGATTTATCTGTATTAACTTACATTGAAGAAAAAAATAATGTTAGGAATACAAAACTGGAAGAAATTTTTTTAGAGAAAACTAAAATCTATACAAAAACTTTCAAAATATTCAAATTTTTAAAAGTAAAAAAAATTAAATATAAATTTGGTAAAGAATATAACTTGTTTATATTTGGTAAAAATATTTTCTCATTTAAAAACTTTTCAACTAACCATAATCCATAATGAAAAGTTCTTCGCAAAATCTGTGGAATCCCTGGAAAGAATATAACAAAATTCACCAGGGATTCTTTTAG
>CALFLJ010000261.1 GCA_937880335.1 uncultured Succinatimonas sp.
TGTGTTTCTGTTTTTATTTCTACCTTATTCTCGATATTTTTATTAGCATCAGATTGAAGGATTTTCTTTTCATAGTCATCTTGCTGCTTCTTGGCATAAATATCATCTAAGACCACCTGTAGGTCCTTAGAGATTAAAGTACCTGTGTTATTGTTTTGATGTCTTATATAAGATGGAGGCTGAGTTCTATTTAATACCTCATTTAAAACCTCGCCTAATGATGGAATATATGTGCTCTTTTGTTCCTCAATTACAGGCTTATCATCAAAAATCTGTTTATCTTCAGACTCTTTTTGACCAAAGTTAAAACTTGATGCAAGATTAACACGAGCTAACTCCTGAATTTTTCTTAGTTCATCATCTGTATCTTTAGGAGAGAGCTGTGGCTTTAGTGCAAAATCTGATCCCGTAGTGATCTCATTGTTAATTCTTTCCTCTTGAGGAGATTTTTCATCATCTGTAATTGCAGATAAAAATCCGTTAATTTCAGAATCACTTAGAGATCCTTCCGCAGAATCTTTTGAGGTTAAGGGGAGCTGTTTTTCTTTAAGTTCAGCCATCTGACCTAGCTTTGTAATCTCCTCAACCAATGCCGTAAGAGTCTGAGCTGAATTATTTATATTGCCAGGTTTGCTTTTTCGGATTACCTCACGCACATGATTAAAAATAGTTTTGATATAGTCTTTTACCTCAAGCATTTGCTTTTCCATACTAGGACCAAAGTCCCTACGATGGGAATTTATTATCTGAGCAAATTCATCTGAAGTTTTCAGCTTAGGTTTTTCAAAATATGTCTCTTCAAAATCATTTTTTTTATTTTTATTTAGGATTTCTCTAAGAGTTCCTTCAAATTTTTGATTGGCCGAAATATCAGAATGGCTTTTAGTATTATTATTGAGATTAGAAAGAGCATGATGCAAGATATCCATTTCAGCATCAACACCTTGCAAGGAAAGATCTGGTAATGCAGGCTTATTTATTTGTTCTAAGCCATTTTTGCTTTCTGTGTCAGAAGCTGAGGGGGCTGCATCAACTGTTAATACATTATCAAACTCTCTTTCTAAATTTGAACTTTGTATATCTTTATTTAGAGAATTGGCAGTATCTGAGAGCTGTACGTCTATAATTCGTCCAGAGGGAGACTCCAAATTTTGAGTATTTCTTAAGGAAATTTTAATAATTTGTCTTAGGAATGACTTTAAAGATGCGCTTAGTATAAAGTCATCTTCACCTATCCAAGCTTTTTTTTTTCAGGGGTAAAGGCAAGAAGACGTAAAACCATCATCTCAAAAGCAGAAGCCCCTTCTGTTACATTATTTTCCTCTAAACCCTGCAGAGCAATTTGATAATAAGTTTGTAAAGTTTCTGGGGCAAATAAAGGAGCATAAAGATCTAAAAGCTCATCTGATAAAGAAAAAAGATTATAACTGCGCTTGCCTAGGATTTGATATAAAGAAAGATCATGAAAGCAAGTGACAATCTCATCCATAAGATTTTTATAATTAGGACTAATCTTACGAATTTCCTCTAAAAGGGCTCCTAAATCCGGCTCTCCATTTGAACTTAATAAATTTAAAATATTTACAATAATCCCGTCACCTGCGGTGCCTAACATATCAACAACACCGTCACGCTTTATGGAACCGTTACCTAAAGCTATAGCCTGATCACACAAGGATAATGCATCACGCATACTTCCTCTGGCAGCTCTGGCAATTAAACTTGCCCCAGCATCCTCACAAAGAATTCCCTCTTGATTACAGATCTTTAATATTTGTCCTTTAATTTCATCCTGACTTAAAGCTTTAAGTTGAAACTGTAGGCAACGCGACAAGACTGTAACAGGAATCTTATGCGGATCTGTAGTTGCAAGAATGAATTTTACATATGAAGGTGGTTCCTCTAAAGTCTTAAGCAGGGCATTAAAACTACTTATCGAAAGCATATGCACTTCATCGATAATGTAAATTTTAAAACGTCCTGACAGAGGAGGATAACGAGTATTTTCTAATAACTGACGTGTATCATCTACTTTTGTTTGTGATGCAGCATCAATTTCAATTACATCAGGAAAACTCCCCTTGGCAATAGCGTCACAAACCTCGCAGAACTCTCCATCCTTATGAGGATGAGACGATATACCATTAGGACATTGAAGACATTTGGCAATAATTCTGGCAATAGTAGTCTTACCAATACCTCGAGTACCTGTTAACAAATACGCATGATGCAAACGATTTGCATCAATTGTATTGCGCAAAGCTGTAATGACATGCTTCTGACCTACAACATCGTCAAAAGACTGAGGTCGGTATTTTCTGGCTAAGGCCTGATATTGTGAATCTGCCATAAAAACTAATGTCCTGGGAATTTAATAAGAGATAATGGCTTTATACCCCACTTTTCGTAAATACGTTCTGCACCGCCTAAATCGAAAAGTTCGATAACAAATGCAATATCAACGATCTTAGCGCCAAGTTTAGTTACCAATTTACACATAGCATCAACGGTACCGCCTGTGGCAAGAAGATCATCGATTAAAAGCACTCTCTCATCTGGTTTTATAGAATCTGCATGAATTTGAAGCTCATTAAATCCATATTCAAGCTCATAACTTTCAGATACTGTCTGACGAGGCAACTTTCCAGGTTTTCTCACAAGGACCATTCCACAGTTTAGGTGAGATGCTAAAGCTGCGCCAAAGACAAAACCTCGTGCCTCGGCTGCCACAACCTTATCAATATGTTCGTTTTCATAAATTTGAGCTAGAAGAGAGATTGTCTGAGAGAAAGCCTCCCCATTTTCACATAATGAGGTTATATCTCTAAACAAGATACCTTCTTTAGGATAATTAGGAATACTTACAATGGTACTTTTTAAAAATTCTATTTTGTTTTCAAAGCCCTTTATCTGTGTAGTATCAACCATTTATTACTCCAAATTCTTTAAATACCTATATATTATAGCTTAGACACAGATAATCACAAATATGACATTTTCTATTATATTAAGTTTTATAAAATACCTTGCTCCATAGCGCCTAATAGACAAATTTCATAGAAACATCGCAATAAAACAAACAAATTAAATTGGGTGAGAAATTGCGATCCAAGCTTTTATAATAAAATTAAAGATATAGTAG
>CALFLJ010000262.1 GCA_937880335.1 uncultured Succinatimonas sp.
CCTAGAAAATTTATAACTGAACCTTAGTACGGCGATTTGTGAAAGTTTTATTTAAACAATCGTTCATTTAAAGGATTATTTGAGGTTAATTTTGAGGCTTTAAACATTGTCGGAACATTCAATGAGCTTTATACAGCGATTGCCTTTGTTGAGTCAGGATTGGGAGTTGCGGTTGCTATTGATAAGATAAGTGATAGAGATACTGATAAAGTTGTTTTTGTTCCGTTTAAACCTTTAATTACCCGTGAGCTTTCCTTAGGATGGAAGACCGGTATTGCCCGCAGTCATGCCGATGAATTATTTACAAAGGTGTTAAAAGAAGCCTGTGCTAAAGAAGGTCGTGATATAGATAAAGGTGTATTTGACCACATTTTTGATGAGTAATAAAAGAGAGTAGCCTCTCTTTTATTGAGCACTTAAGTTGCTAGGGTAATAAGTTAAAGCTTCAATTAGCTTTAAGTCCTCATCATTTCCATCTTGAACTAAAGGAACTAGATCATTGATTGCTTTAGAGTAGTTATTAAGCTTTGTCTCTGCATTTTTATTGCACAGATCAATATAATTTAAAAGTTCTTCTTCAGATAAATCTTTTCTAAAATTATCTCCTAAAAGCATCAGCAGATGACGTTTGAAGAATAAAGATAAGCCCAAAGGGGCCTTAGGATGCTTTCCACACTCCTCCTTAATTAGAAGCTTAAAATACTCCAAATCTTGATCATTTAATTTTGAGAAGAATTTTTGACTTGGGCGACATACTCGATAATCATCAAGCTGTTCTAGCTTTTCCATCCAAAAATGGAGCATTTCCATAGCTCTTGTCGGATCTATTTCAATTGCATCTTGTCTCTCTTTTGTCAGAACTGATAAAGGCGCAATGAGGTAACCTTGAGTAAAGTTAAACTCATCTCTATAGACTATATTTTCTCCAAATACAATGCATTCAACATAAAGACCTGTAATCTTAAGCGGAATTATGAGGGTAAGTTTTCCAAGTCTATCAACACAGACTAAACCGTTTTTCTCATTTAATGCTTTTGTGAGAAGGTTAAAACGATAAGAAAGAGGTCTATTTAAGAAAGCAAAGAGAGACGGTGAGATCTCTTTTGCTTTATTTAAACAAAAGTTTAAAGCCAATAGCTTTTCTTTTTGTTTTGCTTTACTAAGTTCTTCTTTATAACCTAATGATTTTGCTGTATTTATAAGATTATTTTTAAGATTGAGTTTTATGCCATTGAATATTTCAATTGCATGCAGGAGGGTTGAGACTTCTATTATAGTCTGATTAGGTCGAGGGAAGGTTAGATCCTGACATAATCTTAAAGCTGTTATCTCTAGAGTTTGTAAAGGTCTTGATGAATAGGTAATGATGGTGTCAAAGCTATTTAAAAGCTCAACACAGTCTTTAAAAAAAGATGCCTCACAGGGGGCTTTTAAAAATAAGTTTGGATTTAAACCCTGAGCAAATAAGTAGCCTGGATGTGGCAGAATTCTTTCAGGGAGACGATTTAATTTTATTAAAAAATTTTCTGTATCTAAATTACCATCACAGGGTAACGCACAAAGGGCGCCTAAGCGCCCCTCTAAACCAGGTGATGTAGATTCAAGTGGTAAAATTAAGACTTGCGACATCAGTATTATTTAAATTGTGCAGAAGATTCATCATAAACAAAACCTAAGTCTTTAAGTCTTTTTATGATTACTTCTTTATCAAGTTCTTGAGCGTTACATAAATCATCTAAATCCTCATACTCATGATCACGCAATAGCATATTGATTGCAGAGTAGAGGATAAAGGGATCCATGGTTTTATAGTTTGAAAGATTGGTAAGACTCATTATGAGGATTCCTCAACTGTAATGTCTAAAGCCTTACGCATCTTCTTTACATTATCAACTGCTTCCTCAACGCTTGCACCACGGCATAAGCATACACCCATACGACGCTCACCATGAATTTCAGGCTTGCCAAAGATTCTTATCTGACTTGTAGGGGTTACAGCAAGAGCCTTGTCAATATGATTAAATGTAACACGATTACCATCGCCATGTGGTAATACAGCTGCAGATGCTGATGGGCCAAAGAATGAAATTTTTCCAATAGGAAGGCCTAAAAGAGCGCGGACATGTAAAGCAAACTCAGATAGGTCTTGTGAGATCATAGTAACCATGCCAGTATCATGAGGGCGTGGGGATAATTCTGAGAATATAACCTTGTTGCCTGCAATAAACAGCTCTACACCGTATATACCATAGCCACCTAAATTACTTACTACGGTTGAGGCAATACGTTTGGCCTCAAGTAAGACCTCCTCTGATAAATGCTCAGGCTGCCATGACTCATGGTAGTCACCGTTTACCTGATGGTGACCTATAGGCTGACAGAAATGTATACCATCCACTGCACTTACAGTTAAAAGAGTAATTTCGCAGTCAAACTTTACAAATCCTTCAACGATAACACGTGCTTTGCCACCACGACCATGCTCACAGGCCTCTTTAAATGCAGTTTCAATGTCCTCTGTTGAGCGTAGAACACTCTGACCTTTGCCAGATGAGCTCATTACAGGTTTCATAATGCAAGGAAAGCCTACTTTTTCAATATTTTCTTCAATTTCCTCAATGCTCGAGGCAAAGAAATAAGCTGAGGTAGGGAGGTTTAAGGTCTCAGCTGCTAAGGTTCGTATAGCCTCACGATCCATTGTTGTAAAAGCTGCCTGAGCTGAAGGTACGACATTAAATCCTTCTTGCTCAAGTTTTACTAATACATCAGTTGCGATAGCCTCAATCTCAGGAATAATGTAATCGGGTTTTACTTGACGAATTAGCTTTTCTAATGCCACAGGATCACGCATATCTATAATAGCGTGCTGTTGAGCTACATTCATAGCCGGAGCGTTAGCATAACGATCACAGGCAATGATGTTGATACCATAGCGGATAAGTTCAATAGCGACTTCTTTACCAAGTTCGCCTGAGCCTAATAAAAGGGCCGTTGTTCCCTGCTTTTGATAATCGGTTGTAATTGCAGTTGACACAGACATAATAATTCCTCAAAAAGGTAAACCGTTCTTATTATACATGCTTTTAGCTGTTAGAACTTAAGTTGTATTAAGGCAAGAGAAGGTAAATTTTTTTAATATACAAGTTAAAATTTAGAAATATAGAAAAGCAATATATAAGATAAAGGCTTATAATTTAAGAAAAATTTATCGTTGAGGATTGTTTATGCGTATTTTAGCAGACAAAGCTTTACCTAATGCGTTAGAAGTGTTTTCCCAATATGGCGAGGTTTTGCTTAAAGAAGGTAGAAAAATTGAAAGCTCTGATCTTAAAGATATAGATGCTCTTATTATAAGATCAGTAACTAAAGTTAATGATGAGCTTTTAAAGGAAGCAAATGTACTTAAATTTATTGGCACAGCTACCGCAGGTACGGATCACATTGATTTAA
>CALFLJ010000263.1 GCA_937880335.1 uncultured Succinatimonas sp.
TTAAATACGACCCCTTTTTTTCTTTTTATCTAAGCGCTCCTGCTCTACCGCTGAAAACAAATCATCTGAATGAACGCTCATCATCTACCTCAGCATCTGATGGGATCTCAAAATTAAAATCACTTAAACTTACATTTTTACTCTGATTTTTTAAGTTATAGATATTAAGATTTCCATCTTTCATAAGAATCTTAATAGAAGATAAAATTTCCTTATCAAAGACAAGACTAAATGATTTTATATCAGATTTTTTAAGTGGCTTTAAACTAAACTCATTGCCATTGGAGCTTATATCATATTGATCCCACAAAGATTCATCATCTGAATTTAAAAGTAAAAAAGGGGTCGTATTTAAATCATCTCGATTGAAAATAGATACCTGATTTACGAAAGGGTCAAAAAAATAAACCTCATTTCCTCTTGTAAATAAGTATTGCTCATCAGGGGTCTTAGTGTGCATCATAAGGTGAGAGGGGCGCATAACTTTAAGACTCCCTTCTGATGATGAAACTTTAGATCCATCAGGTTTTAAGACAGTCTGATTAAAATCACATGCAAGAGCGTTAAAATCCTTTAATTTATTCTGTAAATCTAATTTATCAGAGGCGAATGACTCAAAAGTGAAAGTTGCAAAAGCCAAAGCTAAGATTGCGCATAATTTCCTAAACATAAAAACCTCTTTTATTTTAAACTCTCCTAAATTATGCCACAGAAAAATTTTTTTTAACTTAGAATCAAATAGGATAAAATTTCTCTTACTCCTCTCACAATACCACACATGCAGTTTAGTATATGGCATTTCCTATACGATAGAAGATCAGAGCCTAACTTAAGATCTGACCTTCAACAGATCGATACTAAAATATCTTTCTTTTGATTTCCTCATACCCCATACAGCCTCTTCCAAGCTTTTCAATATTATCTTACGTATTCTGCGTCTAATCATTCCATCCATACACTAATACCATTCTCTTAGTACAGATCCAAAAAAAGTTTACCAATCCAAGCAAGTGCATTCTCAGACATTCCATCACATTCTGTATCTACTATGATTTGCGATTTAAAACCTCTTTTATATTTTTAGAGAATTTAATACTTTTCTTTTCATAGACAATAGCAAAGTACCTTTGCGTAGGACACACCCTTTTCTTTATTTAACTTACTCTCGTAGTAAATCCAAAGCCTAAAAATTGGAATTTCACACATGCATGCAGAATCTTGTTTTTTTTATTGACTAAAAAAGCTCCTTCTCCACAAACCTTGTCACATTTTCCAACATACGCACCGCAACTTCTCTACTTCCAAACATTATGAGAATGTCATATGCATAGCTTATAAACTTAATCCCTATAGAGAGCTCATGCTGAGCAAACAAAAGCGGAGAATTACTCCGCTTTTAATTTAGTCGTCAATTACACCCTCTCGTACTAGTTGCATTTTCAACCGTTTAGCACGAGCGTAACCTACGTTGAAATTAACCTGAATATCACTTACAGGAGGTGATTTGTGACATTTTTCAACATAATCACGGGCATAAGCTGCAACTTCATCAAAGATCTTATCAAGTCCTGTTGCCGATGATGCTTCATCACTTGAATTATCCTTACTCTCGCTTTCATCCTCAAGTGTAAAATCAGTAACGCCTTCTACATACTCAGGATCGCCTGCCCTATCAATCCATGCTCTTACAATTGCCTTTACATCGCTATTACTTGCAAAAGGACCGTGAGCACGGAAAGTCTGAGAATTTTCTAGTTTCTGGTATTTAACTAACATATCACCATTACCTAATAGATCCTCAGCACCAGATTCATCCAAAATAACTCGGGAATCCATTCCGTTTTGTACCGTATAAGCAATACGTGATGGCATATTTGCTTTAACAACACCAGTTACAATTTCAGCACGCGGAGTCTGTGTTGCCATGATAAGGTGAATTCCTGCGGCTCTAGCTTTAGCTACAATACGACGTAACGCAGTTTCAAAACCATTACCTCCCTTTTTACCTGATGATGTCACCATTAAATCAGCAAACTCGTCAATAATAAGCACGATCTTAGGTAGAGGTCTTAAAACTGGTGGATTTCCACCCATATCAGCAGTCCAGCTTGGATCATAGGTAAGTTTACCTTGAGCATCATTGTTTTTTATGATCTCATTTACCTCATCGAGCTGATGTACTCTCATGGCTCGAATTAAGCTATAACGGCTTTCCATCTCTGAGACAAGCCAGGCCATAGCAGCCAGGGCTTCCTCAGGCTCTGTAATAATAGGTGTTAGAAGATGAGGTAGTCCCTCATATAAGCTAAACTCAACTTGCTTTGGATCAATCAAAATCAAACGCAACTCTGAAGGAGAGCAGGTTAAAAGCAACGATAGAATCATTGCGTTTACACCTGCAGACTTTCCTGAACCTGTAGTACCGCAAATAAGCAGATGAGGAGCTTGAGCTAAGTTTGCAACTACAGGAACGCCAACTGCATTAACACCCAAACACATAGGCAATGAGGCTCTGGTATTAACAAACTCAGGTCTTGTTACCACATCTCCTAAGGTGATAAGCTGACGTTTGGGGTTTGGCAATTCCAATCCAAGATAAGGGGTACCCGGAATAACGTCTAAAATACGTACTGAACGTACCATTAGATTACGACAAAGATCCTGACTTACTCCTCTTAAGGTTGATGATTTTACGCCTGGCTCTAAAAGAAGATCATAGCGGGTAATAACCGGACCTGACATATAATGGGCTACACGAGCTTTGATCTTAAAATCATTTAAGAACTGATCTATACGACCTATCATTTCCTCAATTGTGGCATCATCCATTAAAATTTTGCCATCTGATAGTTTTAAAAGGTTGAAACTTGGACGCCAATCATCATATGGAAAATGAGGTACAGTCACTTGAGAGGATGTCATATTCTTAGTCGGAAATTTAGTAGGATCAGCACTCTCTGGACGTTTTGTAAAATCGTAACCAAAGCTCTCTTTTACTTCTTCTTTATGATTAACAGTATTTGATTCATTAAAACTAGTTTGCGAATAATAATTACTATCGTAAGACTCCTTAGCTTGCAAGCTTCCATCTTCAGTAGAAGTTCTTTGCATAACTCCACGAGTACCTTGAGATAAGGCTCCATAATTCTGATCTTTCTCTGATATAAAAGAACGATTATCAGCTCTAAGTGCATTATCGTCATACTTCTGAGCAATACTATCACGCTCTTTTACCAAATCACCTGATGTAGGAACAAAGGCACCTGAGAGCTTATCTACCTCGATGCTCTGCTTTTCTTTAGAAATTTCATTAAAGGAAATGACATTGTCATCCCCCTCTTCATAACTTGGGACAAAAGCGCTGTGTTCACTATGCTCTCTGCTCTCGCTAAAGCCTCCTCCAAATCCTTCTGAATTTGGATAGGTATTTACGTTTTGTAATGGAACATCCTTAAGTGGAACAGTTCTTGTTATAACTGTACTTACCTGCTCTTTTTTCCCTTCTGTGTTCTCATTGTGCACCTCCTTTGCCGTTTTTAAAGGAGCAATATAACGAGTTACAATAGTTGATTTCTCATTACTCTTAGGGGGTTCTTCCTCTTTTACTTCCGTTTTTTTAGCTACAGGATTTCCAATTGTTACAATGGTCCTTTTTTCATTTAAATCATTCTCGGCTTTTGGAGTTTGAATTGGAACTTTGACAGCACTCTCAGTAACAGTCTTAGTGATTAGCGTATGTGATACACCATCATCCTTTGCCTCAACATTTTTATTTTTGGAATTTACACCTAAACCTGTAATATAGGTAGATGGTCTATTATCCTCACTCTCTTTTGCTTGAGAATCATTATAGGATTTAGCCAAAGATGATTTAGCATTAAAGCTATTTGCACCTTGGTTTGGAGAATAATACAAGGGCCTATCTTCTTTTTCTTTATACTGCTCTGCAGTATTTAAATTAGAAGCAGCAGCTAGCTCCTCTTTAGATGCGTAAGAAGGCTCTTGAGGCTTTTGACCTACAAAATTCTTAGGAGGTGGAGGTGGAGCTTTCACAAAATCATTTCCGCCAAACAAAGGCTCAATCTTGTGGTCAGGTCCTATCTGCTCTGTTTTAGTTGGACTGTTTTGATCCTCAGGCCCATTATAAAAACGCGGAGGTTCGTATGAATTGTTAACCTCGTTATTATTACCAAGGTTTATTCCTCCTAAATGAGGAGGTGACTTTAAAGGCTCATTCTCATCCCCAAAGGTTGGCTCTTTATCATGTGTTTTTAAGTGGTTATCTAAAGAATCACCTTTATTTTGAGACTTATCCTCATCAAAAGAGGCTTTATCCTGTTTATTCTTAGTCTTAAGGTTATCTTTTTTATCTTCCTTATGGCCTTTCTTAACCTCATTCTTATTTAAAAAAGGAATAAAGCCACAAATAAAGTCTCCTATACTCTCACAAAACCACATTGGACTTTTATGGGTAAAGGCAAATAATCCAATTAAGGTTAAAATTAAAGGGGTTGCCACAGCTATAACATGAGGAAACTTTTGAAAAAAGTAAATATTTAAAAAATCACCTAAAATACCACCTGCGCCCTCGTTTCCTATAACAAAAAGTGAGGAAAACAACGAGCATAAGCCTATAACTAAAAAATTAAATCCAAATACAAAGGTACCTACAACAAAAAAATCTAAACTTTTTAAACTAATTTTCTTATAAACTAGCTTATAAGTTGCATAGACTATTAAAAGCGGAAACAAATAAGCAACCGCACCAAAATAATCAATGGGGCTTGATAAAAAAGAGGTCTTATCAGGACTTACTAAAGTACCCTGTGGTCCATTTAAAAGCTCTCCTGTCATGGCTCTTGTTTGTTGATGTTTATAAAAAATCATCAATAAAAAGCACACTACACTTATTAAAATAGACAAGGACAACAATAACTTTCTTACTATGCCTTGTGACTCTTTTTCCGTTCCTTTAGCGGGACGTGAAAACATAATTCCTCCGAACAGATCCTAAGCCTTTTTGTTAAATGATGATTTTTTAAGGAAAATATGATGTATTGAAAGCTTTTACCTGAAATTTAAGAAAAAAAGCTAAAACTTAAAACTATTAAATTCAAATTTTTCAATTTAATAAAGCTTTTAACAATTTATATTTTTAGACTTTAAAAATTTTTAAGTTTTTACTTTATGTAATAGAGGCATTTTAAGCTTGCAAATGCATGTGCATGTTACCATCTTTAAGTCGCTCTGACAATTTTGCCAAAACTCAAAAAATAATATTAACTCATAGATTTTTCATCAAATTTTTATAAAAAAAAGGCTCTTTTTATTTTTGTTATCAAAAGATAAATAAAATAAATAACAAAAGTTTTTTTATGGTTTAAAATACAAAAAATTTTTTAGGATAAATTTATGATAAATATAGTTCTCTACCAGCCAGAAATGCCATCTAATGCAGGCAATGTGATCCGCCTTAGCGTAAACTGCGGAGCTAAGCTACACTTTATAGGTCCTTTAGGTTTTTATCTTGATAATCAACGCCTTATGCGAGCAGGTCTTGACTACCATGAGCTTTGTAATCTTACAGTACACGTAAATTTTAAAGAGTTTCTAAAAACAGAAAAACCAAAGAGACTTATTGCCTCCTCAAGTAAAGCTTATATTTCACACCATGAATTTAAATTTGAGGACGGAGATTATGTAATCTTTGGCCGTGAGAAAGAAGGTCTCTCTGACGAAGTTTACGATGTTGTTCCCGAGAACTTAAGAATAAGAATTCCGATGATGCCAAATAGCCGCTGTCTAAATCTTTCAAATTCTGTGGCTGTTGTTGCATATGAGGCCTGGTCACAATTAGGTTATAGCGGAGCAAAATTTTAAATTTAAGTAAAATTTTTGGTAAAATACAGGATTAGGTTATTTTTTTCTTCTTGATTAAAGGGTCTTAATTTTGTTAGATACTCTTGTTACTTTCTTCCAGGAATATGGCTATTCTGCTGTATTTGCGATGTTAATTCTCTGCGGTTTTGGTCTTCCAGTTCCTGAGGATATCACCTTAGTTTCAGGCGGTATTATTTCAGGATTAGGATATACTAATGTCCATATCATGTTCGCTGTAGGTATCTTGGGAGTACTTTTAGGCGACAGTACAATGTTTTTAGGTGGTCGTATCTTTGGATACCGTATTCAAAGATTGAAGATGTTCAGAAGAATTTTATCTCCACGCCGTTTCTCTCAAATTCAACAGAAGTTTAAAAAATATGGTTTAGGTTTATTATTTGTGGCTCGTTTCCTTCCTGGACTACGTTCACCAATTTTCCTTGTTGCAGGTATGTCTCGTCGTATTAGCTTCTTTACCTTTTTAGCAATGGATGGACTGGCAGCTTTAATCTCAGTTCCAGTCTGGGTTTATTTAGGGGACGCATTTGCTACAAATATTGATCTTTTAATGTCCTATGTCCATGATGTTCAGACCGGTATTTATGCAGCATTAGGCTTAATTCTTTTAATCTGTGTTGCCATATACCTAAAGAAGAAATTCCACGCTCGTATGGATTCTGCTATGGGTGAGGAAAAAAGTAAAAAAGAATAAAAATAATACTTATTAAAGTAAAAAAAACACCTCATATTATAAAAGCTCAACTTATTTAAGCTGAGCTTTTTTTTATGACTAAAAATAAAAAAAGTCTTTTTGTTAACCTTGCAAGATTAAATATAAAGTTTATTGTTCTATTTATAAATCAATTCTCAAAACCAATAAAATTTAATCACCAATTCTGTGCAATTTTATAAAGTCTTTGTTTTACAAATATATAGAGTAGAATGTCCAAACCATTTACTTTTTAACAGGTAAATACATAAACGTCGATGCCGCGCGTTGTCTTGTCCTAAAAGGTCTCAGGAGCGTCCGTCATCACGGATTATGTCTTTTTTCAACCTTTTAAGAGTCTTTAATCATGGATGAATTAACTTCAATTGTTCAAAATATTAACTCCATTCTATGGGGGCCTTGGTGTCTTATACCTATCCTGGTAGGTGCAGGCATATTCTTTACTGTTAAATTACGTTTTGTACAGATACGTCAGTTCGGACGTGCTTTAAAACACGTCTTTGGGGGCTTAAGCTTCAATGGTGAAAAAGCTGGTAATCACGGAATGACCTCATTCCAATCACTAGCTACAGCAATTGCAGCACAGGTTGGTACTGGTAATTTAGCAGGTGTTGCAACCGCTATGGCAATGGGCGGTCCTGGCGCAATTTTCTGGATGTGGCTGGCAGCTTTCTTTGGAATGGCTACCATCTTCGCTGAAGCTGTTTTAGCGCAGTTATACCGTTCAAAAGATGAGGAAGGACGTATTATAGGTGGCCCTGCCTACTATATTACCTATGGTTTAGGTAGTAAATCCATGGCTTGTATCTTCTCTGTTTTATGTATTGTCGCCTTGGGCTTTATAGGCAATATGGTACAGGCAAATTCAATCTCTACTGCATTTGAATCATCTTTTAATATTCCGACACCTGTAACAGGAATGTTACTCATCCTACTTGCAGGCTTTATCTTCATTGGTGGAATTAAGCGTATTGCAAGTTTTGCCGAGAAAATGGTCCCACTTATGGCTCTTGTTTACGTTTTAGGAGCTATATATATCATTGCCTTGAATATTGAGGCCATTATTCCAACCATAAAAGCCATTTTCGTAGGCGCATTCAACCCAGAGGCTGCAACAGGTGGAGTTATAGGCGCATCAGTAAAAGAAGCAATCCGCTATGGCGTAGCTCGCGGACTCTTCTCTAACGAAGCTGGTATGGGATCTACTCCTCATGCCCACGCTATAGCTCGTGTAAAACACCCATCCCAGCAAGGTTTAGCTGCTGTAATTGGTCTTTTTATCGATACTTTCGTTGTTTTGACCGCTACAGCCTTAGTCATTTTAGTCACAGGTGTCTTAGATGGTAAGACCACAGGTATTGTATTAACCCAAAATGCCTTTGTTGAGGGTATGGGAAGTGCAGGCTCAGGTTTTGTTGCCATCTGTTTATTCTTCGCTGCTTTTACAACTATTATTGGTTGGTATTTCTTTGCGGTACAAAATGTAAAATTCCTATTTGGCTACCGCTTTATCAATATCTTCTCAGTTATTGTTCTCTTTTTCCTTATGTTAGGAAGTTTCCTTAAGGTAACATTAGTTTGGGAATTAGCCGACATGTTCAATGGTCTTATGGTTATTCCTAATATTATTGCTGTAATAGGCCTTTACAAACTAGTAACCCGCGCCTGCAGTGACTTCGAAGTAAAATACCTAAAAGGTGAGAAGCCCTTCTTTGGACCTAGTGAACAATTAACCGGTCGTATGGCTATTATTCAAAATCGTCGACGTTCTATTAAAGCTGCAAGCAAGGCTCGCAACAATGAAGAAAAGGACGACAATAATGTAAATGACGATGAAGAAGAAAAAGAGGAAACTATCGAGGATTTAGTATCAAATCCATCGCAGAAAAGGCATAACAAATATTAAAAATATACTAAACTAATTCAAAGGCTTTCTGCACATCTTGTCAGAAAGCCTTATTTTTTTTGCTAGAATTATAGATCAACTTTTATAAGTAAAATATTATTGGTAGAAAATAATAATAAAATTGCATTTACATTATTTCCTAATATTTTCTTTTAAATTCAAAATATTTATTTTGAACTTAAATTTATTTTATGCTTAAATAAAATAAAATTTACGATCAATTTAGAGAGGATTTTGTGAAAAATTTTTGTTTAAAAACTGAATTTGCAAATGATTTGAGCAGTGATCCCTTAAATCAAAAGATCTTCCGATATTTAAAAAGAGCAATTACGGAATGCCAGATTCTCCCAGGAGAGCAAATTTCTGAAAATGAAATAGCAGGACAATTTGATTTTAAAATTTCAAGGCAACCTGTACGCGAGGCATTAATAAAACTAAGCGAAAATAAATTTGTAGAGATTGCTCCTAAAAAAGGGACAAAAGTCTCTAAAATCAGCAAAAAAGATGTACTGCAAGGTATTGAAATACGCTGTGCTCTTGAAGGAATTTTTATCAAACGAGCGGTATTAAATTTTAGTAAAAATGCAATTTTAGATCTTGAAGAAAATTTAAAACTTTTAAAACAGGCTATAGAAGATAACAATCTTAAAGAAATTTTTATTCTAAATAATAATTTTCATAAGATTATTTTAAAAGAGGCTGATATGATTGAGGCTTGGCCTGTGATTGACAAAATAAAAAACATAGCCAATCGGGTTTGTTTCCTAGCCATTCATTTTAATATTACTGAAAATAACATTAGCTACAAAGATCATCAGAAAATTTTAGATGCCATAAAAACACAAGATCCTATAATAGCTCAAAAAGTATTTATTGAGCACCTACAAAGCACTAAGCGACAGCTTAGGGATATTATGGAAATTTGTCCTCAGGAATGGTTTTGTGAGTAGTAAAACTCCACCAAAATGGTGGAGTTTAATCTTAATCACTATATTTAGATGATTGACACTTAATCCATTGTTTATCCTCTGATGCTTTTAAAATAAACTGATGGCGTTTTATAAGTGATGATCTATGACCTA